>DAOWGX010000021.1 GCA_030641715.1 Nanobdellota archaeon
GTGAAGGGATTAATGAAGTGTGGACGAATGAGGGGACTTCATAGTTTATGTCTTTTAGATTTTCGACGGCAATCATGTGAATTTTTCGTTGTTCCATTCCTGCAACGACAGCGTCTACGTTTAGTGCTTTCATGTCCGCGACTTGCATAAAAGGGTAAATAATTTGAGATACTTTTGCGTGGTCTACGTCTCTTGCGACAGCCTGCATTGCTCTGATTCCCCGATTTAGCGTCGAGTTTGCGGCGAGTGAAAAAACATCTTCGATATACTCTGGCTTTTTTTGAAAGCTAGTTCCTACAATTACTTCAGGGTTCTTTAATCCAATTTTTTTAAAGGCTTTTTTCCAATTTTCTACTTGTTCATTGATGAAATCCCAATCGCCTTTTTTATTTAATAAGGCGTGCCAATCTGCTAGTAATATTTTGACTTTGAACCCAGCGTCTTCGAAATCTTTTAGTTTTAGGATAGTTACATAGTGTCCGATATGTAAATCTCCTGAGGGTTCGTAGCCACAATAAACGATTGGTTGTTTTTTTTCAAAAGATGATTTTAGTTTTTCTTCTCTTAAAACTTCTGCGGTGTTTTTTTTTATTAGTTCTAACTTCTTTTTTGAGTCCATATGTTGGATTGGGAACGGAGTTATTTAAATGTTGTTGGTAAGATATAAAAAGTCTTTATATTTTAGGAAGGGATGGTAGAAGTTTATGATTTGTTGATTCTTGGAACGGGTCCTGCAGGGATGGCTGCTGCGATTTATGGTGGGCGTTATGATATGAAGACTTTGATTATTGGAAAGGAAATTGGCGGGACTACGAATCTTGCGGGAGAGTTGGAGAATTATCCAGGGTTTACGGGTTCGGGGGTTGATTTGATGAAGAAGTTTGAGGAGCAGGCGAAGACTTTTGGTGCTGTGTTTGAGATGGGAAATGTTGATAAGTTGGAGAAAGTTGATAGGGGGTTTAGTGTTAGCGTCGGAGATAAAAAATTTGTCGGTCGTTCGGTTATAGGTTGTCTCGGATCGGAGCGTCGGAAGTTGGAGATTCCTGGAGAGGACGAGTTTTCGGGAAAAGGAGTTTCGTATTGTGCGACTTGCGACGGGAATTTTTTTAGAGGCAAGACTGTTGTCGTCGTCGGTGGTTCGGATTCGGCAGCGAAGGCGGCGATTTATCTTGCGAGTATTTGTGAGAAGGTTTATATCAGTTATCGGGGAGAAAAGATGAGGTGTGTTCCGATAAGTTTGGATAGGATTGAGGCTACGGAAAATATCGAGATTATTTATAATTCTAAACTTGTTGAGATTGTAGGAGATGGGAAGGTTAGTAATGTGAGGATGGAATCCTTGAATGGGAAAAAAATGGTTGATGTCGACGGTGTTTTTATTGAGATTGGTTTGATGCCATCTACGAAGATTTTTGAGGGGCTTGGTGTTGAATTGGATAAGGGTTATGTTAAGGTTGATGAAGGTGGCCGGACTTCGGTTGAGGGTTTGTTCGCGGCGGGAGACGGGACGAATAATCCGTTTAAGCAGACGATAACAGCGACGGCGGATGGGGCATTGGCGGCGAAGTCGGCTTATGATTTTGTGAAGTTAGGGAAGTAATTAACATTTGGGTAAATATAATACGATGTTTCTATTATAATAATATTTAAATAGAGAAGGGAGGATTTTAACTATATGGGGAAAAGAATCGTCTGTATGGAAGTTAGTGATAGGACTGTTGTAGACACAGATGGATTAAATGCTGGATTGAGAGGATTAGCAACAAAAACAGAGGATTCTTATGATTTTGAGGATATTCTAAGTAGTGCGATACAATCTCTTTATAGGGCACAGCCAGAAGGACAGGTTAACTATGGGGGAGAAAATCCTCGTGTGGGAGAAATTTGGCTATGTAGATTCAATAATGAGCAAGGAGCAGGAAATGCAAATATTGAGTATATTCTTGCTGGTGAATATAAAGAAAGATGGAAATATATTCAAAAAACAATCGGAACGATAAATTTAAGGAAAAGAACTTATTCGGTAGAATGGAATGGGAGAGGGGGGGAAGATTGCTATCAAATACCAGAAGTTTTGATGAGGGATACTGGAAGGGTTATGGAGTGTTTAGGGTTGGATAGAAAAAGTAGAGAATAATAGGGTAGGCACTTTTCTATAAAAGAGCACAAAAAATTATTATGTTAAACTCACATCCTCTCTAATCGTGCAATCCTTTTTGGTAACGGTGGATGTGTCATAAACCATTCTCTTTCTTTCGTAGGTTTCGCCAAAAACAAAGGCGCTACTGCTCCGGAAACTTTCATAGGTTTATTATCTTGAATTTTCTTCAGGGCTCCGATTAATCCCGTCGGTGTTCGTATAAACTTAACAGCCGAAGAATCTGCGGCGTATTCTCGTTTTCTTGAAATAGCTAGTTGGACCAGTGCGACGATTATCGGAGCCAGGATTGCGAGTGCGATTCCGATGATCATGAAGATTGCGTTGTTGTTTCCTCTGCTGTTTCGTCCTCCCATCATTGAATTCCAGAATAAACTTCTTAGGAAAATTTGGGAGATGATTGCTATCATCCC
This sequence comes from Nanobdellota archaeon, assembly GCA_030641715.1. Taxonomy (GTDB): domain Archaea; phylum Nanobdellota; class Nanobdellia; order Pacearchaeales; family GW2011-AR1; genus JAGVXH01. Next base: position 2,572 of record DAOWGX010000021.1, read on the forward strand.
GACGAGGACTGCGGTTAATGTCATGAATCTGATGTCGTAGTTTGCGATGTGCGAGAGTTCGTGAGCGAGGACGCCTTCGAGTTCTTGTTTTGTTAGTTTTTGTAAGGCTCCTGTTGTTACGCAGATGACCGCATGTTGGGGATCTCGTCCTGAGGCGAATGCGTTGATTTGTGGATTATCCATAATGTAGAGTTTTGGTTTTGGAAGTCCTGATGCAAGACAGAGCCCTTCGACGATATCGTTGTATTGTCTGTATTCGGAACTTGTGGCTTTCTTCGCACCTACAGAGGCTATTGCTAGGTCTGCGGATTTGTAGTAGCCACCGACGACGTAGATTAGGGAGAAAATTGTTCCGAAGATTATTATGAAGAAAAGGTAGTCTCCACCGAGGGCGAAACCTATTGTGTAGATTAAGGCAAGGAGGACTACGAGGACTATTGTAATTAGAAAGATTGAGTTGATTTTGTTTTTTCGGATTTCTTCGTGGAATGAGAGTCTTTGCATTGTTGTGATTTATATGTTTTTTCTTATATAATCTTTTAATTCATCTTCATTATTTGAAATTTCGTAAAAATTGTTTGGATTAATGTTTTTTTCAATTCCAATAAATCTTTCTTCTCTTTCAGGCGTAAAACCTAAGGCTTTCTTTATAGTCTCTTCAAATTTTACTGGCAGAGCAGTTTCCATACATATCATCGGGATTCCGTCGTTAGTTTTATATTTTTTTGCGACTGTTAGAGCATCCGCACTGTGCGGGTCTATTATTTTTCCAGTTTCTTTATATAACTGTTTTATTGTGTTTATCCTATCTTGGTGAGTTGAAGAATCGCTATAAAACCCCTTCTGCCTAAATATACTGAAATCAACCCCGAAATCTTTGAAGTCTACTTTCCCAGTTTCCTTGAATTTTTTCATATATTCTATTACGGTTTCTGCGTTTCTATCTACAATGTCGAATAATAATCTTTCGTAATTTGATGCTTTTGATATATCCATCGAAGGGCTTGATGTAATTTGTGCAGGGGTAATTTCATAAATTCCAGTTTTAATTAGATTATCAAGAACGTTATTTTCATTTGTTGCGATAATTAATTTTCTAATTGGCAGTCCCATCTTTTTTGCAATATATCCTGAGAGAATATTTCCGAAATTTCCAGTAGGAACCACAAAGTCAATCTCATCTCCAATCTTTTTTATAACTTGCAAATATCCTGAAAAAAAGTAAGGGATTTGTGAAGAGATCCGTCCCCAATTAATAGAATTTACTGCGCCTAATTTTGAAAATTCTGAATCTTGCTTTAATTTTTTTACCAAATCTTGACGATCATCAAATCTTCCGTTGACACCGATGTTAAAAATATTTCCGCCTGACAGTGAACCCATTTGAGCTTTTTGAAAGTCACTCATTCCTGTTTTTGGACTCAGCATAAATAGTGTAATATTTTTCAATCCCTTAACTGCAGCTTCGGCGGATGATCCGGTGTCTCCAGAGGTTGCTCCGAGAATTATTAATTTTTCATTTCGTTTACTTAATTCATAATTCATTTCCTGTCCCAACTCTTGTAATGCCATATCCTTGAATGCTGCTGTTGGACCAAGAGAAAGATTTTGTATAAAAAGATCTTTTCCTATTTCCTGAACAGGAACTGTGTTTAAATTTTGTGAGTTAAATTTTGGTTCTACATAGGCGTTTTTTAAGAGAGTTTTTAAATCATCGTCGGGGATTGCTCCTCTAACTAATTTCTTTTTTATTTCAAAAGCTAACTCGGGATAAGACATTTTTTTCATTGCTTTTAATTCTTCTATAGAAATTTGCGGATATTTTGTTGGAACGTATAACCCACCATCTGGAGCAAGACCCTTCAGTAAAGCATCTGTATAAGAAATCTCTTTTTTATTTTCATCTCTTGCGCTAATTAATGTCCCTTCCATATTGTTATATCTAATTCTAAGTTTTTAATTGTTCTAGAATTCAACTTTTGGAACTGCCTTCGCTGCTTCTGGAATTTTCAAATAGTCTCGTTTTTTAAATCCGTAGAGGGAGGCGAACCATTTTCCTGGAACCATGTTTGTCATGACATTGTAGGACATGATTCCGTCGTTGTAGTATTGTCTTGCGTATGCTACCTTGTCTTCGATAGCAGAGAGTTCTTGTTGTAGTTGTAGAAAATTAGTGTTTGCTTTTAGGTCGGGGTAACCTTCTGCGATTGCGAAGATTGATTTAAGCGCTGATTGTAATTGGTTGCCGGCCTTCATTTTGTTTTCGACGCCTGATGCCTGGACGAGAGCTTTTCTTGCGTTGGTGATCTCTTTGATTATGCCTTTCTCGTGTTTCATGTATCCTTTTACCGAGGATAATAAGTTGGGTATTAAATCTGAACGTTTTTTGAGTTGAACGCTGATTTGTGCTAGGGAGTTGTCGATTTGGTGGGATAGTCGGACGAAGTTGTTGTAGTAGCTAAAGAATATTATTATTGTGACTGCTACTATTCCGAGAGTTATCCAGAGTATCATATTTTGTTAAAAGAGAATAAGTTTATAAATGTTATTGGGATAAAATATCATGGCATATAAGGTAACTGTGGATAAAGAAAAGTGTGTTGGTTGCGGGGCTTGTTCTGCGACTTGTTCTGGTTCTTTTGAGATGAGGGATGGTATAGCGTTTGCTGTTAAATCTGAAGTCGAAGAGTTGACGTGCGAAAAGGATGCTGAGTCTACGTGTCCTGTTGATGCGATTAGTGTTAGTTAGGTTAAGGTATTTCTGTTATTTTTTAGTAGTTACAAATAGGAAGTTTTAAAAGTGTGGTGGTGGTAGTGGTATTATGGTAGAAATGGGTTTTAATTGTAATAAATCAGGGGAGAAAAGCTGTATTTATAGTGATTATGTTGGACGTGTAGGGCATTACAGCGTCGGTAGTGTGGGTGTTACTGGAGTATTAAAAGAGATAAATTTTGATAAAGGATATGTGGCTGTTCAACCATCTCTTGTGGGGCGTGGAAAATATATAAGAATAGAAGAGGATAGTCCGACAATTATAAGTATAACTCAAGGTAATCCTCTAGCAATAAGGCCGTTAAAGGATGGCGATCTTGTTAAAATGGTTGAAGAGAGTAATAATAATGTCACCATATTAGAGACTAAGCAACATCCAAGTTTTTTTGCTCGTGTAAAGTATTTATTTTTCAAATAAAAATTTATTTATCTTCCGTAATTTTTATAAAGGGAAGTTAACTATAGTTAACATGTATTTATTGCCACAGGAGATTGAAGTTTGGTATATTATTCCAGCAGTTAGGAAGGAGTTAGCGAAGTTGTTGACTAAGCAACATGGGATGAGTTATGAACGAGCTGGAGGTATTCTTGGAATTAGTAAGGCTGCGGTTTCGCAATATTTGTCGAATAAGAGGGCGAATAAGATTAAGTTTAGTTCTGAGGTGAAGAAGGAGATTGTGAGGTCGGTGAATGTTATTGTAAAGAATGAAAGGAATGTGTTGAGTGAGATGCAAAGAATTTTGAAATATATTAAGGATAAGAAATGTTTGTGCGAGGTTTGTAAGAAATATAACAAAAGTGTATTAAATTATTGTGGCTGTGAGCCGAAATATCCATGATAAAGAGAGTTTATTTAGATAATGCAGCGACGACGAAAGTTGATGAACGAGTTTTGAAGGCGATGCGACCATTTTTTTTGGAGAAATTTGGAAATGCTTCTTCGCAACATATTCTTGGGCAGGAGACTGGGATGGTACTTGAGGAAAGTAGGGGAATAATTGCTAGGTCAATTAAGGCTAGACCCGACGAGATATTTTTTACAGGTAGTGGAACGGAATCGAACAATTGGGCGATTAAGGGAATTGGATTAGAGAATCTTGCTTCGGGGAAAAATCATATTGTTACGACTAAAATTGAACATGATTGTATTTTGAATTCGTGTGGTTGGATGGGGGAGCAGGGTTTTAATATGACTTATCTCGACGTTGATGAGGAAGGTTTTGTGAATCCGGAAGAGGTTAGAAAGGCGATTACGGAGAAAACTATTCTTGTTTCTATTATCCATGGTAACAACGAAATTGGAACTATTCAGGATATAGAAAAAATCGGGGAGATTTGTCGAGCCTGCGGAGTTTATTTTCATATAGATGCTTGTCAGAGTTATACGAAAGTTCCGATTGATGTGCGAAAACAGAATTTGGATCTTGTTACGCTTAATGCTCATAAGATTAATGGTCCGAAAGGTGTGGGGGCACTTTATGTTCGGAGAGGGACGAAGATAGCTCCTCTGATTCATGGGGGGAAGCAGGAATCGGGAATGAGGAGCGGGACGGAGAATATTCCTGGGATTGTTGGTTTTGCTAAGGCTGTGAAAATTTCGGGATCTCGAGATATTCGGAAGATGACTAGACTTCGAGATAAGTTGATTTATGAAATTTCGAAAATTCCTCATTCAAAACTTAATGGTCCTCGAGGAGATAAAAGACTTTGTAATAATGTTAATTTTTCATTTGAAGCGATTGAGGGAGAGGCGATCGGGGCGTATTTGGATGTGAATAAGATTTGCTCGTCGACGGGTTCTGCTTGTTCATCTCGTAGTCTTGCACCGAGTCATGTTCTTAAGGCGCTTGGTCTTTCTCCGTTGAATTTAAATAGTTCAATGAGGTTAAGTCTTAGTAAGGACAATACCGATGAGGAGATAGATTATGTTATTAAAACTCTTAGAAAAATTATTTTCAAACTTAGAAAAATTTCGCCGTTTAAATTAAAGTAATTATGGAAAAAAATAAAAGGATTACGAAAAATATGACCTTCGCAGAGTTAATGGGGTTGGATAGTGGGGCTGCGAAGAAGTTGGCTGACCGTGGTTTGTTTTGCGGGGGTTGTCCGATGGCGCAGTTTGAGACTATTGAGAATGGTGCTTCGGCTCATGGCGTCGATGTTGATGAGCTAATTAAGGAATTGAATGGGGATGAGTAATTTAGTTTATAACAAGAAGGTTCTTGACCATTTTCAAAATCCTCGGAATATGGGGGTGATGAAAAATCCCGACGCTGAAGCGACTGTTGGAAATGTTACTTGTGGCGATGTTATGAAGATTATGATTAAGGTTGAGGATGACAAGATTAAGGATATTAAGTTTCAGACGATGGGTTGTGTTGCGGCGATTGCTACGTCTTCGATGGCGACGGAGATGGCGAAGGGGAAGAGTTTGGAGGAAGCGAAGAGGATTACTAATAAGGATGTTGCGGAAGCGTTGGGTCAGTTACCGTCGATAAAGGTTCATTGTTCTAATCTTGCCGCGGATGCTTTGAACAAGGCGATTGAAAATTTTGAATAAAAATAATGAATCTCCAAGGCTCCCTAACCAAAGAGATTCATTGAATATGATTAAATTAAAAAATAATAATTTTTAGAAGATTTATTTCTTCTTCTTTTTCTTCACGACTTTCTTTTTGACAACTTTCTTTTTGACAACTTTCTTTTTCTTTTTGCCCCCTCGTGCCATCTTAGCCTCACAAACGCTTCCCTTTCCATCTACATAATATAGAAATCCAGATTTTCGTTTGATAACATTTTTTGCAATAACTTTTCCCATTTTTTTACCTCCTTTTTACCTCCTTAGATTGAGATAGTTTTGTTAATTCAATTTTATATTTAAATGTTTCTATTGTCGATGAAATTGTTTATCGTCGATGATTTGTCATTTTTATGTAGTCCTTGGAATCTCGAGGAGGTATCTTCCATTGCCTGAAATATTAAGTTTCCAGTTTTTAACGTCGACGATTTTTGTTGAATGCATTTTCTCGTCGAGCCAGATTGCCTTGAATGGTTTACAGAATAGTGAATGTATCGAGAGGGTTTTGTTTTTGTCGAAAGTAAATAAGAGTGGTGGAGAGTTTTTTTTAAACATTAATCCTAAAAACTTTTTGGAAGGAGTGTCGCAAATTTTTACATTTATCTTTTCACTTTTTCCGTCAATAAAATATTTTATTTCTTTTAGAACCATCTTCTTTCCTCGTCATTTGATGTGGATTTGATTTCTTTTTTTAAATTACAATAGTGATTGTAAACTTGTTCGACAGATTTGTTATGAACTTTGTTGTGGTGGATAAATCCTCCCCCGAAAGATTTTGGGATGTGCATGAGTTCATGGATGATTACTTTTAATTGTTCGTCGCTGGGAAGTTTGTCGAATTTTTCTGAAATGACTTCGATTAAATAAAATCCTTTTTTTCTTCCCATGCCGATTTGCATTGCTTTACCAAGGGCGTGACATCTTGCGATTGTTCTCCTCGCTGATGAGCCGAAACTTCTGATGAATGCGACGTGTTCTAGTAAGACGTGGTTCCATTCAAGTTTTTCTACGATTTCTTCGGAGATTTTTTGGATGTCAGGTGCGTGCGTGTATTTTATTCCCATTATATTATTTCTATTGTTTTTCTTTTAGACGTGAAGCCTTTTATAATTTTAACTTGTTTTTTTAAATGTTTAGATAGGAATTTTTCTAATTCATTATTAGCCTTATTATCTTTAGGGGATTTTTTTGAGAAAACTTTATATTCGTCGTCGGAGATTTTTTGTATTTCTTGTCTTCCGGAATTAGGCTGGGCTTTTATTTTTAGTCTCATAAGAGAGTTAGGAAGAGGGGGTTTAAATTGGTTGTTGTGTGAAATTTTCCGTTGCAAAATATTTAAATACAAATAGAACGTCTGTAGATTATGAAGGGATTGATTTTATTCGATATTGATAAAACATTAATTAAATGTTCAACAGAATATGCGACAGCGTTTTCTAAAGGATTTAAGAAAATTTATAAGATTGATAGTACTATTGATATAATAAATTATCAAGGTATGACTGATCAGCAAATAATTATTGAAGTTCTCGAGAAGAATGGGTTAAAAGAATCCGAGATAGTTTCCAGGATTGAAGAGTGTATGAGGGTGATGGTAGATTATTTTGATGAAGTAAAAGATTCTGTTCAAATAAAAGTATTGCAGGGTGTGCCAGAATTGTTAAAAAAATTAGAAGAGCAAAATTTTCTTATTGGATTGGTTACGGGAAATCTTGAACCTATTGGAAGAATAAAACTAGAGAAAGTAGGACTGGGTAAATATTTTAAGTTTGGAGGTTTTGGAAGTGATGATGTTAGTAGGACAAAGTTGGTGAAATTGGCGATAAGAAGAGCTGAGGAAAATTTTGGTTTTGAGTTTGATGATAACGTTTTTCTTTTTGGCGATACTCCTAAGGATATGGAAGCTGGGAATGGGGCAGGAGTGGTAGCTGTTGGGGTTGCGACGGGAGAGTATTCTAAGGGGGAGTTGGAAGATGCCGATGCTGGTTATGTCGTCGATGATTTAGGGGATACGGAGAAGATTTTGGATTTGGTTTTGGGGAAGGAGTAGTTGTTTTGTGGTTAGTTAGATTTCTATCACTTTGTCAATAAGAGTTAAGGTTTCTTTTCTCGCAGGAATTTTCACATTCAGATTATGGTATCCTTTAGTGTCATAAGTTATGTTTGCGGAAACTTCGTCGTTAGGCCAAGGTTTGTACCCTGTAATTTTCTTGCTGAATTTTAGAGTTGCATAAGGCATATTCTCCGAAGTTCTTTTTTCTAAGATGCTTATTATGTCTGGGTGGATTGGCGGTAAGGACTGAAGTTCTTTGAAGGATGTGCCCCCCCATTTTAGTATGGATTCTAAGGGAATCATTCCTTCTCCAAGTATACTAGCTAAGAGAAATTGTTTTTTTACGATATTGTCAAGCGAAGAAATATTACATTCTCTAAGTTTGGGGTTTTCGTCTTGAATGTAACACCAATAGCCTCGTTCGTCTATCTTGTTGTTTCCTATGGCGATACCGTCAAATTCTAAGTTTCCTAATAGTTTTTTAATCTTTCCCAGTCCGATTGGTATGCTAAATTTAAAGTCATAATATTTTTCAGGATCTGAATTGTTAAAGATGATATCTTTTCTGTCCTTCCCATCGCGATAAGTAAAATAAAATCTTCCCTTCTTAGATTTATCCTCTAAATTAATAGATATCTTAGAAAATGAACAGATAGGATTTTCATGTATAGTTGCCTTGTCGTCTATTTGAATGCATTTAGATGCTAACGTTTTTTCTAAGTTATAGAGGTCATTTTCATACTTGATAAAAATTGGCCGGATGTTTTCCCAAAGTTCTTTTGGTTTCATGTTTTTTGAGAGTTTTAGAGGTTTAAATATATTCTTAATTTTATATTAACCAGTCATAATTTCAATCCCGTCCCTATGTTTCAAAGCGTGGTCTTTTCCGACGGGCTGTTTTGTTCTGACGTCTATTGCTTTTATGAATTTGTTTCCGATGTCGGTGTGTAAGTGGTATGCGAAGTCTAATGCTGTCGAACCTCCCGGAAGGAGGAAGCAGTCGGGGAGGACGTTGCCTTTACTGTCTGCGAGTTTTGAACCTGCGGGGAAAATTGCGATGTATTTTAGAAGGTCGAAGACGGCTTTGTCGAGGACGTTTTGGACTCCTGTTGAACCGTAGGCATCTAAGACATTTTTCTGGATTGATTCCAAGGCGGTTTTCTGTTTTTCATTAATTTGGTCTTCGTTGATTGTAAATTTTGGCGAGCCTTGAATGTAATCTATTAGTCCTGTATTTGTTGCTTGTCTTAGTGAGAGTTCCGCATCTGCCGAACACGGGATGATTAAAATTTCTGGAAATTCTTTTTTTAATCGTTCTAAGTTTTCTTTTGCTGAGGGTTTGTCGATTTTATTTGCGACGATTAACATTGGTTTTGTTGTGTGTCTTAATGTTTTTGTGAAGTTCGCTAAATCTTCTTCGGACCATGAGGTGGGTTTTTCTGGATCGAGTTTCAACTTTATTAGGACGGATTTTACATCTTCTTCTGAAACTTTTAGTCCTGAGAATTGTTTTGCTACGGCGTCGGGGAAGTTTTGTTTTGTTGATTGGATTGTCCGCGAAAATTTGCTCCAAACTTTTTCAAAAATTTCTCTATACCATTTATTCAATTCGTTTTCCAACATTTTCACGTCTTTTATCGGGTCGCCGTTTCCTTCTCTTCCTTCGATGTCTGTTGTTCCCGAGGTATCCACGATTTGGAGGAACATGTCTGCTTGTCTTAGGTCGTCGAGGAATCTGTTTCCGAGCCCTTTTCCTTCGGAAGCTCCTTCGACTAATCCTGCTACATCCATTAGTTCTACTGGGACGAATCGTGTCTCTCCGGTGCAGAACCCTGTTCGGGGATTGCATTTTACGTTGAGTTCCTTGCAGAGGGCTTTGACTCGAACGTATCCTATGCCGTGATTTGGTTTAATTGTTGTGAAGGGGTAGGATGCGATTTGAATGTCTGCTAGCGTCGCTGCCTTGAAGAATGTTGATTTTCCGCATGATGGTTTTCCTACTAGTCCTAGTAACATTTTTATTGGTTTATTTATGAGCCTGGGGGAATTTTGCTCGCACTTCACTCTAAAATTTTGCCTTATTTTCTTTAGGGCAAAATTCGAGCAAAGATGCTCGTCCCAGACAAGTCGGGTATTCAAATTTGATTCTATGAGCCTGGGGGAATTTGAATCCCCGACCTCTGGCTTTCTTCGATTGAAGAAAAGTTAAAGTTCTAACGAACCTCAATCATATAAGACCAGCGCTCTAACCTGGCTGAGCTACAGGCTCATGGAAATAGGGAATAAATGAAATATAAAAAGGTTTGGAGTTACTTTTTACAGAGAGCAACCACCTTGGACTTATCCTTGGAGAAGGTAATTTGAACTGAACTAAAATAGATATTCAAGTAAGATAATAAATCTTTATGGTCATATTTGTATGCAACCGCGACAATTATTTGATCTCCTTTGTGGAATACAACTTCTTTTTTGTTGAAGTTTATTGTTTTATCTTTCTTTATCTCATAATAGAATTCCATTCTCTGGTTTTTGAATCGGGTGTTATATTCTAAATCTGTCTTGTTTAGTCCTAATTGTAATGGCATGTGGATAAGAAAATTATCTACAGCTTTATTTTCTGCTTGAGATTTTGTTCTTTCCTTTATTTTCTCATCTATAACTGCGGTGTCTATTAACAACAAGTCGTTTCCTTTCATGCTACTTCTAATTTCATATAGCAATTCATTTATTTCGAAATTACCTAATGTGTTTCCAAGAAGTAAAATTAAATTTTTCTTATACTTGCCGATATTTAATAGATGTATTACGTTTTCTAAATTTTCAAAATCAGAAATATTGTATTGAAATTCAATTACTTCTGCTATGTTTTCTTTTGAAAAGGTTTCTATAGCTTTTTTTACTAGGTAACTACTTATATCAATAGGACAATATTTTATTTCTAATCTATTGCCACATGTTTTTATCAGACCTCCTGCTTTCTTGCCATCCCCACAACCTAGATCAATAATATTAATTGGTTCTTTTTTCGCCCAAGTAACTATTTCATCGGCCATATTCTCTATTAATTTTTGACCTTCATTTTCTCCTACGGCTTCATTGTAACTTTTAGAGTTTTCTAATTCTAAGTACGCTTGTGCTTGTTCGGGAGTTAGGTACCATAACTTGGAATCGGCGATGTTCCAGATTCGCGTGTTTCCTTCTAAAGAGTAGCCTCTTTTTATTAATTCTCTAAAAATTAAATCGTTGATTTGTAGGCGATTAGTTTCTGTTGCCATGAATATAAGGAGAATTTTCGCTTTTTATGTGTTTGTATTAATTGTTAGGAGGTAATGGTGGCGACAGAATTTGGGGTCGAATATTGTGTCGTGTTAGTTCGTGGTGACTCGACTTGAATCTAAATAACAACGTTTAAAAATTAAAATTCATGTTTAAGTCCATGCTCCTATAGTCTGGTAAAACACAGACTATTTAAACTTCTTAAGAAATTAGTTGTTTTACTCTTTTGGTTGTTAACAAGTTAAAAGACTATGAGGCTTATATATTTTCCTAAAACATCTATCCTTTTAGTCTACATTCCAACCGAGAGCGTGACATTTACGAACTATTTATGATAATTATTGATCTTGTTTTTCTCTTATAAATTTTAATAGTTTTCTAAAATTATCTTTTGTTCTTTTTGTAATGGAAACAACTTTATTTTCTATTAATAACTTCATGAAGGCTGTAGCTAGGGTTTTCTTTAGAGCAGACTGCTTATGTTGTATTTTGGCATAAGTATTTTCCCCAAATACTGCGTCAATGACGGTCTTTTTGTCAGATTCCTCTACCAAGTCTTCTATTGGCCCCCTAATCCCTAAAGCATCATCAAATGTATGTATTCTATCTTCAACATAACTTTCAAATTCTTTAACATAATTTGTCTTGGATTTTCTCCCACCCCTATCCCCATCTAGTATTATTACAAAGTTGCTTCCCCATGCAAGATATAATCTAAGAATATCCCACAATTTATCACAACCTGCGCCTGGATAAAAATTATATTCAAATTTATCTCTAAGTATTGTTTTTACAAAATACTTTAACGCATAGAAATCATTTTTACCTTCTAATATCGTTATATTTGGAATAGGTTCAAGAAAACTAGGTCTATAATCCAACCTGTCCAGAATAGGTTGAAAGTAAGAAATTTTATCGTCTCCCAATCCCTGTCCAACGTATCTAAAATACTTAATAACCTCTATTTTTGCATTATCCTCTTCATTTAAATTCCCAGAAAATTCTTCTTCGGTGAGACTTTCATTTATACATATATATGAGCCACTTAACCATTTTGGATTAATTAGGTGGTGACTATGCGTGGAATAGATCACTAAAGACTCCTTGCTTAAATCCTCTATTGCCTCAATTATTTTGGATTGTGCAGAAGAATGTAAGTTTGAAGCTGGCTCATCTAATAGAAAAAGTATATTTCTTGTTCTGGTTTTTCTAAATTCTGTAAATAATAAAAATGAGAAAAACCATTTAAATCCCTTACTTCGCTCGTTTACTGAAAATATCTTCCCAGTATTTGTTTTAATTTTAAAAGATACTTCAAGTATTTTGTTTGCATATTTTGTATTAATCTTAATTTCCTTAAAGTTTATTTTCTGTTCTCCAAATAAAGCGCTCCATCTTGAAGTTATTTTTTCATCCAAGATTCTTTCCATTGAAGATATACGATTTTCCGCGGGATCATTATCCGTCTCCCAAATATCAACAACATGTTCTTGGAAATTCAAATCTGGGTTTGAAGTTTTTAGTATGTCGTTCAAAACAGATTGCCAAATCTTATTATTTTTCATTGAAATACTTTCACTTTCAACAGCCCCGGATACCGTGAAAAATATGTTCTCTGGAATTTCAAAAATAAAGTCATCATAATATAAAATTTCTGGAATTAGTTCTCCTTTTATGAAATCTATAAGTTTTTGCCAACTTTCATTGTCGGTTTTAGAGAGAGATTTTGACGATGATAATGTTTTTGCATCAAAGCTACAGGATATATTTGTTTGTTGGAATTTATGTAATTTAAAATTAAATTTGAATGCATATGAAAATTCATTAGAAATTTCTAAAGACGTTCTTTTTCCTAACTCTTTTTTCCAATAATCATTAATTTTTTCTATATCTTCTTTCTCAAATACAAGATTGGACTCGACATAAATATCTCCCGTAAAATCAGTCCCTTTCGGTCTGAAGATATTTAAAGATTCTTCCAGTGGCTCGTTTCCTTTAATCATTTGATAAAATAGATTTATTGCTTCCATAACACTGGTTTTTCCACTTTCATTTAAACCAACCAAAGTAATAATTCGATCACTGTCCAAATCTACGCTAACTTTATGGATTCCCTTAAAATTTTTAACTACGAAATTCTTATATAACATACAAGGAGAGAAGATTACGAATGTTTATATATTTTCTCATGTACTTTTCATAGCTTGTGTAATTTTATATCCTACATATTTGGAAAATCTAATAAAATATCTCACAAAAAACATTATGTGTAATTATTTAAACTAAAAAAATTAAATAATCTTATGAATATTCCTTCGGCAGTTCTGAGTATAAAAAAGAATGCAAAGATAATTGGAGATTTTTTTGCCAATAATTTCACAGAGATTGTATTTTGGATAATTCTCATTCTACTATTGTTCTTATTTTGGGGTTTTGTTGATTATAGGTTGGTAAACGGAGGGATTATACTTTGGATGATAGGCATAAAGCAATACATCTTGCCGGGGATTGGGGAGCAAAATGCTTCTAGATTACTAATAGGATCAATACTTATTCTTACGGGAACCTTGGCCATCTTTACTAAGAATATTATGGCAATAGGGGGTGATGCCATGGTTCTTGTTATGTTAGTGATTGTAACGGGAGTAGTGGGTTTATATTTTCTCATGGAAAATTTCCTGGCAAAAAAGACAAAGATAATTTCTATTCCCACATTATTAATTATGACAATCGTCCTAATGTTTACAATAGGGCCCCTCATTAACGCGATAAATTCGAATGGATTTTCCAATTTTTATTTTTATTTGGCTACAATTAATTTCATAATTTTGATAAATTTCGGGCTCTTTATATTGATTAGAGAATTATTGTCATTATATGGTATAAAGAATAATAGCTTATCTCTTGGTGTTGCAGTATCAATTTTCGTTGTAGTCAGTGGTTATTTCTACCTAGGAATCGTTCCAAAGGAATTAAAGCTAGAAAGATTTCTTATAATAGTTTCTATCGGTTTTGTAACTGTCTGGGGGGCTATAGCATCATTTAGAAATATCTTTAACTGGAGATAAAGGTTAATTTTTAGAAGTCCAAAATTCAAATCTTCTATTTTAAATCAAACGCGGGTTCCATTCTACTACTCTAGTGCTTTGACCTAGCCCAGTTATGGGCTGTTCGATGACTACAATTTGTCCCAACGGAACCGCGCATTTAAACATGATCTCAGCGACGGCGCTATGATATAATCATGGTTTTTTAATTAAGTTCTGAAAGTTAACAACTTAATTTTTTAACATGTAAACAAAAGGCTTTTATATGCACATTAATTTCTTAAGAAGAGCTCCTGTAGTCTAGTGGCCAAGGATGCTGCCCTTTCACGGCAGTGACCCGGGTTCAAATCCCGGTGGGAGCGTGTTAGTTTTTTGTGATTTTCATGGGACTGTTTAAGAGATGTTTATGACTTTCTTCTATATTCCTCAACTATTTCCAAAATTCTCGCCCCGTATTTTATCAATTTTGAAGGACCAATACCGTCAATTTTTGAAAGTTCCTCCGCGGTTGTTGGTAATTTTTGTGAGATTAATTCTATTGTTTTGTTATTAAGAATTGTATAGGCTGGGACGTTGTTTTCGTGACTAAGGATGCTTCTCCAACTGACTAATTCTTCTAAGATTCTAGGGTTAGTTGATTCTGATTTATCTTGCTTGGGCAGGGATTTTCCTTCAATCATTTTTAACATTTCGTCGTTGATAAAATAAGTTCTTTTCTTTCCCGAGTAAGTCAAATACAAAATTTCTTTTGCTCGCGAGATTGCGACGTAAAATAATCGTCTTTCTTCTTCGAGCTTGTTGTAATCGTCAGTTTTAATCATCTCGATTGCAGGATGATCTGAAGCTTTGCATGGGAAATTTTGTTCGTTACATCCAACAACGAAAATCTTTTTCGCTTCGAGACCTTTAATGGCATGGATTGTTGCCAAGGTCACGTCGCTGATTGTTCCTTCTGTATGTTTTTGAATTTCATCAGTCTTGACAATATGAGAAATTCCTTGTTTTTTCATCAACTGTGAAATCTCCTGAAGCTGTCGATTTGTTCTTACCAATACAAAAATTTCTCCTCTTGTAACTTTGGACTCTAAAATTTTTTTAATTATAAAATTTCTCTCAGTTTCTTCAGATTCGAAATCAATAATCTTAATTTTTACATCTTTTGATTCTTGATGATACTCCAAGTCTGGAAGTCCCATACTCTCGATAGAATGATTCATAAATTTTACAATGTCTCTAACGCTTCGGTAGTTTTTTGTTAGATGAATAATTTCCGAATTGGGATAGTCTTTTTCAAAATTAAGAATATAATTGATGTTTGCGCCCCTCCATCCGAAGATAGATTGTCGTGGATCACCGACGGCAAAAAAATTCTTTGGTTTTAGAAGATGAATCAGTTCTACTTGCATTGCATTAACATCTTGATATTCATCTACGAGGATATATTCGAATTCTGGAATCTCTGGAATGTTGTTCTTTAAAAATTTCGTTGCATCGAGAATTTGATCAGTGTAATCTCGAAGTCCTTGCATTAGCATATGCTCTTTCAAATACTTTATAATCTGATAAACTCTCTTAGCGTTATATCTATTTTTTATATCGACGTTTTTTGAAAAATCGTATTCTTCTTCGCCAGTTACTTTAAAGTAATCCATTACTGAAAAACAATCGTTCATAAAACTATTTGCTAACTGGTTCCCTGTTTTGAACTTTCTTTGCTGGGGTGTAAAATATGATTGTAAAGCATCTTCCATACCGATTCCTAAATTTTCAAGAGCCATATTCATCGCGAGAATTTTATCTGTGTAAGATTGAACTTTAGTTGGACGACCATAAATTTGATGACCATGTTTTTGTAAAATTTTTTCACAAAATGAGTTAAACGTGTGTACGTTTACACTATTAATATTTAGTTCATAAAGTCTTTTTTCCATTTCTTGTCGAGCTTTTCGCGTGAATGTAATCGCTAGAATTTTTTCTGGAGACACTCCTTGATATTTGACCAAAAATTCTATTCTTTTAGTGAGAACGGTTGTTTTTCCAGAACCCGCACCTGCAACGCAAAGAATTTTTCCCGCTTCGGAAATTATTGCTTTTTTTTGTTTATTATTATATTCTCCAAGAAAACTTTCGAGCGCTTTGAATTTTTCTTTATCTTCTTCGGTAACTTTAGTCTGTTTAAGTTTAATCCTGTTTTTTAGTTCCTTTTTTGACATAGTTGGATGTGTAATTTCGTTTTGTCCTTTAATCGTTAACCTTAAGATTTTTACAAATTGATTATAGTCACTTGTCGAAAGTTCTATCATGCCATTCGTGATTAATTTATCAATTTCTTGATAAATCTTGTTTTTGTCCCAACATAGGCTGCCAAAATTGTATAATTCATCTAAATTATTTTTTACTACAGATTTGTTTTTATAGTCTCCATTTAAAAAATCTGCAAGGAGAGTTTTTCCAACTTGAAATGGTAATTCCATTAATGCTTTGAGTATTTTAAGATATTCTAAATTTTCCTCTTCCATAAGATAAAAATCTTAAATTAGTTTTTAAATTTTTAGAAACTCAAGATTGTCATCTGAATAACATTATTTTCTTCGTTTAGCTCTTCTACTTTGGATTCGTAGTCAAGGACAAAATCGATAGTTTCGATATTCATCGAGGGTAATTTGATATTTGTGGCGCTGAGAGTCCTTGTGTAACCAACGTCAATATAATTTAAATTAAGTGTTTCAATCACATCTCTCTTTGCAATTAATGTTAAACTGATATCTTCGATTTCAGTTAATCCCTCATTTAAAACTGTAATATTAAAATCTAGATATCGTCCTTTCTTGACTGCAGAAAGTTTAGAGATTTTTGCGTCAGGTAATGGTTTTATCGAATAAAGTTTTTTAATAAGATCTATCATGTCTTGGGTAATCTTTTGATCGCAGTTTGAGATGTTGTACATAATTTCGTTAGGGTTTAAGGTGTGGTCAAATCCAAAAACGTGGCAGAGTTCGTGAATTTCTACGACGGGGCGTTCGCAACGAGAGTCTTCATATAAGAGAATTTTCCCTTCTTTGATTATTTTAAAATTAGTTGTATTCATGATTTTTGTGGGTCCTCCTTCTCCGGCTACAAAAATATTTTCTCCAAGCTCTATGAAATTCTCAGAACAACCCACTAAGATATCTGCTTTTTTATTGGCAATTTCATGAAACGAAATTATCTCCATTTTTTCTTGAAAAATTTGGAGGGCTTCTTTCATCGAGGATGTTCTGATGTTTGAACAAGAAGGTTCGATAAAATAAGAAATGTTGTTGTGGTCGAATCTTAAATTTTCTTCGAAGACTGGCGGGGGTCCGTAGTTGATTGTTGTGATGGGTTCGGAGGTGGTTTCGATAGGTTTCATTTCGATGGGTGCTTGTGGTAAATTTTGACATATCAGGGAGTAGGAAAATATTAATGTAGCTAATATGAACATTATCAGGACTATTTGTTTTATCATGTTTTGTTGAATGGGGAAGAGTATTTATTTGTTGTTGTAACTTGATTTTTTGGAGTAGTTAATCTTATAAATCTATTCGGGGGTTATATATTGTTGAACTCGTAGTTTAAAGTAACTTTTTCAAGGTTTCATGGAAACGACGAGCCGAAAACAGAGCTCGTAGTTTAATGGATAGAATAACAGGTTTCGGCCCTGTGGATGGGAGTTCGATTCTTCCCGAGCTCGTCGAACCCACAGGCGGTTCTATCAGAGCCGTTTCTCATTAATTTTAAATAGTCTTTTTGGTGGGATTGTTTATGTCGATACTTGATCTATTTGTAACAAAAGAAAAGATACAGCGTAATATTGATACTCTTAAGGAAAGAAAGAAAAATTTACATTCTATTATCTCCAAAGAAGTTAATTCTGTTTTAAAAGAGCGTTATCCAGATTCTACGATTGAATACCTCCGAGAAAAATGTCGCAAAGAAATTTCTGCGATTGAAGAAGGACTTTATAAAAAGTATTATAATGAAATTGACATGCGGTTGAACAATTTATATCTAATTTGACTAAAACCAAAGGATTACGTTAATGGAATATCTGTGGCAACGTATTTGCAAATCGTAAGATTCTCTAGGAGTTTGATAAGTAGCGGAGGGCTTTATTCGTTATAAACTTTCTTATTTTTTCAGAGTCTATCTTATTTTATAGGGATTTTACTAGAACCGATTTTCATTAGTTTTAAATATGCTTAGGATTAATATTATTTATGAGTAAAAAGAAAACGACATTTAATATTTCAAAAACAAATAATTTTTCCGAGTGGTACTCGGAGATTTTGAACAAGGCGGAGATTGTGGATTTGCGGTATGGGGTGAAGGGGTTTGTTGTGATTCGTCCTTGGGGTGCGAGGATTATTGATAAGATGTATCGGATTTATGAGTCGGCTCTTCGGTGTACGGGGCATGAGGCTGCGATTTTTCCGGCGGTGATTCCTGAGAAGAATTTTAAGAGGGAGTCGAGTCATGTTGAGGGTTTTGCTCCGGAAGTTTTTTGGCTGGATAAGAAGCAGGGTGATGAGAGGTTGGCTTTGAGACCGACGAGCGAGACGGCGTTTTATGAGATGTATAATTTGTGGATTCGGAGTTATCGGGATTTGCCGTTGAAGATTTATCAGAGGGCGAATGTTTTTCGGAATGAGACGAAGGCGACGAGGCCGTTGATTCGTTCGAGGGAGTTTCATTGGATTGAGTCTCATGATGCGTTTGCTACAAAGAAGGATGCGGAGGCGCAGGTTCGGGATGATATTGTTATGACTGAGGAGGTTATGCATAAGATTTTTGGCGTTCCGTTTTTGCCGATGAGGAGACCGCAGTGGGATAAGTTTCCAGGGGCGGAGTATACTATTGGGAGTGATTCGATTTTGCCTGATGGAAAGGTGATTCAACAACCGTCGACGCATTTGATTAGTCAGCATTTTGTTAAGGCGTTTGATGTGAAATTTGTTAATGAGGTTGAAAAGGAGAGGACGCCGTGGCTGACTTGTTATGGTCCTTGTATGTCGAGAATTTTAGCGTCGGTGATTTCGGTTCATGGCGATGATAATGGTTTGGTTTTACCGTATACGATTGCACCGGTTCAGGTTGTTGTGGTTCCGTTTTATGGTGAGGATTCTAAGAAAGTTAAGGAAATGGTTGAGAAAATTCAGAAGGATTTATTTGGGGAGCATATTGATGTGAGGGTTGATGATTCGGATAAACGGTCTGGGGAGAAGTTTTTTTATTGGGAGATGAAGGGTGTTCCGTTTAGGGTTGAGGTTGGGGAGAAGGAACTAGCGAATGGTGAGGTGACGGTTTTTATTAGGGATAGTCGGGAGAGGGTTTCGGTTAAGGTTGGGGACTTGGTGGAGTCGATTAAGAATTTGGGGGCGGAATATGATTCTAGGTTGTTGGCAAGAGCTGATGAGTTTTTTGAGGGGAAGGTTGTTGAGTGCAAGGACAAGGTTGGTGTTAAGAAGGCTTTGAATTCGGGGAAGGTTGTTAGGTTTGCTTTTTGTTCGGCTGATGTTGAAGGGGCTGAGTGTGCGGGGTTTGTTGAGAAGGAATTGGAGGCTCGGGTGATGGGGACGAGGGCGGATGTTGGGGAGAAGGTTGTTGGAAAGTGTGTTGTCTGCGGGAAGAAGGCGGGTGTTGTTGTTTATGTGGGGAAGAGTTATTAGATTAATTTATATATATTAATTTGTTATATTATTTATGAATAAGAAGGTGAGTCGTGAGCGACTTTCATGTTTTCCTCACGCTGTTCGGAAAAGGGGTATCTCTGCGGTTGTTGCTACAGTTTTAATAATCTTAGTTACCGTTGCAGGTGTGGCTATTATTTGGACTTCGATTGTTCCAATGATTAAAGAAGGCTTGGAGTTTTCTGGCTTGGATGGGATGGTTAGTATAGTTAGTTCGGGAGGTTATACAACTTATGATCTTGAGAAGAAACTTGCAATGGTGCAGATTAAGCGAGAGGTTGATGATGGGGGGATGAATAAAACTAGAGTTATCTTTTCTATAAATGGTTCGAGTTATGGGAGTATTGTCGTGGCTCCAGAATCTGGAATGACTAGGGTTTATATTTTTAATTTAAGTAAATATGGTAAGCCAGATTCGGTGAGTGTTGTACCGGTTTTTATCGTGGGGAGTAGTGAAAAAGAGGGGGCTGTGACTTCAGATATTATAATGCCTATAGGAATAATTTCAACTGTTTCAGGGATTATTTATGAGTTGGAAAGTGATAACATTTCCGTTGTGACAGAATGCAATGATGGAATTGATAACGATGGAGATGGTTTTATAGATTTAAGTGATAGTGGCTGTTCAAATAGTTCAGATGATGATGAGTTTACACCAATTATTGTAGAGTGCAATGATGGAATTG
Source organism: Nanobdellota archaeon (assembly GCA_030641715.1). Classification (GTDB taxonomy): domain Archaea; phylum Nanobdellota; class Nanobdellia; order Pacearchaeales; family GW2011-AR1; genus JAGVXH01. The sequence goes on from DAOWGX010000021.1 coordinate 22,693, forward strand.
ATAACGATGGAGATAGTTTTATAGATTATCCGAATGATCCAGATTGTACGGCTAGTTCAGATAATAATGAGTCTACACTTGTATTGACTGAGTGTAGTGACGGGCTTGATAACGATGGAGATAGTTTTATAGATTATCCGAATGATCCAGGCTGTATAGATAGTTCAGATGATAATGAGACTAATCCTGTTGTGACAGAATGTAACGATGGAATTGATAATGACGGGAATACCTTTATAGATTATCCAAATGACCCGGGTTGTACGGCTAGTTCAGATGATAATGAATCTGGACCAGTTGGATGGTGGAAGTTTGAAGGCAATTATGATGATAGTTCAGGTTTTAATAATGATGGGGTGCAGAGTACTGCGGCATATGAACCAAGTTTAACAACCGGAATAGTGGGCCAGGCATATAATTTTGATGGAGTGGATGATTATATTGAAATACCTCAAGCTTTTTATTCTCCAAATGAGGTCACTTTTTTATTCTGGGTTTTTCAGGAGGAATATGATCGTGGAAAGGAGCATATTGGCGGAGATTATAGAAGCGACCCTAGCCAGAGAGGTTTAGATTTTCTTTTTGTGAATAGTGATCGAATAAGAGTTGAATTTAGGGTTTCAGGAGAATATGTTGATACTCCGGTTGGTTCGGTTACCTTTGGAGAATGGTTCCATGTAGCTGTGACTGCATCACAGAGTACTGGAAGAGCTTCTATCTATGTAAATGGGAGTTTGGTGAGAGAATATTTTCCAACTTTTCCTGTGAGTACACAATTGGACCCCTACATATTTGGACGTAGAGGAACTGATGGACCTTATTGGAAGGGCAAGATGGATGAAGTGATGGTTTTTGATCGGGCTCTTTCTCAAGGAGAAATAATTTCAATTTATGAGTTTTAAAGGGAAGTCTAGAGAAGAGTTACTAAATCTTTATAAATTCTAAGAGCGTATTATTAGTATGATGGAAATTAAAAAACGATCTAAGCCGATTGGGAAGTTGAAGGAAGGCGATAAGCTTTGGATTAATGAGAAGGAGATGAGGGTGGATAAGCATTTTTTGTTTCAGGATCATGGGGATACGAAGGAGATGATTGTGGAGGTTTTTAATCCGGCGAATGAGCGGGAGTACCAGGTTCGGTATTTTGATGACCAGGTTGAGTCGTCGATTGAAGTTTATGAGTTGATGGATGAGTTTCAGTATGTTAGAAGGGAAGCGAAAATGATAAGTTGGTAGTGTGGGATAGATATTTATTTATCGAGGTTTTAGAAAGTTTACTAAGTCTTTTGATTTTTCGTGATACTCATTAACCTTAATTCTATTATATCTACGAATAATGCTTTCATCTTTTATTCCTTTGTCTAGTACATAAGAAGCAAGACCTGCATATAACTCATGATAATCTATGCTCTTTGTTTTTCCAATCTTATTTATTTTCTTGCCTATTTCCCATACGGGGGCACGACTAGTTTTATTATTGTGTGCCATATTTAGATAAAATGCACAATCACAAAGATAATCTAAAAGTTGGAGATTAGATGTAGCATTTCTTGTCATAATGATAACAGGCAGATAATGCTTTTGCGTTAATTCTTCAAGATTAGTAATTATGTTTCCTAAGTATTCATTTCCCTTGGAAGTCAAATGATATTTTTTGTCAATTAAGCCATGATCTATGGCATTGTCGAAGTGTTCTTTTTTGACAAGATGTTTTGATAGGAATTTTCTTAAAGACCTGTCTTGTTGCCCGTTAATTATTATGTCTTCTTTCCAAACTCTTAGACGCCTGTTTATCTTTCCCATGTTATTTTAGCATTTTCCTCTAATTTCCTCCAAATCTTTTTTGAGTTTCGCAGTTCTTTTCATCTTCGATATCTTTATTAATTTCCTTCAAGAAATCAATTTGTGGTTGTATATACTTATCATGCAATTTTTTACTTAGAGTGATAACTTCTTTGTTATTCTGAATATCTCCCCTACTTATTCCTTTAGAAATCATATTACTGGCTATACTATAAAATAATTCTTTAATTTGTAGATTTTCATTCTGTGATATTTTTCTGATGCTCTTTCCAATTTTTTCTCCTTTCTCACTTCCACCTAATTTGTCAGCAGACCCCGTAAAATAGTCGATAGTATCTCCTAACTCAAAAAAATAATCTGAAAAATCCATTTTAATTTTCTCATTCATAGGCATCATCATTGGCCGTGTAAGATAAAATTCTATATCTTTATCCAACTTGGGAAAAATATCTTTCAATAGTCCATTACCTTTATTTCCCACCCCATAATTATTAGTAACAATATCATGTTTTATAGCTTTTTCAAACAAAAATTTTTTATGACCGTTTTTTCTTAATTTTCTTAAGTTTTTCTCTGCTTTCAAAATATCTCCTGGTTTTACTCCAAGATATTCTATTGATTCTACAATGTCTTTCAAAGACCCTTCAAACTTAAAATGGCTTGGAATAAATATCCTTCCCTTTTTCTTTGTTGCAAGAAGGTCGACATACGCTCTTAATGTGCTGTTTATTCCTAGTTGATAAGATGATAACAAATCAGAACAAATAAAAGGAACTTTCCATAAACCATAATCTTTACTTACATCATCCACCTTTTTCTTTAATATGTTAGGATCTAGTTTTAAATCTCCTGAAGGGAAACTATTATAGTAACCGGCACTTTCTATCGTAAAACGATGTCCTATAATAGGACCATTTTCTTCTATATTTGGCTTAGCACTAGCTCTATTTCCACTATGTCTCTTTTTATAGAAATCATTTATCTTTTTTGCGTCCTCTTGAATTATAGCTTCGAGAGGTTTCACAACTTTTTTATAATCGATTTTATCACGATCGACAATTACAAACAAATTAGAGTCATGTGAACATTCTATTTCTTTTTCAAATCTGATATAACCATTAACTTCTTTCATTTTATTTTAATAAGTAGTAGTTATTTAAAAATGTTACTCTCTTAAAATTAAAACTCTTTTAAACTAATCCAAAATCTTCGTCTCAAGTTTCTTGTACCCAAAAAAATCTGTCGTGTAATTGTATGCACCAGCGTTGAGAAAAATAACTTTATCTCCGATTTTTGGATTGCTTAATTTTACTTTGTATCTAAATATGTCGTCCCGCGTCGGAGAGTTCCCCTTGATTAAATAATAATTTCCTTCTTGGTCGTCGGAGAGTTCTTGTTCGATTAGCATTTTTGTGTTTGTTAGCGTGTTGTCAAGGGCGCAGTTGTAGATTGTTGTGTTGATGATTATATTTTTATTTTGGATTTGAATTATTTTGGTTATTAATTTTATTGAAGGGGCTGCTAGGAATCTTCCCGGTTCAATTATCGTTTTTATATTGTGTTGTTCGAGAAAGTTTTTTGTGTTAGTTATTTTTTGGAAGATGTAAGGAAGAACTTTTGAGGTATACGCGCGGTAGATTGTTGGGAGTCCACCCCCGAGGTTGATGGTGTTTATTTTTTCTAAAGATTCTTTTGTCAGGGAGTCTTCGAGTTCTTCTTGGATTTCCCATTCCGAAGTGTTTTGAGATTTTCGATGGATATGGATTCCTAAATTTTTTATTAGAGGGTTGTTTTTTATTTTTGAGACTATTTCGTTTATTTTTTTCGAAGGCATTCCATAGACAAAATATTTCCCTGTCCCGATTCGATGTTCTTGGAATTTCATTCGGAGGGAGAGGTTTATCCCAACTCCTATTTCTTTTATTGCTTCGAGGATCCTTTCTAAGTCTGTTTCGTTGTCGATGACGAAGGTTTTAATTCCTTTTGAAATTATTTCTTTTAGCTCTTTTATTGATTCGGCTTGGGTGAAGAAGGAGATTTTTTCTTTGTCTTTTATCATTTCGATTTCTTCTTTTGCGTGGATTGAGAAGTTTATGTTTGGGCAGAGCTCTTGGAGGGAGTTGCCGATTTCTCTGTTTGTTTTATAGGAGTAAGAAATTTCTAAACCTAAATCTTCTAATGTTTTTACTTGTGTGAGAAGTTTTGATTTTGAGAGGGTGAAGTGTGCGTTAGTCATTCTATCAATCCCTCTTTTTTCATTTTATCTAAAGCCGAGACCATGATTAATGGGAAAGTAATACAGACATCGCCATTTACTGTTGCAGCCTCTGCGTCGTCTTTTAGTTTCCCCCAAGATTTCGCTTCTTGAGTTGTTGCGCCTGAGAGCGAACCTGATGAGGCATGGGAAGTTGTTAGGTATACCGCGTAGTCAAATCCTCCTGAGAGAAGTGCGGCGAAGATTGCGTAGTGTTTTGATGTTGAGCCTCCCAATGAGATTAAACCTTTTTTTTCATCGAATGATAAATCTGTCGTGACTCTTTCCATGTCTTTGATTGTATCGACGATAAAGTCAGGGTTTTTTTGCTGGAACATGAAAAGTTGAAATCCGAATGAGGAGTCTGCGATTCCAGGACAGTAGATTGGGATGTTGTTTTTTGCGGCTTGGTAAAGGATTGAGTTTTCATCTTTGATCATTAGTCCGATTTCCTTGAGTAAGTTTGATGTTGAGATCCTCTTTTGTTTTTGGTATACCCTCGTTAGATATTCTTTCATCAAGTCTTCAAATTTCATATAAGATTCATTTCGGATTATCAGATTGCCGACTCGGTTTTCTCCTTTCTCATGGAGAGCTGTGTCGTCTGCATTGAAATTTGTTATTTCGAATTCTTCTCCGAGAGATTTCATTATGTCTTCTTCGATTGAGCCAGAGGTTGTTACGAGAATGTTTGGGATTTTTAATTTACATAATTGTGCGAAGAATCCTCTTAATCCAGATGTTACCATATTTGAAGTGAAGGTTAGGAAAATTTTTGCACCGTTTCTTTTCATCTTGAGGATTACTTTCTCGGCTTCTGAGAGTTCAATTGCTTGATATCCCAAATTTCCAAATGCACTGACTAATTCTCCGACAGTCATATTTTGTTTCCATGTAAAATCTTTAACTTTTTTCATTTACCAGTTGACCTCCTCGAATGTTTTGATTATTTCTTTTGCAAGCCTGATTGTCTGTTCTGCTCCCGGTTTTGAAGGATTTATTTCTACTAAATCTGCTGCTCGTACTTTTTTTGTTTGAAGGATATTTTTTATTAGATTTAATCCTTGCTGTTTCGTGGCACCTTCTTTTTCTGGATAGCCTGTAGCAGGTGCGATAGTTGAATCGAAGAAATCTATGTCTATGGAGAGGTAGATGTTTTTGCCGGTTACGAATTCTTTTATCTTTTCGTTGTAATTAGATAGATCTTGGATTGCGATTGTTTTTATTGGGTATTCTTTTTCTGCAGAGTCTATGTTTCTTGCTCCGATTAGAAGAATGTTATCAGGTTTAATTTTTGTTTCTTTGATTGTTGCGGAAAGCCATTCTTCATGAGTTGGATTTTGTGTAGGAGGCATGAGGTCTGGGTGGGCATCGAGAATTATGATTCCGGGATTTTCGGTGGATTCTATGAATCTTTTGGCTAAGGGGTAACTGATTGAATGGTCGCCTCCGATAAAGAAAGGTTTTTGGTTGATTATCTTTTCAGATTCCTTGTAAATTGTATTTTCTTGTTCTTCTATATCTGAGGGATTAAGTTTAATTTCTTTTATGTTGGAATATTCTTCTAGGATTTTGTTCGGAGCATCTTCTACGCCATCGGTCATTCCTAGACCATTTTTACCAGGTACTTTAATTAGCAACATTTTAGATAAGGGAGTTTTCACTAGGAGAATTATTTAATTGGAATAGCTTGGGATTCTAGTGGATTCATAATTCTAGAAAGAGTTCTGAATGGTTTTTAATGTTTTCTATTGGGTTATTTTTTTGATATTCTCTTTAAAATTTTCAAAGTCGTCTATTGGCACCATGGCACCTGTTGCGTTTTCGTGTCCGCCTCCAGTTGCGTTTTCGATATTTTTGATTGCTTCTTTTGTTATCTTGAGGGCATTTTCTCCACGGATGGAGATGTTTACTTTTTCGGGTCGTTTAAATGCGACGATTATTAATTTGTCTTTGTGATTATAATAGAGTTTGTTTGAGATTTCAGAGGACATTGATGTGTCGCCTGAATAGGAGAAAAAAAGAACTGGAGATTTTGAATCGAAATTTGTTTCTGCTTTGTTAATCTGTTTGTTATAAAATTCGTTGAGTTGTGAATATCTTTTGTGGAATTGTTTTGTGTATTGGTTTTCTTCGAGAAGGTCGTATGCGTTTTTTGCTTTGAATAAATATTTAACTAGTTTGACGACGTTGGTTATGGAGTCCATCAATCCGAAGTTTAACATTTGAACCATTCTTCCGATTTCGCTAGAGTGGAGTGCGTTGAATGCTGAAAGTTGAGAATTTAATAACTCGGGATTTTCTTTTGAGAACTTTTCTGCGAAGTCAGGCATATAAACGTCTCCGATACATCCGATTATTGCGAGCCATAAATCTTCTTGTTTATTGAAAATTTTTTGTGCGATGTAGGTTGTAGGTTCTGCTGAGGGCAGGGAATTAAAGTAAGATGTTTTTTTTATTATTTCTTTGGAAGTTTTAGTTTCGTGATGATCTATCCAAATGATAGGTATACTTTTTTCTTCTACGCCTTCTGCGAATTCTTTGCTTAATTCGGGCTTGTCTAGAATGAAGATTGCGTCAGGATTTAATTCTTCAACTTTTTTTAGGTATTGTTCTTTGAGGTCTGGAAACGATTTGATTGCAATGCCTCGTCCGCGTCCGATTGCTCGTTGCAAGATCAAGAAGGCGCAGAGTCCGTCCACGTCGTTGTCGAAGAAGAATAGAGGGTTTTGGGAGGCTTCAAGGTGGTCTCGAATTTCTTGGAGTTGTTCTAAGGAGAGCATTAGCAGATTACCTTCCCATTTAAAACTTGTTCTCGAAGATTTCTGATTTCTTCTATGATTATGCTTGTCCTGTTTTTTAATATGGGCTCAAGTTCGGAAGAATCTACTTTAAGGATATTTTTCAAATTTTTGAACTGTTTTACTATCAATGAATTTTCTTTTTCGGAAAGTGTTAGATGCGTGAGGAATCTGAATCCTTTTGGAGAAATACTTTCTTCGATTGGTTTTTCGAGAATGAGTCTTGCAATCGATTTTGTGTCGAGAAGTCCGTCAAAAGTTAGATTCGATAATAGTGTTTTGGATCGTTTGAGTGATAGGGTTGCGTAGTCTCTAATAATTTCCTCTCCGGTTTTTTCAACGCCCCGAATAAGCTCTCGATATCTCATATGCATTATGTTTCCTTCCCTCCCGAGTTCTGTGAAGTTTCGTTTTATCGATTCTGATATTTTTAGTATCATTTCAGTTCTTTGGATTACCTTGCATACGTCGCTGATGGAAACTAATTCGGACATTTCAAGGATATTCAAGTTGTTGAGTTGTTCATTTAACATTTCTCTTTGTTTCTCGAGGACTTGAAGTGTTGAACTAAGACTTCTTATGATTTCGTCGGTTGATTTTAGATGATATCGGGATGAACCGTAGTAGAGCGTCGTTTTCTTTTTTCTTTCAGAGACTGCGATGACGAATGTGGGGGCTTGTTTTGCGGTTCGCTCTGCAGCTTTGTGTCTTGTTCCAGTTTCGGTTGAATGAATTGAGCTATCGGGTGTCATAAGTATGTTTGCGTAAAGGATTCGTTTGAAGTCTTTGGAAATGACGATTGCCCCATCCATTTTACACAATTCGAAAAGTTTTTGTGGGGTTAAACGACTGTTAATTCGAAAGCCACCCTCGATGATGTTCTGGGTATGGAGTTCTTTTGCGTCTAAGACAATCATCGCTCCGAGTCCAGATCTAACGACGTCTTCGATAACAGTTCTCAATAGTGTTCCTGGTGAAACCATTTTAATAAAATCTCTGAATGATTTTTCTTTTTCAACAGCCATGATCTAGAGAAGTTGTTCTGGTATATATAATTTTGTGCTTCGATTAGTTTTTTTAAACGTAATTTTATTGAACTTCTTATGAAAATTGGAGTAGAGATATTTTATAATGCAGAATTTGCTGATTATTTTAAAGATAAAGCGGATTTTTTGGAGGTGATGGCAATTGAGGGAAAGGATTATTCTTTTTTGGAAGATTATCCATTGCCGATTGTTATTCATGCTATGCATCATTCTTTTGGTATTAATGCAGCGGATAAAAACTTGTTTGAGAAAAATTTAGCGTCGATAAATTTAGCGATTAGTCTCGCTGATTGTTTTGATGCTAAGAAAATAATTTTGCATCCGGGAATTTTCACTTGAGCAGTCTGTAGGTTTCTTTCAGGACTTAGATAATAGAGTTATTTTTGAGAATATCCCTCCGAAACCTTTTCTTTGTTCAGAGTTTTCTGACGTGAAGGATTTTGTTTCTAAGACTGGCAGAGGTCTTTGTTTTGATATTAATCATGCAATCCATACTGCGGAGGAACTGGAGATTGATTTTATGTCTGTAGTAAGAAATTTTTTTATGTTGAGACCTGTTTTTATCATATTGGTGGGCAGAAAATTTGCGAAGAAAGCGAGACGCATTTGTCTTTTGATGATTCGAATATTCCTCTGAAAGAGATTTTGGATTTGTTTCCTGAGGATGCAGAGGTTACTTTGGAAGTCACGGCTGATGTTGCAAAGACTGAAAGAGATTTAAGGTTAGTTAGAAGTCTTATTGCGTAGTTTTTTAAATTTCTATTTTGTTGTTAATCTATGGAAGATTATGTTTTGGGAATCGAATCGACGGCGCATACTTTTGGCGTTGCTGTTGTGGATTGGGACGGCGTCCCAAATGGGCATACCCCGTTGGATTGGGCACGAGAACCTGCTAGGGCAGGTGACTCTGCTGAGCCTAAAATTTTGTCGAATGTTAGTGATAGTTATGTTACGGAAAGTGGAGGGATGATTCCTATTGAGGTTAGGAAGCATCATAGCGAGGTTGCGGATGGGCTTTTTGAGAAGGCACTTAAGGAAGCTGGAATTGTTGAGAATCAGGTTAGGGTTATTGCTTTTTCGAATGCTCCGGGTTTGGCACCGTGTTTGCTTGAAGGTATGGAGTTTGTTAAGAAACTTGCGAGAAGATTAAATGTCCCTGTCGTCTGTGTTAATCATTGTGTTGCCCATCTTGAGATTGGTGACAGCGTCGGGGCGAAGGACCCTGTTATGCTTTATGCATCGGGGGCGAATACTCAAATAGTTGCCTATGAATCTGGGAGGTATCGAGTTTTTGGCGAGACTTTGGATTTGGGTGTTGGGAATTTTATTGATACGTTTGCGAGGTATGCGGGGCTGGGTTTTCCCGGAGGCCCGAAGATTCAGAAGTTGGCGGAGGCGTGTGAGAATAAATCTAAATTAATTGAGTTACCTTATTCGATTAAGGGAATGGATGTTGCGTTTTCTGGGTTGCAGACGAAATTGAAGAATTTATTGGATAAGGGTTTTGATATTAGGGATTTGTCGTATTCGATGCAGGAAGTTGTTTTTGCGATGTTGGTCGAGGCTGCGGAGAGGGCGTTGGCGCATACTGGGAAGAAAGAGTTGTTGCTGGGTGGGGGGGTTGCTTGTAATTCAAGGTTGCAGGAGATGTGTAAGATTATGTGCGAGGAAAGGGGGGTGAAGTTTTTTTGTCCTGATAGGTCGTTGCTCGTCGATAACGCGGGGATGATTGCGTATTTGGGATTGAAGATGTTTAAGGCAGGGATATTTGAGAAGGATTTGGGGATGGTGGATATTGCACCGAGGGAAAGGACTGATGAGGTTGAGGTTAGTTGGAAGTAAAAAATTTTAGAAACATTTAAATTCAAGGATGAATATATCCCGATATGACTTTTGAAAAAAAGGTACAAGGGATTAGAGAAGGAGCAGGCAAATGGAAAAATTCAATTGATAAAATGGTTGATGATTACTCTAGGTTAGGAGAAAAATATTCTTTCTTGAGAAATAAGGTGGAATCAGAGTTTGATAGATCTTATCGGGAGATTATGGATAAAAGGTATCATCCAGAAGTTGTGGAAAGACGGTTGGAAAAGGCAGAACCTTGGTTAAGACCTTCAATTCTCCGAAAAACAATACAAGTATACGATACTTTTCTTAAGAAACAAAATCTATTAATAGGGGGGTAGTTGGTTTTTTTATGGACGATGTTTTTATATTCAATGAGGGAATCTTTCCGAATAGGTATTTAGAGAAGCATTTGAACATTGATTTGGGGAAGTGTTCTTGGGGGGAATTTGTCGGTGCAAATAGGGATAAGATTGTACCAAGAAGAAATGATTTGGGAGATTGGGAGTATTTGTTGAGGGATAGGAAGTTGATTTTTTATTATGATTATTTTTGTTCTGGAGAGGTCGTTGAATCTTTGAAAAGTTCGAGGAGGGGAGAGGCGGTTTTAGGGGTTTCGGATTTTAGTTGGTTTTTTGATGAGTTTAAGAAGAGGTATACTGGAAATTTAATAAAGGGTTAATCTCTATCTTTGGTTGGTGCGTATTTTTCAAAAAACCATTGTGGATTGTAGATTTTTGATATTTTTTCTTCTAGAAGTTTGCCTTTTTCTATCTCCCATAAGTATAGCTTTGCTATTTCTACTTTTTTAAAGTACTTTTTACATTTCTCTGTGAATTCTGCGATATTTTCAGAGTTCATAGCTTTTTTTAAGCTTATTGTATTCGTGCCTTTCTTGACTTTTGTTTTTAATATATCTTCTATCCTTTTGCGGACAGGAGGTCTTGAAATGAATAATATGTCCTCGCCATCTGCAACACTTAGCTCGAATTTATCTTGATAATTAACATAGAAAAGACCATAGTTGCAACCGAGATATTTACTTTTAACATCTATTCTCGCAGCACTTATAAATTCTGCAGGTATTTCGGCTTGTCTTAGTTCGTCTGGTTTAAGATGTTCGTATGTAACTTGTTTTAGTGTTTTTTGATTTATCTCCATTACTTTTAAGATAGTGCGGGATTTATATAGTTATGAATGTGCTCGGAGGGATCTTTAGTTTTTGATTTCTAAATATTTCTCCGATAGTTTTATAAATCAAATTTTCACATTAATTATACCAATGAAGGTAAATCCTGAGGGGCTTCTTGGAATTAAAATATAAAAATGGCATCCACATATGATATTGTTGAGAAAGCGGCTAAGACCGGGAAAGTTGACAAGGGTGTGAACGAGGTTACTAAGGCTGTTGAACGAGGTGTTGCTAAACTTGTTGTTTTTGCTAGTGATGTTGATCCAAAAGAATTGACACAACATTTACCGATTCTTTGCAAGGAGAAAAATATTAAGTTTGTCGAAGTTGATTCACGGGAGAAATTGGGAATCTCGGTTGGAATTAATAGGCCTACGGCTGCGGTTGCTGTTATGCAAGAGGGCGAGGCTAAACTGGATTCTATAAATTAATTTACCCTTTCTATAATAAAAATGGCTAAACCAGATAAGAAGAAACCGGAAAAGAAACAAGAGAAGAAGTCGGGCGGGTCGAAGGGTTCGGAGAGGTTGACCGATGAGGGCGTTGTTCCTGCTATTGTCGAGGCTATTCTTGGAAGGACTGGAACTCGTGGTGAGATTATTCAGGTTAAGTGTAAGATTTTGCAGGGGAAGAATCGTGGGAAGTCTATGAGAAGGAACGTTTTGGGTCCGATTAAGAAAAGGGATATTTTGATGTTGAGGGAAACGGAGATTGAGGCGAGGCGATTGTTTAAGAAGATAAATAAGGGGGGTAGGGACTGATGCCAGTTTGTTCGTTTTGTAAAAGCGCGTATAATTTTCCTAAGGGGACTACAGTGGTTCAGAAGGATAGTTCTGTGAAGTATTATTGTTCTTCGAAATGTCGGAAGAATTCGGAGATGGGTCGGCTTGCTAAGAAGACTGAGTGGGTGAAGAAGTCCGAGGTTGTTAAGGCTGGGAAGAAGAAGTAGTTGTTCAAATTTTATTTTTTATCTAAATATTTATAAATAATCCTTTTGTTTATGAGATATGGTGATGTTGTCTACTTTGGATTTTGTTTTGATTTTTGTTTATTTTGCTGTATTACTTATTATTGGTTATTTTAGTTCAAGGAAACAGAAAGATGAAGATTATTTGATTGCCGAGAGGAAACTGGGAACATTGTCTACTATGGCTACGATTAATGCGAGTAAGACTGGAGCTATTTTGATGGCTTTTGTTGCACTTGTTTATCTTTGGGGTTTTTCAGCGATTTGGTATTTTGTTGGAATGGTTATTGGTATATTGATGTTTCTTCCGTTTGCTTTAAAATTAAAGGAAAATTCCAAACAAAAATTTTATACTCTTGCAGATTATTTTAAGTATAATTATGGAAAGAAATCCGCGATTTTTGCATCTTTACTTTCTATTTTTATGATGTTTGGATTTTTTGTTATTAACTTAATTGCTGGAACAAAATTGTTTATGTTTTTTAGTGGTTGGGCATTTTGGTTATGCACGCTTATTATAATGTTTGTTATTTTGGCTTATCTTTTGATGGGGGGGTTTAAGGCAGTTGTTAAAACAGATGTTTTACAATATATCGCTATAATTTTTATTCTTGTAATGCTAGCGTTATTGTTGTTTAATGGTTCTTTAATTCCTGTTTCCGAATGGAATATTTTTAGGGCGGATGTCGGCACTATTGTTGGGTTCTTTTTGATGGGATTATTATTTCCATTTGCGATGCCAGAGTTATGGCAGAGAGTTTATTCTTCGAAAAATAGAAAGACTTTGAGAAATGGATTATTATTATCTTCAATTATGTTTGCAGTTGTTGCATTTTTCTTAGCTTTAATTGCATTGACTGTTAAGATTAAATTTCCAGGAGTTGATCCAGATTTGGCTTTGATACATGGGTTTGCTAATTTATTACCTACTGGACTATTAGGATTATCTGTTGTGTTATTGTTTGCGGCGATTATGAGTTCGTTGGATACCTATATTTTTACTGGATCTTCGGCAATCGTGCAAGACTTTTTTGAGTGGGATAAAAAGACTATTGTGAAAAATATTAGGAAAGTTATTTTTATCTTTGCGGTTCTTGGTGCTATTATTTCTGTTTTGATTCAGAATTTAATAATTGGTTCGTATATTTTTGTAGCGGTTTTAGTAGTCTTAGCCGTTCCGGTAATTGCAACATGGATAAATAAGAAAATTAAACAAAGAACTTTGCTTTGGGGATTTTCGGTTGGAACAATTGGGTTTGTGTTATTTTTGATTAAGACTATTTCAAATATTACACCAACGATTGTTATTGTGGCACTTTTAGCAACTCTAGTTGGTCTAGGGATTGGGGGAGTTGTTTCTTTATTTGAAAGATAATTTCTTTCTTCTTTTTTTATCAGCGTCGATAAATTTGATTTTTCACACCTAAATGTTTATAAAGGATAATCGTTTTTTGGTTGTATAAAGAGGATTAATTATGACTAATAAAGATTATTCAGCAAAGGATATTACTGTTTTGGAAGGTCTCGAGGCGGTTAGAAAGAGGCCGAGCATGTATATTGGTTCTACTGATAAGTATGGGCTTCATCATCTTGTTTATGAGGTTGTGGATAATTCCGTTGATGAGCACATGGCGGGAGTTTGTTCTGTGATTGATATTAGGGTTAATAAGGATGGCTCTGTGACGGTTCGCGACGACGGTAGGGGGATGCCTGTCGATCTTCATCCTGTTTACAAAAGACCGGCGATGGAAATTATTGTTACGAAGTTGCATGCTGGAGGTAAGTTTGATAATAAGTCTTATGCGGTTTCGGGAGGGTTGCACGGCGTCGGTATTTCGGTTGTTTCGGCTTTGTCTAAGGACATGACTGTTGAGGTGACTAAGGGTGGGAAGGTTTATGCTCAGTCTTATTCGGAAGGCAAACCTAAGGCGGATATGAAAATTGTTGGGAATGCTGATGCAGGAAGTCATGGAACTGTGGTTACTTTTATGCCGGATGATTCGATTTTCTCGACGGTGGATTTTGATTATAAAACTTTAGCTATAAGATTCAGAGAGACTTGTTTTTTGAATGCGGGTTTGAAGATTATTTTTAGTGATTTACGGGGAGAGAAGGAAAAGAAGGAAATTTTTTATTATGAGGGTGGTTTGATAGAGTTTGTTAAGTGGTTGAATAAAACGCGGACTCCGATTCATCAGAAGCCGATTTATTTTAAGAGGGATGACAGCGGGACTGTTGCAGAGGTTGCGATTCAGTATTCGGATTCGTTTAATGAGAATATACAGGGGTTTGTTAATACGATTAATACTATCGAGGGTGGGACGCATGTCGCGGGTTTGAAGTCGGCTTTGACGAGGGTGATTAATGATTATGGGACTAAAAAGGGAGTTTTAAAGAAGGGGCAGAAGTTGACGGGAGATGATGTTCGTGAGGGGATTACGGCGGTTATTTCTTTGAAGATGTCGGAGCCACAGTTTGAGGGTCAGACGAAGACAAAGTTAGGGAACGGCGAGATTAAGGGAATTATTGAGTCGATGGCGACTTCTGCTTTGAGTGATTTTCTCGAGGAGAA
>DAOWGX010000020.1 GCA_030641715.1 Nanobdellota archaeon
GAATTTTCCAGTAGTGCTATCAAAACCCTTAAAAAAACTTTTTCCCTCACCCTCCTGATCATAACACATTTCGTAAAAGATACTTTTCAAATACTCACCACATAATTCTTCCGCCTTTTTCCCTTTGTCTTTTAACCTCTGAGCTTTTTCTAAAATCTCGACTATTCTTTCTTGCTCTTTCATATCTGGCGTACCGTCGGAAAGAATTGGAAGAGAAATCTTTAGATATTGGTATACTGATAGATAATATCTCTTGTGGGTATCATAATTAAATTTTAATGATTGCATCATGGAAAAAACATATTTCAAATTAATATCTTCATTAACCGGTGTTAATAATTTCATGGCACTTGATTTAACTTTAAATTTAAAGTCTACATATTTATTTGCTGTTGTAAAATCATCAAAAATAATAACTGGAGGATTTTCATAAATTCCTTTTGTCTCATTTGTATGTCCTAGCAAGAATGATTTTCCTGCAGTTAATACTGGTGTTTCGTAGCTATCATCATAATCTGTAGATTCCACAATATACTTTGTTGGTTGTTCATAACTTAAAATTTCTCCAAGTTCAAATTCTTTCCAGTTTGTTGTTTGTTGCTTAGTTTTCATTTTTGACTTATAACCTTTTTTATTTCAGTTAATGTTTTTTCAAGTTCTTTATTTTGAGGTCTTACGGAATCATAAACATTAATAAGTCTGTTCCAGATTAATTTTAAATCATTTTGAAATTTGAGAAAATTTGTTTCTAGTGTTTTATCCTTACCGTAAATAACGTTTTTTATATGCCATGAATGTGCAAGCAAATTTCTAACTGCTTTCATCTTATGCAAAAGTTCAAATGTTTCTTGACCAATCAATTTCCAAGATTTTAATAAATGAATTTTTTGAGTTAAATCTATTTTTTCACTAAGCTCAGAGAATTTTTGTTTTTCCTTGCCCTCCCCCACGATTTTTGCTTCAATTATCTCACTAACAATTAACTCTATCTTAGAAAAAGAATCTAAAACATCTCCTCTTTTCAAATGAGACGGCTTAATTGCCCCAAAATCCTCTACATGATTTCCTTCGCTTGTAATATTTTGATAAACCAATAAATATCTCTTTTTGCCAACAATAAATAGTTTGGATGGCCAGATTTTATGATCGAGCATAATCTTTCTAAGTTCAAAAATCAATTCTCCTCTGGGTTCTTCAAATTCAACTAAATCGGAGGTTTTATTTTCCATTTCAAGAGTCTCCAATTAAATTATTTATTTTTTGAACAAGTTCTTCGTATTTTATATCCCAAAAAATAATTTGAGGATTGTTCAAAAATCTTTTTTCTGATCCGTTTTGCTGACTAAATTTGGTAACTAAAAACTTCTCAAAATCATTTAAAGAGGAATCAGATTCCACCTTAGTTAATATTTTTTCCATAGATCCTGCAAGAACATCCGCAAATTGTATGCCTTCAAAATCCTCACTCCTATTCACAATCTTTAAATTTTCTTTTGACTTCAACTCAGAAAACATTTCTTCCCAGTCTCTATTTTGATATTGAGGACTATCTATAAAAAAGAAGATTTTTTTATTTTCATACCTCTTATCTAAAAATTTGATAAAATTCTCAAGATGATAAAATTCGTAGATATTAAGAAAAATCGAATGTTTTATTGTATTCACAATCTTCTCCTTGATATTTTTCTCTCTAAAATTAAAAAAAGAATTCTCTTTTTGATCTAATTCTTTTATTAGATCAAAATTTCTCTCATTGAAATCTTCACAAAAAGTTATTGTGAAATAAACATCAAAATCTAAATCCATAAAAATATTATAATCATGCCCAGAACTATATTTTAACTCTGATTTCTTTCCACATTTCTTTTTCAGTAAATCTATCTTATTTTTTAATTTCATTAATTCTTTTTCTGATAAAATTATCCAAGAACGAAGGTATAATCTACTATCGCAACGATGACCTCTTTCATCAGAAAAGACATAGTAATCTTCGCTCATTCTCCATCCTCCAACTTTATTTCTTTTCGAATCATTTCTCTTAACTTTTCATTTATTGCTTTGCTTTCGCTTTTACAAAGTCTCTTAAAAATAAGAAATTCACTCATATACAACCTTGTAGAAACTATCCTTCTCTCCTCACCACTTAACGAATTGTCTTTCAGTACCATACGAATTAGAACAAATAAGACTATTTAAGGATTTGTATACTCCAAAAAGGTGTATACATCTTTTTGTTCATAAATTGTTATTTTTATGAACTATTTCCACTTTAGATCGTTACACCTTTGGACAATATTTTGAAGTTGTTTAACAGTGAAAATATCAACAGGCCTTGCATCTGCTAAAGGATGCTCTGCTAAATTCTTAAGTTCAATATGTTTAGCCCTTACAAAAACTTGCTCCAACAATCTTAAAAATTTAAGTTGTTCAGAATTATAATGCTGATTTTTGTCTGCAACGAATTTATCAAATTCCCATTTAATCATCTCTTGAGGATCTGGCAAATCTTTTATCTCGATTAAGTTTCTCAAAAACAGAATAAAATCTTCACTTTGCTGAATATTTTCTATTGTGAGTGCAGGATTAAATTCTTTCAGTTTTAGCTCAATCTTCAAAAGCTCTTTAGAAGTAACTCCATCACCATCTTTTATTTTTTTCATTAAAGGACTTGTTTCTATGAACTCCTTAAATTCCTGATCTTCTTTTATTTCCATAACTTCCTTCTCGACTTTCATGACCATATCAGGTGCATTAATCTTAATCATGTTTTTTCTTTCCTCTTCATAAAATATCATCAAAGGAGCAATGTCTCTAATTAAAAAATCTACATCCTCAAAAGTAATTTCTTCCCAAAAAGGCTCTTGTTGTATTTTAATCAAGTTTCCCCTTTTTTCTTTTATGGCATCGATATTCTTATCCCAAATCCCCTCAGCTTTCTTAATTACAAAATCTTGAACTTTTCCAACCTTTTCTTTATCATCATTTTTTATATAATCAAATAGTTTGACACATTTAGATATAAAAGAATAAACCTTAGCATTTTCTGAAGGAGAATATATCAAAAGTGGAGTCACCTCTTCTCTTAGCTCTTTTATATGATCTTTTAGATCAAATTTAGAAGAAACAATTTTTTTAATCATCTCTTTCTTTTCAATGACTAAAGGAGATTCAATATCTATCCCTTTTACAGTATCTCTAATTTGTTTCTCAACGATTTTCTTTTCTTTATCACTTAGTTTTTTCTCAAGAGCATCAATCTGTTCTAAAAAGATTCTTGTTTTTGCATCTGTTCCAGAAGATCTTTGTTTTGAAACATCTAGTTTGTGCTGTAAAACATTTGACCAGTCTCCAAATTTAAAATCAAGTATCAAAAAATCTTCTTTTGAGTGCTGTCCTTGAGTATTTGTTGGAAGCCATTCCCTATTTTCACAAGCTTCAAGGTTTCTAGTTCCTCTCCCTAACATTTGCCAGAATCTTATAGGAGAAATAACTGGTTTAACAAATACCAAATTCATAATCTCTGGAACATCAACTCCGGTGTCTAAAACTCCTACAGATAAAGCAATTCGCAGGCTATCCCTTTTTCCAAATCTTTTTACCTCATCCATATACCTTGCTTTATCAGAAGTTATTACCTTAACATCCTTAGCTAATAATGGATATAATTTTTGGAACAATCTTTCCATAACTTCTGCATGTTTAACACTTGCACAAAAAAAGATAGTTTTGCAAGGTCTTTTATCATCAGATTTATAACATCTATCAATAAATTCTCTGATTATTAATTCGTTCGTTTTTTCATCTGTAAAAAATCTCTCAAACTTTGATCCGGGAGTTTGAAATTTTTCAGGTTCTTCTTCTTGTAATTTAAGTGCCTGTTGTAAATCTTTATTCAACTTTTTCCCTTCAATTCCAAGTGAAAGAACTTTTGTTTCAATAATATCTGCTACATAGGGAACCAAGACCTTATCATTAACAGCAGAATCATAATCGTATTTTACTGTCGGCTTGCCCTCTTCACAATTAAATAATTTAAATGTACTCAGGTCTTTCATATCCTGTGTTAATGGTGTAGCAGTTAAACCCAATTTTAAAGCATCAAAATATTTGAAAATATCATTGTTCTTGTCATAATAAGATCTATGGGCTTCATCAAAGATAATTAAGTCAAAAGCTCCTGGACTAAATTTTTCATAAAATTTTCCTCGGGGGCTTTGAGGAGACATTAGTGTCTGAACTGTTGAAACATAAAATCTAGCGGAACTAGAGAACCCTTCTTGGTTTAATTCACAGATAGGACTGTCGGGGAAGAATTTTTTAAACCCTTTTTCTTTAGCCTGATTTCCTAAAGAAATTCTATCAACCACGAACAAAACTTTTTGAGCATATTCTGCTTTTATAAGTCCATCAATTATAGCCATTGCAACTCTTGTCTTCCCAGTTCCAGTGGCCATATTAATTAACGCTTCCCTATGACCATTAGAAAAATGCTCTAAAACAATCTTAACTGCTTCAATTCCCCTCCTTCGATCCACAATTCTTTTATCAACCTTATAGTTTTTAGGATCTCGCTTTTTCTTCATAAGACTAACAATCCTATGGAGATCTTTTTGACTAAACGGCAATAAAATTTTTCTTCTTCTATCTAGATCATCAATATAATACCATGTTTTTCCATTTGTTAGAAAAATAGGAATTTTAATACCAATTTGTTTTTCAATATCTTCTCTGTAAGTTCTAGCTTGTATATCTCCTTTTTCAATATTAACCGAAGTTTTCTTTGCTTCAACAATGGCTAAAGGACTTCTGTCTTCATCAAGAAGAAGGTAATCTATAAAACGATCAACTCCTCGTTCGATATTTACTTCTCTACCAGTGTATTCCTTAGTTTTAAAATTAGATTTAACAGGATTATTCTCTTCTTTAACATAACTTCCATTAATTTTCCAACCAGATCTTTCCAAAAGTGGATCAATTATATTCTTTCTAGTTTCTGCTTCGTTCATATTTACCATATTTTATTAGAGGGTTATATGAATTTAAGCCTTTCTACTTTATTTTACTTAACTTCACCCTTCTACAGAATCCTTATTCTTCAAAGCCAATAACAATATAGCAGAATCCTGAACATAAGTTACAATGTCCATAAGGTAATGACCGACGATAGGATCTATCCCCTTGTGATTATAGAAAATCTTTCCCATCTTTTCTCCTATTTGTCTTTTCTCCTTGAGGATTGTAGTTAAAAGATTCATATCAAATTTTTTGAAAAGTTTAAAGTAATCATCGAATAATTTGTTTGTCTTTCCAATTAGGGAAATTGTATCTTTTGATAAAGTTTTATTATTCTTGTTCTCAAGTGAAAGTTCATAACAAATTTTTCTATAAAAATCTGCGATTAACTCCAGATTCCAATTTATCATAAACAAAAAGAGGACATCTGATTTTTTATAAGGCCATTTTTTCAATAAAATTCTCGAGCAATGGTTTGTAAGACGAGTGTTTGACCTTTCAAGAGGAAAAAGATTCTTTAAGGATTTGTAGTCTTTTTTCTTTATCAAATTTAAAGTTTCATCTGCAAGATAACCAGTAACCTCAAAAGCTCTGTTCAAAATTTCTTCAAACTTCTTAGAAGATTCGTCGACCACTTGTGTAAATATTGCACTGCTTTCTGTTTGCTTCAGGAGTTCAATCCCATCAAATTGAGTTGCAAGTTCACTAATCTGATTCGGATTAATTTTTGATCCAAATTTCAATTCAATCTCATCATGACCAAGAGTGTGTGCAAAGAAAAATAAATTTCTAATAATAATCTTATCCATATTGTCGTTAAGGTTTATTGTTATTTTATTAGAGCTTCTTTCTTTTGAACTTCGGACAATCAAATTCTCCCCGTCTTCTTCAACTTCTAAGTCCTCTCCCTTCTTGATGTTGTTCTCCTTAACCCATTTAATCGGAAGTGAAACTACAGTAGTCTTGTTCGCCAACTGAATAGCCTTTCTTTTCATAATCTGCTAAAAAATTGAATATTTATAAAATTTTCTAAAATTTATATAATTATAAGGAAAGTATATATAAGTGAATTATGGCTTAAGTTTCTATGATAAACGATTTGCAGAAGACAACAAAGCCAAAATTTGAAATAGCGATAAACAAAGTGGGAATCACGAATTTAATGCTCCCCATGAAAATAAAATATGGTGGGAAATTAAACCCAGTTACTGCAAAAGTTGGTGCATTCGTAGATCTTCCAAAAGGGGAGAGGGGAACTCATATGAGTCGAATGATAAGAATTCTTAATCAACATTCTGAAAAAGAAATTGACACAAAACAGATTTCAAAGATACTATCAGAATTAAAACAACAATTAAATGCAAAACATTCTTATCTGACTATGGAATTTATCTTGTTTAAAATAAAGGAAGCTCCAGTAACAAAACATAAAGGGTACATCGGATACAAATGTTTCGTGAATGCTGACCAGAATTCTATCTTAAAAATAAATCTCGGAGCTGAAGTCTTAGTTACTTCTCTATGTCCAATTTCAAAAGATATTAGCGACTACAATGCACATAATCAGAGAGGGTTATTAAAAGCAGAAGTTTTATGCAATGGCGGACAAATTTGGTTTGATAATTTAATCGAGACTGTTGAAAAAGGGGGAAGCTGTGAGTTATTTAGCGTGTTGAAAAGAGAAGATGAAAAGTATGTTACAGAAAAAGCTTATGACAATCCGAAGATAGTCGAGGACATTGTTCGGGAAGTTGCAGTATTATTAAAGGCAAATGAGCATATAGAAGAGTTCAAAATCTCTTGTGAAAACTTTGAGTCCATTCACACTCACAATGCGTTTTCAGAGATACAAATAAAAAATGGCAGATGAAATAGAATTGAAATTTGAAATAGAAAACTACGAAGAGACAGTTAAGAAAATCTTGGATAATGCTGATTTTGAAAGTTCTGCACACGAGTTAACCGTTATGTATGATGAAGGAAAGAAACTTTTTGAAAAAGATGGTAGATTAAGGTTGAGGAAAATTGTTGATATAAAAACTGGAATTGAAAAAACCGAGATGAGCTATAAGAAACCTAAAACTCGGGAAGGAATTAAAATCGAAGAAGAGTATGAGATTGTTGTTTCTGATTTTAAAGAAGCTGAAGAAATTTTAAAAAATATTGGTTTTGAAAAAGTTAGTTCTTACGAGAGGATAAGGGACACTTTCAAAAGCGGTGACGTGAAAATTACAATTGATAGTTTTCCCTTCGGTGATTATCTCGAGATTGAGGGAGAGATAGAAAAAATTAAAGAAATTGCAAGCACTCTTAATTTAGATATGTCCAAGAACATAACAAAATCGTGTGATGATATTTATGCTGATATTTGTATTGCCGAAGGAAAAGAAGTCGATGATAATATTACTTTTGAAAATCCCGAAGAGTTGAAAAAAGAAACTGAAAAAAGAGCTGTTCTTTTAAAATGATATGTGTGCCAGGAAATCTTGCAAGAGATTTGTTTAAAATCGAAACGAAAGAAAGAGCTAAGATAGTTCATCTTGGTATAAGAGTTCTAAAACAGAATAATATTGGTAAAAAGGTAGAAAATCAGAAGATAGAATATTCTGAAGAAGAGTTTACTCTTTTAAGAAAGATTACTAGTTTTTTGGTATGGTTAGATGAGCGAGAATGTAAACACTTTCGAACTGTTGAAGAAACTAAGGAGATGGTTGAATCGCTTTTAACTTCATTAAAGGAAAACAAGGAGATTTTATTCTTTGCATTATTTTGTCCGAGTTATAAAAAAGGAAAAGCTACAAAGGGGTTTAACGAGGAGATTGGGAATACTCCCCGAAGAGGAATCGAGAATTTATCGGCAATATATTCACAAGCTAAACTTTTGCAAATTCCTTGTAAGGCAATGGCAGTATATGGAGATCTCGCTCTTGAAAATTCGAATAGATTAAATAAGAAGGACTTTAATGATTTGCAAACAAATTTCACTAATTTTAGAAAGTTCGGAGAAAATGTAAATTCGGAGATAGAATTTTCTAAACTTTCAGATTTGGGAATATGTAAAAAAAGAATTGGTCTGAACGGGATTACGGAAGGAGAAATACCCTTAACTATCGGAGAGATAAAAAGGATAGAAAAAAGAAGTTACTCTTTCTATAAGGAGATTCTTAGGTGGAGTGAAGACAAGATTAAAAGGCGGACAGAAGATCTTGCAAGAAGTTGTTCGTTTATAGCAGAAGAAATGAGAAGGCTAAATTCTCTTTTGATTATGGTAATGATGGAAAACATTTATGAGAGAGCTAAATTTTATCAGGGGAGTGAGGAGAATAAGACCTTACCGATTTTCTATCCTCAAAAAACAAAATGTTAGAAGAAACTTTAATGTTGATTAAGCCTAGCGGATTTAAGGAGAGAGATAGTATACTTGCGATGGTTTCTCCGTTTGGAAGAATTATCTATAATCAATTTTATTCGGAGGTTCCTTCAAAAATTATGGGAGAGCATTATGCAGAACATAGAGGTACAGAGTTATATAGATGGCTTACTTCATATTTTGAAAAGAAACCTATCGAAGTTTTTGTTTATGAAGGAAATAATATTGTAAATAATATGGCTGAATTGGTTGGACATTCCGATCCAAAACAAGCAAGAGTTGGAACGATAAGGTTTATGGGGGAGGATAGCCTTGTCCAAGCGAATATTGAAAAAAGACCTATAAGGAATTTAGTTCATTGTCCGAAAGATTCTGAATCTGCTAAGAGAGAAATAAGAATTTGGGCACCTGAATTAGTAACTTTAATATCGAGATAATTGAGGGGTGATAGGAACCTCAAATGCAAAGTAAACCACTAGTCCCAAGAAAGATAATCAACGTAAAAGGAAAAGTTCACTACAGCGAGAGTAGTCAAGCTTGGAATATGATTAAACTGAAATCAGAATTCTTAAACGAGTTTCAACAGTTGAAGGAAAAGAGGTCTAAGTTTTCTTATGAAATGATTTTCGGGAGAACTGAAAGGGAAATGGTCGAGGCTGTGAAGAAAATTATGGGAGATAAAACTTTGATGCCGATTTTGATGTTTTTGTATAAGGAGTAATCAATTTACTAAATCTAATCCCAATAATACTTAAAAAGTTTAACAGGATTGAGAAATCAAGTTGCACACAAGTAATCTAAAAAATGAGATCCCCAAAAGATTTGAGTGAATGGAGAAAGATTGCCTTAGCTTTCAGTTTCGGAGTTATTGTCGGAACGGTCATGTGGTGTTGGCTTGTGCCGTGGTTGATTTCGTTCTTTGAATTTAATATATAAAAACGGCTTTATGTAAAAAGTTTCTGTTTAATTCAATTATATAAATCCTTAAAAGAATCACTTAATCTATCTAAATATGTATTTTGAAATAATAAACCTAATTTTATCTATACTTACTTTTTTAGCATTAGTTGTTTACGCCTATTTTACTTATCTTATTGCTCGAGATGTAAATGAACCTTTCGTTTCTTTTACCCTTAGTCAAATTTCTGATTCACATATAAGATTTGATATGGTAAATAAAAGTAAGGTAGAGGTAGAAGTATTTAGCAAGTTATGGTCTGAGATAGGTAATCATTTATTTAAATTCAAAGATGGTTTTTATGGGAAGGGACATTCTTGGATACTTCAACCGTTTACTCAGGGAAACGGTCATTTTAG
Source organism: Nanobdellota archaeon (assembly GCA_030641715.1). Lineage (GTDB taxonomy): Archaea > Nanobdellota > Nanobdellia > Pacearchaeales > GW2011-AR1 > JAGVXH01. The sequence goes on from DAOWGX010000020.1 coordinate 9,701, forward strand.
ACTAGAAACTTTAACCAATAATGAAGGCATTAAATTAGATGACTTTGTAAAAAATAAGAGTATTTCTTCTATAGATTTTCTTTTTCAAATAAAATATCGGAAAATAGGAAGTACTCGATGGAAAAAGTCTTCGCCTCAAAAATTTGCATATAATTTTGATAAAAATCTTTTTTGGTTGAATGTATAATATAACATATACCTCTTAATCACACAAGTTTATTTCCTTGTATAGAAAACCTTTTTTAATTTTCTCTTAAGCTTTAATTCAGACTTTATACACAAAACCTATAAAATTAAGAAATTTTGCACGATTACTAAATAACCTTAAAAACACCAATATTCTGCAATCCTTATGATAATCAACGAAGTTTCAGGAGTTGTTTCCCCCATAGCTTTAAGCGTCTTATTAATCATATTTTTGATAATTCTTGAGTTAGGCAACGAAAAGACCAAGAAAATATTTCTCCCAATTATCGTTGCATTGTTTGTGGCCTTTGGAACAGTCTTTGTCACAAATATCCTTTCTAAGTGGTAAGTGTTACTACCCTAAAGTTTATATATTAATGTAATCGAGTATTTTTATGAAAGCTCTCGTCATATCACTAATGCTTTTGTTGGTAGTTCTTACCGAGGTTCTCTTAGTAATAGATGTAACTATGGGGCTTATCTTATATATTCTATTTCTAGCTTCTGTTTGTATTATTTTATCAAAAAAAGGGGATTTAAATTCCTTTGACAAACTTTTGAGTGTTCTATTCGTCGTGCCTCTTGTTAAAATATTGCAAATTTTTATCACACTTTCTTTTCCATGGAAGGCTTTTCTCGGATATGCAACTCTTTTGACATTGAGCATTTACTATCTTCGCTGGTTTAAGATTAAGGTTCCAATAAAAGAAAATTATTCTATCTTGCCGTTGGTTGTAATTATAGGAGCCTTAATAGGATTTTTAGGGAAAATTTTCTCGGTAGGAATAGCTGAGTTTTCTGTTTTGTTGATTTTTTTGATGGTATTGTCTGAAGAGTTGTTTTTTAGAGGGTTAGTTCAAAAAACCAGTGAACCTGTCTTGGGAACTTCCCTTTCAATTATTATGCCTGCACTTTTTTACGGACTTTTACATATTTCTTTTGGACTCTTCCCATTCATTTATTTTTTATCTTTTGGTTTGATTTCAGGAATTGTTTACAAATATACGAACAATCTCGTTCTGTGTTTTCTTCTTGGATTGATTGCTAATTTTGTTTTATTTACACCTTTTTAATATTCATTATTCTATTACAGTAATCTTTTTAAAGAGTTTAATCCTGCAAAGTTTATGAAAAAAATACTTGGATTACTGTTTGCTGTAATGTTCGTGTTTTCGCTTAGTTTAGTAAGTGCGACAACACTTATTGCCGGAACAGTTTATCATGCAGGAGATATAACAAATACTATTGAAGGTGCTGATGTTGTTGTTTCTTGTGCTCATAATACAGCTCAAGGTATTGTTACAAATATACAAAATACTACGAGTTTGAGTGACGGTTCTTATACAGTGACATTTTCAGAAGGTTCAATATCTGGTTGTGATGATGGAGATGTAGTAATTGTTTATGCAACAACGGAAAGTGAACCGAAAGTTGTGGAGGATGATATTTTTGGTCCCGGTTCTGGTATTAATTGGGATTTTGCAATGGCACACGTTCCAATGGTTCCAGAATTCGGATTCTTCGTCGGGATGTTGACAATATTAAGTGCTACGGTTGTGTTCTTTGTTGTTAGAAAAGAATAAAATGAAAAAAACAATTGTATCAATATTGATTTTGGTTTTTATGCTTAGTGTGATTGGTATTGTAGATGGAAAAAATTCTGTAATTGTTGTTTCTGGAGATAGAATAAATAGAATTCCTCAGACTCAGATGATGATAGAAACGCAGGATGTGGGAAATGTGAGAGTTATAGCTGATACTGTTTCTCAAAAAGATAAGGAAAATTTTGTTCTGATGGGTTGTGTAATTGTGCATGAGTTAAACGATAAAACTGCGTTGTCTTGTTCTAAGGAAGTTGTTGGAATGTTAGATGTCAGAGAAGATAAGAAATATTATCCTCTTGATTTGGAAGCTGACTTGCAGATAAATGCTGATGAGATTTGGAATTGGGGTTATGATGGTTCGGGAGTGGTTGTGGCTATTTTAGACACTGGAGTTGATGACGGACATATAGAGTTGAGTGATAGTGTAATAGCAACGAAGAATTTTGTTGGAGGAAATGGGGAAGATATAGATGGTCACGGTACACATGTTTCCGGAATAGTGACTGGAAATGGAATGATTGAGATTAATGGTAATTACGCTACGGGTGTTTCACCTGGAGCGGATATAATGGTTGGAAAAGTTTGCGGACCGATTTATTGTTATGATAGTGATATAGAAGCTGGAATAGAGTGGGCAGTTAATAATGGGGCAGATATAATCAGTATGAGTTTGGGTGGCGGGAATTATACTGGATATTGTGATGAAGATCCTTTGGCGAATAAATCTAACTGGGCTGTTGATCAGGGGGTGGTCGTCGTGGCTTCTTCTGGAAATTATGGTTCAGCTGTTGTTGCTCCTGCCTGCATAACTAAGGTAATCGCCGTCGGTGCCGTTGACGAAAATGATGTAAGAGCTTCTTGGTCTAATCCAGGAGTTGCTTTAGATTTTGTAGCTCCCGGCGTTTCTATATTTTCAACAGATTCATGCCATGTGCCTGGTCGTAATTGTCAATTGTATTACTATTATTCTTCTATGTCTGGCACAAGTATGGCGGCACCACATGTTGCCGGTATGGTTGCTTTGATATTACAGGCAAATCCTTCTTTGACACCTTCGCAAGTGAAACAGCTTTTGATAGATACCGCAATTGATTTGGGTGATCCTGGGAAAGATTATCTTTACGGGTATGGGCGAATCGACGGAACAAAGATTATGAATTCTGAAGGAAACATCGTCCCAGAGTTCGGATTCGTAGTCGGAATGTTGACAATCTTAAGTGCGGTGGTGATTTTCTCCGTCGTTAGAAAAGATTAGTTTTAAATAGCGATTTTATTTTTTATAACCATGCCCGGAATATTAACTCATTTGACTGTTGCACTCGTCGGAGCAATTATAATTTATCTTATTAGTCAGAAGAAAGTTTATTCTCTTGCATTCGTGTTTGGAACAATCATCCCCGACGCCATAAAGTTTGGAATTCCCGGACTGAAATTAGGCACTATTAATTTTTATAAGATTCTCGCAGACCCCCTTTTCGGAATACTTTGCCCTATTCTGGATAGTTTCGAGTTTTGGACTATTCTTTGCGGATTGGTTTTTTTAACTGGATATTTACTTTGGGAATTTAAAGTAATAGATTGGAAAAATGTTAGAGTGTTATTTATTTCGAATGCTATCTGCTTTATAGCCATCGTTATTCATTTAGTAATGGATATATTTATTATCGAGAAGAGTTATTGGATTTAGTAAAGATTATATATTGTTCTTGAGAGGTTTTATCATGGTATTAGAGAAAGGATTTAAACAGTTTATTTTGCGGACGGGAATTTTTTTGGGGTTGTTTGTTTTAATTTCTTTTGTAATCGGGCAGAGGATAGTCGCCTCATCTTTGCTTTATGGGTTTAACCTTTTTATATACGGGGGGATGGGGAAAGTTTTGTTATTTTTAATATTCGGATTTGTTTTGCTTTATCGGGATAGGTTGCTGAAGTTGAAGCATTATAAATATGAGTTGAAGAATATTTGGTTTTTGGTTTTATCTTTGGTTTTTACTGTTTTGTTTTATGTTTTGGAATTAAATATTGAAATGTTTTCTCCTTCAGTTTTTAGTATATTTTTAGTTCATCTATTGTTTTTGTCTATCTTTGTGTTTTTGGGATTTGGGGTTTTTGGATTGGGGTTTTTGAAGGATTTTTTTAAGGAGTTTAAGAAGGAGTTGGGATACTTCCTTATTTTTGGGATTGTTGTTTATTCTTTGATGTATCAGGTTTGGAAGCTTTGGCCTTATTTGAGTTTGATTGTGACGAGGGTGAGTGCGTATTTGTTGGAGTTTGTTGGCAAGGTTATTTTAATTGATAATTATACTATTAATTTTAACGGGTTTTCTGCACAAATTGGCGAGGCTTGTTCTGGAGTTTATTCTATTTTTATTTTTACAGCTCTTTATTTATTTGCGGTAATTTTGGATTGGAGGAAATTAAATCTGAGAAAAGCTGTGCTACTTTTTGTTCCGGCAGTTTTGGGGGCGTTTTTGGTTAATATTTTCAGAGTGTTTTTATTGTTTGTCGTTGGGGCGTTTATTTCCCGAACTGTTGCTGTTGGGCTTTATCACAGTTATGTCGGCATGATTTTCTTTTTAATTTATTTCAGCGTGTTTTGGAGTTTGGCTTATAAGTGGATGAAGAAGTCTGGTTAGTATTTAATACTGTTAAATGTAATTCACAGGAGTATGCGAATTGAATATTAAAGCAGAATTTAGCTTGAAGAAACAAAAGAAATTTAAATTAAGTTTATCAAACAATAAAATGACTAATCATCTTATTCAAATTGTAGGACTTCGAGATAAAAATAACACTCCAAAATTGGATACGATTGGTTTGGTAAGTATTGATGATAGAAATTGTGTGGTTTTCAATCCGAGTATTAAAGGATCAAAGAAAGTTCATTGGACTTTACACAAAGATGGATACCAACACATAAAAGATAATAATGGAAGGATTTTATGTCCAACTAAAAGAATTCCTTTGGAAAAATTAAAGCAAGGATTTCAATTCTTATTCTCTTCCATATCCTTGGAAAGTGCTCTTAGTAATTTTGAATACAAACCAAGAGGAAATCAAGAATATGGTTTATTTTTAGTTGATTTAACAAAATTCAAGAAAGGTGTAGGTATTTCAATTCACATTTCAGATACAAACCATGTGAATAAATGTACCAAAGCATTTGACAACAAACCAGAACATCAATGTTTTATTTATTGGAAGTCAAAACCTAAATTGATAATACATATATTTGATAATTAATCTATTTGATAAGTAAAATTGTTTAAAGATTTATTAAACAAAGCCATTAATACTATGTTATCTTGATATAATTTTCTCCCATCCAACACCCTTAAAAACTCAAAATTATAATCTCTTTTATGATAAAACTTTTCAAGAAAATAATGGATGATTCCCTTTACCGTAATTCGATTTATATGATGGTTTCTACCGGAATCATGGCCGTCCTCGGTTTCGTCTTCTGGATGATCGCCTCCCGAATATACTCCACCACCGACATCGGACTCGCCACGACAATAATCTCCGCGATGGGACTAATCGTCGGCTTATCCGTCTTAGGCTTAAACATCGGTCTCATCCGATACCTTCCGCGTTCAAAAGACAAAAGTAAGAAAATCAACACCTGCTTCACCCTGACAGCCCTAGCGAGTGTAGTAATCGGAGCCATCTACCTTTTAGAAATCGGGAAGTTCTCTCCCGCATTACTTTTTATCCAAGAAAACCTAATCCTAAGTTTCGCGTTCATTTTCTTCGCAGTAATAAGTTCCGTCGGAAACCTGATGGACAGTGTTTTCATCGCGTTTCGGGACACAAAGTTCGTCCTCCTCAAAAACCTCATTTTCAGCATCCTAAAAATCGGCGGACTTTTCATCTTCATCTCCCTCGGAGCATTCGGGATTTTTAGTTCGTGGATGATTTCTCTGGCGATTGCTTTGGGAGTTTTGTTTGTTGTTTTGATTTATAAGTTTGGGTATAAACCTCGCTTTGCCTTCCACGATTCGATAATTCATAAGATGGGGAAGTATAGTTTTGGGAATTACGTCGCGGGTTTTATCGGGGGCCTGCCTCTGATGGTTCTGCCTCTGATGATAACGAATATGATTGGTCCCGAGACGACGGCGTATTATTATATGGCGATGATGATTGCGGGGTTGTTGTTTGTGATTCCGGGGGCGACGACGCAGTCACTTTTTGCGGAGGGGAGTTATGATGGGGGGAAGTTGAAAGAACAGGTTAGGAAGGCGGTTAAGATTATTTCGTTGATTATGATTCCTGTTATTATTGTTATTGTGTTTTTTGGGGATTGGATTTTGTTGGCTTTTGGGGAGGAGTACGCGAGGGAGGGGTTTGGGTTTTTGAGGGTGCTGGCTTTGTCGGGGATTTTTGTGGGGGTGAATTATGTTGGAGGGAATTTATTGAGAGTTAAGAAGAGAATTAAGGAATTTATTTTTGTTACTTTTATTAGTGCGGTTACAATTTTGGGGTTGGGTTATTTGATGATGGACAAGGGATTGATGGGGATTGGGATGGCTTGGGTTGTTGGGCAAGGGGTTGTTAGTTTGGTTTATTTGGGATTGAGTTTTAGAAAATAGAATAATTTTTTTATCTTATTATCCCTTTAGTCTTTCTAACTTTTTTAGCAGGGTTACCTGAATAAATCCAACTAGATTCAAGTCTCCCACTTGCAACAGAACCGGCAGACAGAATAACATTATCTTCAATGATTGTTCCAGGAAGAATTGTACAGTTTGAAGTTATCCAAACATTATCACTTATTATTATTGGTTTTGAATAATAATTTTTCCCTTCATTTTCAGGTCGAGATTTATCCTTTTCAATGTGATTTCCAGTTAAGAATAGATTTCTGAACTCTATCATACAATTATCACCAATAGTGATAGGACTACAATTATCAAAATAATTTTGTTCATTTATATAAGAATTAAAACCTACCTTGAATCTTCCTAAATATTTTATTCGATTTCCTTTTCTCATCAATGATTTAGAACCAATCTCCCAAGATATTTTCATAATCCTTGTTTTAATTCCTATAAGAAACATAATATTAGGTATAAGTATATCTACGAGATTATGAACACAAATAAATGTATCTTGAATCAATCTATCTAAATTTTCTTTCTTCATTTTATCTCCTTAAGATATTCATCTACTCTGGAAACTCCATTAGAATTTATAAAATCATCAACATCAATTAGGATTTTCATTTTTTAACAACTCCTTCAAAAACTTTTAAATACTTCTTCGCAATTTTATCCCAAGAATATTCTAATGCTTTCTTTCTTGCATTCTTCTCCAATATTTTTCTTTTCTTAGAATTTTTCATTAAATCAACTATCGCATTTTTTAGAGCAGTTTCATTTTTTGCAGGAATTATTATTCCATCTTTTTTATTTTCTATATATTCTGAAAATCCAAGAGAAGTTGCTATAACAGAACGACTGCAAGACATTGCTTCTAATCCCACAAGCCCAAAGGGTTCATGCCACGAAGGAAAAATACAAATAGTTGCTTTATTATATAATTCAACCAATTCTTCTGTTGTTTGAAAACCTAAATTTTTTGTATTCGATAAATTAATTAAATTTGATAATTCTCCTTGCCCTGCAAACCAAAATTCGTATTTGGGAAGTTGCTTTGCAACATTCATTATTTCTTTAATTCCTTTAATATCAATAAATCTTCCTACAAACAAAACAACATTTTTCTTTTGTTTAATATTTTTTAGTGGCTTGAATGTTTTTGAATCAACCCCATTAGGAATTACAACTGTTTTCTTTTTGTATTTTTCTGGAAGATTTTTAATTAACGCTTTACCAACTGAGATAATCTTAGGAGCATTATCTAAAACGTTTTCTATTTTTGGTTTTGTAAATAATTTATAAATTAATTTTTTTGAACTTAAAAATCTTGTTGTTTCAAAACCATGTAATATTGGGATAAAGAGATTGTAAATCCTTGATAGTCCAGAAAAAACTAATAAAGGAGCTTCACCATTTAGTAAGTACAATCTTCTCTTTTCCATCAATCTTTTTAATTTACTTCTAATAGGGATAAGTGAGATTCTATCAAAAGGTGCCCGATTACCCATAATTCCTAAATCAAAAAAAGTTTCATTTATTTCTTTTTTAGAGAATGTGTTAAGAAAATGAGAGTTAATCAATAATTGTGTATCTCCTTTTTTTGAAATGTAAGTAGTCAAGGTTTTTACAAATCTTTCTAAACCAGCATATTGGTTTGCTAAACAAATTACTCCAATTTTCATTTGAATATTTCAGAACCTCCGTTATTATAAATCTTATTCTTATTATCATTTAAAAATTTTGTTGGGTATTTTATATTAAATAAAACCCCTCCATAAGAAATTATGGAAGTTCTTTGGATATTGGAAAAGCTTGAGAATACATAAGAAGTTTTATCAATAGTACTAGGGGAAATATCTTTTAAAATTTCTCCTTTGAAATTTGGAAGAATTGACAAAACTTTTAGTTTAGAATACCTATCGAAATAGAAAAGGTTGTTTTGTTTAGAAAACGAATCTATCCACTCTAGAGATTTAGTTTCCGAATTATGGGTATAAAATTTATCAAATTCTATTCCTTGATTTTGAAAAATAACACTAATATCCTTACCACCTAAAAAAACAAATGGGATTGAAAGAGAAGAAGAAAGCAAAAAAATTATTAATAAAAAAGTTAATAAAATCATCGAAAAATTTTCATTCTTAGAAATCAAGTAAAATAATTTATACCCTGCGTAAATAGAAATAATAGAAAGAAACATAAGAGATTGAAGAAAAATCCTTTCAAAATTATAGCAAAAAGAAATATATGGTAAAATCGCAATTAATAATGTTATCAAAAGAAAAAATGTGGAATAAATAAAATAATCTTTTCTCTTAAATTCTTTTATAAAAATAATACAAACAAATGTTCCAAATAAAATCATAATTTTAAAATAAAGTGAATTGAAAAAATTAATCTGATAAAAAAGTTTGTAATTTTTGTAATTTTTTACTTCTTTAATAATAGGAGGAGCATATTTTGGGGGGCTACTTGAAGGAAATAATTTTAATTTTGGGTTGTTTTGATAATTTGTTGTGACCTCTCTGGAATAATTCTGGGATATCTCTTTATAATTGATTTTTTTAAGTAAAAGCCCCCGAATCATTTCACTTTTACTCTCTTGAAGGAAAATTTCATTAATCTTTGTATAAGTATTATAAAGGCTATTAGTCAATCCAGAAGATGTTTGGGTTATTTGGGCTGTCCATAAAAATCCAAAAACCAATAATATGATTAATAATGTAATTGAGATTAATAATCGAAAGTTTTTATTATTTTTATTAAAATAATTGATTTTTCTAATAAATAAAGTTACTAAGTAAGTAGATAGAATAGAAAATAAGAAGATGTAACTTGTAGAATAATGAGAAACTATTATTGAAAAACCAAAAATAAGTAATATAATTTTTTTGAATTTAATCTGTCTTGAAAATAATAGAAGAAAAAATAATGAGAAAAAAAGATATGCTATCTCTTGACGAATGAGGACAGGCATTTGAGTTATATAAAATGATTGGGATATAAAAAAGAAACAAGCAAGGAAGATTAATATGCCTTTATTGATTATTTTTTTATATATCAAATAAAGAATTATGGGCAAAAACGAAAATAAGATTTGTAGGAGTAATTTAAAAATAAAATTAATATTTATATTGGTGAAGAGATATAAAATTGGAGAGAGAATTGATAAGCTTAAACAGGCATTATAAGCATTTTGAAATAGATTCATTCCCCAATATCCATTTAATAAAACTAATTTAAAAACTTTCATTTCTTGATTTATATCAAATCCAATTATACAATTTGATCTTAAACTAAAAGACAAAAGTAATGATAATCCAATCCAATATAAAACCCAAGGATAAACATTTTCACTCAATTTTTTCCTAAGCAAAACAATACAAAAAATATAAACCGCAATTCCTCCCAGCATAATCATGGTTAAAATATTTGTTCCATGATTATTTAGAAGAAATGCTCCAAGAATACTAAGAATTGGAAATATCATTGGTATAACAAAAAATATTCTGTTTGTTAAATCTAATTTTGGATATTTGATTTTTAATGGTTTAAAATCTTTATTTCTAATCCAAGCAATTATCGAAAATATCAATAAAAAAATATCAAAGCAAATCAAAATCGGCAATAATGATAAAGGTTTATCTGTAATACTTAACCAAGGCAAAATCCAATTTACAGCCAACCCCCCAAACATAATAAAACTAACTGAAAGCCCAACAACATAAACAAGATATTCCCAAAATCCTATTTCTCGGATTTTCATCATTAACATAATCAAAAGTCCTGGAATTGTAATAAGAAAAATGAAAGAAAAAATTGCCCTAATATAGAATTGATTTAAATTAAATAAAACTAAGACATTTATTAGTATCAAAGATCCTAATATTCCAGAAAAGATTTTATTCTTTGTTAGTTTAAGCATTTTTTATCAATTCCTTATATAAATCCTTTCTTTGTTTTCCTATTGTTTCTAGACAATATCTATCTGATTCTTTTTCTAAATTTTTGACAATTTTATTATAAAGTTTTTTGTTGGTTAATAATTCGTTAATTGCTTTCGCTAATTTTTTGGGATTATTTGGTTTAACTAATAAACCTGTTTCATGGTCTTTTATTCCTTCGGGAATACCTCCAATATTTGTGGCAATACAAGGAGTTTTGGTTGTTATAGATTCTTGTATAAATCTTCCAAAAGGTTCTGGCCATATTGAAGGAGCCAATATAATTTTTGATCTAGCATAAATTTTTAGTACTTTGTCAGGAGATATCTTTCCTAAAAAATTTATATTTAATTTTTTTGAAATTTTTTTAACTTTATTTAATTCAGGACCACTCCCAAATATCATTAATTTTAAATCTTTCTTGTTTAAAATTTTCACAGCTTTAATAATTGTAAAAATTCCTTTTGAAAAATCTACGGAACCTGCAAAAACTATTTGATTCTTTCTTATTAAATTTAACTGATTAAAACTTAAATCAGAAACATTATATATTGTTTCAATTTTTTCTTTAGAAATTCCTTGTTTAATTAATAAATTTTTTACAAAGTTACTTAATGCAACAATTTTTGAATTTTGAGAAGAATTAATATTCTCAATAAATCTCCTCTTTTTAAATTTGTGTGAATATAAAATCAAAGGAGTAGAAATTTTAAGAATATTTTTAATTAATTTCTTTTGTTCATATTTAGTAGAGAAATATTTTTTTAAACAATTAGCACATTTATTGTTACAAGGTTGCATTCGATACATAATCGGACAGGCAAGCATAGTATCTCTAAAATCTATAACCGAAGGTATATCTAAAGAAACAATTTTGTTTATCAAATCATAATGGTTTAATTGAATGTGTAAAATATCAGGTTTAAATTCCTCAATCTGTTTTTTAATTTTTCTATAAATTATCCCATAAAAAACATTTCTTGAAAGACTTTTTATTAGTTTCCAAGAGGAATTAAAATTGGGAGAATAATTAGTCATTATTGGTAAAACATCAAATCCTTCGAATTTCCAAGGTTCTTCATTATTAAATTTTTGAGTTAAAATTCTACAATCGCATTCATTCTTTATTGCTTTAACAATTAAGCTCGTACTTATTCCTGCCCCTCCATTTGCATAAGGCGGAAAACTTTCTGAGATAAATAAAACTTTCAGTTTTTTATTTTTCTTCATCTCAAAACCCCTTCATAAACTTTCTCCATATCCTTAGCAATTTTCTCCCAAGTATATTTCTTCTCAACTAACTTTCTCCCATTCTCGCCCATTAATTTTTTTAATTTAAAATTTTTAAGTAATTTAAAAATAGATTGGGATAATGCCCTTACATCTTTTGGCTTTACAATTATTCCGCAATTTTCTTTTTCAATATCTTTTGCAATACCTACAATATTAGTAGAAATCACAGGAGTTTTACAGGCAAGAGATTCTAATAAAACAATTCCAAAACCCTCATTATGATTAATCGATGGTAAAACAAAAATTTCACTTTGATTATAATATTTTATTAAATCGTCGTCTGAAACAAAACCCAAAAATTCTACATTTTTTTCTATACCTAAATCTTTTGATAGTGTTTTATATTCTTCTAATAATTTACCTTTTCCAGCAACATAAAGTTTAATTGAAGGAACTTCTTTTTTTATTTCTTTTATAGATTTCAACAAATAATCTAATCCCTTATATCTATGAAATTCATCTAACACACTCAAAAAGAATATAGAATTTTTTTCTTTGTTTATGTTCTTTTTCTTAAAAATATTAATATCTACCGCATTTGGCAAAACAATAATTTTCTCTTTATATTTTTTTAAATATTTTGAATGATTAATATATTCGGGTTGAGTGATAATAATTTTCTCAGAGATTTTTAATAATAATTTTAAAAAAGTACGGTTGTAAATCGTCGCAATAATATTAGCAAATCCTTTTTTAATTAAGTCGTTATGATAAGTTAAAACTAAAGGTTTTCTTTTAATTAAAGAAACTAATGCGGAAATATCCGCACTCCAAGGGGTTGGCATGTGCGTATGGATTATGTCAAAATTTTCTTTCATCAATGTTTGGAATAAACTCCCACATAAATTTGTATTCGCAATTTTACTAAAATAGTTTAGTCTTTCAATTTCTATTCCCTTAAAGTTTTTAATATCTGATTTTGGCTCATCGGCACAAATAACTTTTACTTTGCTTCCATTTTTAACTAATTCTTTGGACAAATCTAAAACATATTGATTTACCCCCCCAATATCGGGATAAAATCTTATTGGAGTTTGTAAAATTCTCATTTTACTTCTCCAGCATTATTGATTATCTCAAATTGTAATTTATTAATCCTTATCGCATCATCAATCCCAATTGGAGAAGTTGGTTTATTATATAAAATTGCATCTGCAAAAATATCTACAATTTTTTCATTTCCACAAAGATAGTTTTTATTTAGTACTTTTAATCCTGAAAAAAATGTCCCAATTAAATGTCCAAAAATCCCTTTTCTTGAGGTTCTTAAAATATCAAAAGCTTTGTGTTCGGTATCATTAGGTAGGGAAAAGTAAATATCTCTAAAGATATCTAAAACTCCCAATCGTTTTTCTCCGATAACTAATAGATACCACTCAGATAAGGGAGATTCAAAATTGGCGTATAAAAATGCGGGAACACCATTTGTTGTTTTAAAATTTGCATTAACTAGTGCAGGAGTATTTAACCCCGTAGTTGAATTAAATTTAGTTGAATTAACAAAAGACATTCCTTTTGAATATTTATCTAATAAATACAATAAATGGGGAGATTCATCAAAAAATAATCCCCCGGGAAGTTTTTCATACCATGCTGGCAATCGTCTTTTTGGGTTTCCAAATTGAAATGCATAAAGACCTTTAATTTTCCCGATTTTTTTATTTTCAATATCTTTATCTAACTTTTTTGAAGCATCCGAAAACTGGAAATTATGAACTATGCAAAACTTAAGTTTATTTTCTTCTGCAATTTCTTTCAATTCTAATGATTCCTTTCGAGATAATGTTAAAGGTTTTTCCATTAGAACGTGTTTCTTGTTTTCTAAGCAAAATTTAGCAATCTTGTAATGGCTGAAAGGATCCGTTCCAATCATTACAGCGTCACATAGATTCAGCCATTCATTACTTTTTGAAGCGTCAGTTAATAAATAATAAGGTATCTTATAGTTATTTGAAAGAAGCTTAAGTTTTTCTTCTTCGTTGCTGATTATCGCAGTCATTTCAAATTTTTTATTTTTAGACAACGCTGGAAGATGTCTATTTGTAACTACCCATCCAGAGCCTATTGAAGCGATTTTTATTGTTTTCATATTTTAACCTCACTATATACGTTTAATAAACTTTTAACATTCTTCTCCCAACCAAACTTATTAACTGCTTCTTCCCTTGAATATTTACTTATTCTTAACATTTCATCTTTATTATTCAAAACTTCTTTAATAGTCTTTTTAATTTCCTCTGGAGTTGAATCAATTAATTTCACATATTTCCTATCTAAGTAATGTTCATATCCTTCGTGGCCAGTTGTTATAATCGGAAGACCTGAAGCCATTGCTTCCAAAATTGTTAAGGGGAACCCTTCGTTTTTGGAAGGTAAACAAAAAATATCTGATAATTGGTAAAGTTCTGCTAATTTATTTTGGGATTTTGCTTTTATGAATTTTGTATTTTCTTGGTTTTTCATATATTTTGGAACTTCCCCGTCACCTACAAATAAAATAAAATAATCTTTATCTTTTGCCTCAAATAGTTTATCAAAACCTTTTTTCCCGACTAATCTTCCAACAAATAGAACTACTGGTTTATTTAACGATAATTTATATTTTTTCTTTAATTCTATTTTCTTTTTTTCTGTTACAGGTTTAAATAAATTAATATCCCCTGCATTATGTAAAAAAATTGTCTTGTCTTTTTGGTTTAACCAATCTTTTACCAATTCATTACAAACTATTATTTTCTTTGAAGATTTAATAATATAATTACCATAAGTCAAACGAACAATTTTTTGAATTAAATTAGTAATCAATCCCTTATTTATTGTTGTTATATGTTGCATTAAAACAACAGGTTTCTTTTTTGTTTTTCCAATTAGTGTTGCCATAAATGAAGATAGATAACCAATATCATGGACATGGACAATATCTGTATTTTTCACTTCTTCATTCAAAACCTTAATCAACCTCAAAGAAAAAACAGGATACGGAATCCCAAATTTCTTTTCAAAAAAATTCCATGCCTTTACCCTGATAACTTTTATTCCATCGATAATTTCTCTTTCCTTTTCATCCCCAATCCTACTGCTGACAATTGTCACTTCATGTCCCTGCTTTACTAACTCTTTTGCCTGATTATAAGCAACAATTTCAATTCCTCCAACGTGTGGCTGAAAGTAATGGGTAACTATCAAAATTTTCATCCTAAAACCCAATCAACCCAAACTTCTTAACAAAAAGATGAACCGTATTCTTCACAGCATCTTTCCAACCATCAAGTTTAACATCCCCAACTCTCGCCCGATAATCAATTTTGATTTCCTTGCATTTGAATCCTTTCTTAAAAGCTTCAATTTTTAGTTCCTGCGAAAAAGGCATACCAGAAGATTTGACATTTAATTTATTCCATATCTTTTTTCTGAAAATCCACATCCCTGATTGAGAATCGTGAAACGGAAACCCCCTCCAAAGACACTTGCAAATCGTCGCCAAAAACCAATTCCCAAATCGATGTGTCCAAGACATAACATCTGGTTTTAAATTGGATAATCTATCTGTATTAATAAAATCAAGCTCTTCGTCTTCAAGAATTTTCAAGAATTTTGGAATATCCTCAAAAGGGTAAGTGCAATCTGCATCTCCAGTAATAACAATATCCCCATGACTATTCGCAAAACCCGCCTTATAGGCGTTCCCATAGCCCCTAACAGGTTGAATAAAAACCGTTGCACCATTCTGTTTCGCAATATGCCCAGTCTTATCTGTCGAACCATTATCGACAATCATAATCTCCACATCGTAACCCATCTTCTTAATCTTAGAAATCGGAACCTCTTTGATAACTGTCGCAACTGCTTCTTCCTCATCCAACGCAGGGATTATTACTGAAATTTTCTTCATAACATTTTAGATAAGAAAACCTTTATAAATATTATTGTTAGTGTTATTTTATAGTAATGACTAAAATGAAATATGTAATAACCTCCGCAATAATCATCCTGACTGTTTTCCTATTAGTCCTAACTCAAGTCCCTTTAGGAATTGAGCCACTAACAGAATTATACTTCGAAAATCACACATCGCTCCAAACAGATATTTCCACAGACACCGAATACAATTTCAGTTTCACCATCCACAATTTAGAATACCAAGAAATGAAATACCATTACAACATCAGTGCCTTCGATATAAACAACAAATTCTTATTTGAAATCGATTCCGGCGAAGTTTTCCTCAAAGATAACGAATCGACAACGCTTTCTGAAAAATATAAATTCCCAAAAGAATTCGAAAGAGCCAAAGTTTCAATCATTATCGACAAAGATCACCTTGATATAGTTCCCGACTTCAAGAAAAAACTTTGGTGGCCAGATCCCAACTATCCGAATAAAATCGATATCCATTTCTGGGTGGAAGAAATTATTAGATAACTATAATTTATGTGTCATAATTAAGTGACTACAATTCAAAAAGTTTATATACTCTTTATCGTAAACAATTTCATGTCAAAAGCAATGAGTGTTTTAGTTTTAGGAATGATGCTAATTTTAGTCGGATTTGCTAGTGCTGGTGAAGGTGATACAGTTATTACTGGTATTGTTTATGATGCTTCTGATAATTTCGTTGTAGGAGCTAATGTTACTATTAATTGCAATGGAAATATTCTTTCAATAGATAGTGAATCTAATGGACAATATGTTATTAGTTACAATAACAATAAATGTCCTCTTCTTAGTTCCTTTTCTGCTATTGCTGAGAAGGATGGAATGTATGGATCTTCTTCTGGAACTGTTTCCCATGAATTAACTAACTTTGATTTAGGTATCGCTGATATTACGATTGTTCCTGAGTTTGGATTCTTTATTGGAATGTTGACTATGATTAGTGCTGTTAGTGTATTTTTTGTTGTAAGGAAAGATTATGGAAATGAATAAATTTACAAAACAAA
>DAOWGX010000027.1 GCA_030641715.1 Nanobdellota archaeon
GGAGAATGAATTATAATCATTTTAGACCGCATATGAGTTTGGGGAATAAGACGCCTGATGAAGTTTATAATGATTTTAGATTGCTATTTTAGGGGGTGACATATGTCACCTGCTTCTACAGGGTGTACTTGTTAATGATAAATAAAATAGGTGGGTTTTTTAGATTATGCAATGACGTTGTCCTTGCGAATCAAAAGATTCTGCGAACTTTCTCCTATGATAAATAAAAAATTATGTAATTATTTGTCCTTGCTTAACAAAAATCATGGACACTTGATGTAAAAAAGCTTACCCGTCGGTGCGGTGTGATAACATTCTTTTTTTTCATAATTTCTTAAGTAAGGATTATATTCATAATAGTTATCTTTGTAATTATAGAATTTTCGGTGAGAATGCTTTTCATGATTTATTAAAATCTTCTTCTTTTTGTAATGTCTGTCTCGATAGTCTGTTGTTGCGCGGTAAGTGTAACCGTGCCTGTAATCGTGTGTCGGGAATCTTTCGTCGTTGTCATAATCTATGTACGTTGTCCTCGACCAAGTAAAATGCTCGTCGGGAAAATACTTCGTTTCGGTAATTTTCTCTTTGTAAATGTATCCTTCATCGATATCGTAATGAGTGCCATACGCGGATACTAAACTAAATGAAAACAAAAATAGTATAACTGTGAAAAATTTCTTATTCATAGTTTAATTAATCACCCAAACTATTTAAGTATTATTGCGATTTGTAATTCAAGTTTATACGCTCCTGCCTTGGCGGTGCATGGAATTCTTTGGATTCCAATCTGAACATCAATTTTCTGAAATACTCTATCCGAAGCATGACGAAGAATAAGGGGGATTACAATTCCACGATACGCTCCCGCCTATTCGCACTTCACTCTAAAATTTTTCTGATAATTTTAATTCGAAAAATTCGAGCAAAGATGCTCAATTTGAACCTTTCAAATCTCAAACGCTCCCGCCGAGATTTGAACTCGGGTCACCGCCGTTCTCCAATGAAATCTCGTAGGAGATTTTTGGTAGTTGTCCAAGTAGACATGAAGTTTAACATCTCATCGACTAAAACTTCCTACCTCTTGAAGGTCAGGTGTGAACCTGTCATTCAATCTTCACCGCGAAGTGAATCTTGAGAGGGCGGCATCCTTGGCCACTAGACTACGAGAGCGTAATGAGAAATGAGCAAGGTGGCTTTTAAAACTTGTGCCCTCGAAGAATAAGTAAAAAATTTAATTAGAGAAATATTTTTAAAGTAGGTATTCCAATATATTAAACATATGGAAAAGTTCCATTGTGAAGAAGGGAGAAAGAAGTATTGCTTATATAGAGAATTGTTTTCTCCTGAGAAAATTGCTTCTATGGATATTTCTGAAATGTTGGCGAAAGAATCTGGAATAGAATGTAAAGTTCTTGAAGATGTTGGTGATGGGTGTGGGGTTGATTGTATTGGGAAGCAGCTTGCTGCTAGGAAGTATACTGAAAGAGAGTTAGTTCAGTTGAGATGTTTAGGAGATCATAAACATATTTTGGGGGAGAGGAGGAATGTGGATCCTAATCCAGAGGATGTGGTGGCAAATTGGGTTGAGGATAGGTTCGCAGAGATGTTTGCTAAGGTTTATGCAATAAAAGAATCAAGAAATGAAGTAAGGAATCATTGGCCAATATATTGCGAAGCTGAAGCCAGGGTTAATGGACGCTAATTATATAAAGGGATTTTTCTTATGAGAGTTATGGAACAGGTGATACCTATTAAGAAGATTGTCCATGGTCCAGAGTCGTTTGGTCAGAAAGCGGCGGATAGTTTGTCGAAGTGGGCTGGGAGTTGGACTTTTATTTTATTGTTCTTTGTTTTTTTGATAATTTGGATGTTTGTTAATGTTTATGCTTGGATAAATACTTGGGATCCTTATCCGTTTATTTTATTGAATTTGATTTTATCGTGTTTAGCGGCGATTCAGGCGCCTGTGATTTTGATGAGCCAGAATAGGCAGTCGCAGAAGGATAGGACGAAAATGGAATATGATTACAAGGTGAATAGGAAAGCAGAGAAGGAGATTGAGAATGTTCTTAAGAAGTTGGGGAAGATCGAAAGAGTGTTGGGGAAAAGGTAATTATTCTAAAACAGCCTTGATTCGCCTTACGCCTGCGGAACTTGATTGTTCTTTAATAATTTTAAAGTGTCCGAGTTCGCTGGTATTTTCTACGTGAGGTCCTGCACAGATTTCTTTTGAAAAGTTCCCGATTGAATAAACTTTTACTTTCTCGTCGTATTTCGAATCGAACACACCTTGAGCTCCGAGAGATTTTGCTTCGTTAAGCGTCATCTCTTCCATTGTTATCGGAATATTCTCCCGGATTTTTTTATTGATTAAGTCTTCGATTTTTTGTTTTTCTTCATCGGTTAATTTTCTATCAAAGTTGAAATCAAATCGTAATCTTTCTAGGGTGATGTTCGAACCTTTCTGATAGATGTCGGGTTTGCCGAGGACGATTCTTAAAGCTTCGTTTAACATGTGGCAAGCGGTATGGAGTTTTGTTGTTTGTTCGGAATTGTCTGCTAATCCTGATTTGAATTTTCCCGAGGAGGCTGTCCTCGATAACTCTTGATGTTTTGCGAGTTCTTTTTCGAAACCTTTTTCATCTACGGATATTTTCTTTTCGTCTGCAAGTTCTTTAATCATCTCGATTGGGAAGCCGTAGGATTGATAAAGCAAGAAAGATTCTTTACCGTCGATGTTTTTGTCTTTGGCCATCTTTTCGAACTCTTTTAATCCTTTGTCTAGGGTTTTTTGAAATCGGTCTTCTTCTTTTTTTAATTCTCCGAGAATCTTGTCTTTATTATTTTTTAGAATTGCATAGTCATCGTAAATCTTTATTACTTCTTTAGCGATTTCTGCTGTCGCGTCTATCTGTAAAATAGAGACTTCGATTTTTCTTAGATTCCTGATTGCTCCCCGGATTAGTCGTCGGAGAACATAGCTTTGTTCGGCATTTCCGGGAACGACTCCGTCGGCGATTATGAATGTTGCGGCTTTGACATGGTCTGCGATAATTCTCATTTCTCTTTCGTTTCCTTCGTAAGATTTTTTTGAGATGGATTCTATTTTTTTGATAATTGGTTGCCACATTCCTGCGAAGTAGTTGTCCTCGAGTCCGTTCAAAATCGCAACGGTTCGTTCGACACCCATTCCTGTATCAATGTTTTTTTGCTTAGCTTCATTATAGTTTCCTTCATTATCTTTATGGTATTGCATGAGAACGTCGTTCCAAATTTCTACCCAGTTTAAATCTTTATGGTCGAAGACTTTTGATGCAGGTTTGTCATTTGGTTTCCAATAGAACATCTCAGTATCGGGGCCACAAGGTCCTGTTTCTCCAGCAGGTCCCCACCAGTTTTCTTTCTTCGGCAAGAATGCTATTCGGTCTTTAGAGATCTCTAACGATTTCCATGTTTCTGCGGATTCCCCATCTTTTGGCGCGTTCTTGTCACCTTTGAAAACTGAGACTGCTAATCTTTCTATTGGTAAGTTTAAAACTTTCGTTAAGAATTCTAAAGAATATTCTATCGCCTCTTTTTTGGAGTAATCTCCCAACGACCAGTTTCCTAACATCTCGAACATTGTATGATGATATGTGTCTCCGACCTCGTCGATATCTCCCGTTCTAATGCATCGTTGGACATTTACTAATCGTTTTCCTTGGGGATGCTTCTTTCCTAACAAGAATGGGACTAAAGGTTGCATTCCAGCGGTAGTGAACAGGACCGTTGGGTCGTTCTCTGGGATGAGTGAAGAATTCTTAATTTCTGCATGACCTTTCAACTTGAAAAATTCAATGTATTTTCTAATGAGTTCTTTTCGGTTCATGATTTAAGAAGGAGGTAAGGGTTTTTAAAAAGTAGGTATCTCTTGTAAGCTAAGAATTTAGTTCTCGAAGTTTCTCATGGATTAATCTTAATTCGTTTTCTACCTCGTCTCTTTTCGAAGATGATTCTTCTAATTTAACTGGTTCTTCTTTTCGTATAGATTTTGGAAGTTTTGGTATTGGAATTTCTTCTTGGATGGAGTCTATGTAAGGCAGTATTGAACACAAAATTCTGTATAGTTCTTTCTTGAAATCGTTTTTTTGTCTTGCTAAGACTTTTAGATTATGTAATCGCTTTAGCGTGATGAGTAAATCGGCTTGACTAATTAAAATCTGTGACTTGGTCTCTCTATACTTGTGGGGAGTTATTGAGATATAGAGCTCTTCTTTTGATGCCATGAGGTCAAATTTGATCGAAAATACCAGAGTCTATTTCAGATAATCTTGATTTAATCTTTTCTATGTCTTCAGTCCAACCTTTCAATTCGGCTTCCTCTTTTAATTTTATATCTTTTATTTTTTCTAGGACAGATCCCATCTCTTTTATTTTTTCTTTAGTTTGTTCAAAATTCTTTTGTGCTAATTGAATTTTGTCGATCCTTACAAAAATTGGTTCAATTCGTTTTAGGATAGGTTTGTTGTCGGGCATAACATTTGTTTCGAAAATTTTCTTGGGAATCTCTTGAACGGTTTCCTTGGGAATCTCTTGGATTGGTTCGTCTCGCTTAGCATACCATGAAGGATCCTGGGCGGTTTTATATACTGCAGTTTTGCTAGATCCCTTACTGTGTTTTGGTAATTCTGGGATTGTTTCAGAAAGCTTTGGAGGAATCAAAGATTCCTCTTGTGGCTTCTCTGTTGCGGAGACATCATCATGAAGCTCCACGCTCATCTCTTTTTCTCCAGGAGAAGATATGTCGCCTACTGCAGATTTTACCATCTCTTGATTAAAATTTTCGCTTTTAGAATTACTTGGAAAGGTTGGGAGCTCTGGCAAATCTTTTTTCTTAGATTCCTCTTTCTTTGAAAGTTCGGGCAATATCGGTGCTGGTGCAATCTGAGGAACTTCTTCGTTTTTATTAAACCATCCCATGATAATTTAGAGTCAATTTCTTTTTTATAGATTTATAGTAATTTCATAATGACATCTACTTGAAAAAAAGAGGAATTTTGGGTGTTATGATTTTCTAAGCCATACTTCGCAGGGTATGAAAATCTTTCTGTAAGATTAAAAAATAGTGGAAAGGTATATAAAAGAGAATAATTTTTATTGAATATGCAAATTAAACTTCTACATGATCTCGTCGAGGAAATGGCGGGTGTTAACACTGGACGAATTGTTGATATTTTATTCGGGAAGAAAGATGTTAACGAATTTTTGATTGCGAAGAAGATGGAATTGACGATAAATCAGGTTCGAAATATTTTGTATCGACTTTCTGCCGATGGGCTTGTATCTTTTATCCGTAAGAAAGATAAGCGAAAAGGGTGGTATATTTATTATTGGACGTTGAAGACAGAGAAGTGTCTCGTGAGGTTAGAACAGTCGTTGATACGGAAGATTGAAAATTTAAAGGGGATTCTAAATAATCGGGAGATAAAAAGATATTATATTTGTAAGCCCTGTGAAATTGAGGTCAATGAGGAGAAAGCACTCGAACATGGATTTACTTGTGAGGAATGTAGTGAGGTTTATGAGTTGGTTAATAATACTCGGTCGATTCGAGATACGAAGGCAAAAATTACGAGAACGGAAAAAGAGTTGGAGACTATTCATGGTGAGCTCGAGGCTGTTCGAGAGAAGGAACAGAAGAAACGAAGCCGGGCGAATAAGAAAGAAGCTAAGGAGAAGGATGAAAAGAAAGCATTGATGAAAGCTGTAAAGGCTGCTGCTCGAAAGAAGGTTGCGGATGCTAAGAAAAAGATTGTGAAGAAAAAGAAAACTCCGACGAAAAAGGTTGTGAAGAAAAAAGCAACACTTAAGAAATCTGTAAAAAAGAAGGTTATTAAAAAATCTTCGGGGAAGAAGAATGTTAGTTTGGCGAGCAAATTGAAAAAGAAATTTTTGAGGAAAAAGTAGCTATGGAATCGCGAGGGATTTTTTCGACGTGGACTGGAAAGATTATTGTTGCTAATGTTGTAACGTTTATCGGGTTTTTAATTTTGCAGAATTTTATTAATCCGAACCAAGCGGTTTCTTTGGTTGCACTAATGCCGTCGATGATTCTTATGGGTGAAGGGTTGTGGACATTTGTAACGAGTATGTTTATGCACGCAGGGCTTGGACATTTGTTTGTTAATATGATTTCGTTGATGTTTATTGGAGGTTTTGTTGAAAAATTAATTGGGAAGAGAAGGTTCTTAGGGTTATATTTTGCCTCGGGACTTTTTGCCGGTTTGTTTTTCGTTTTGATTGCGTTAGCGACGGGAGTTGATTTGAATGTTTACGCCGTCGGTGCTTCTGGGGCAATTTTTGGTTTAGGAGGTTTGCTTGCAGTCTTGACCCCCAGGTTACCAGTTTTAGTCTTCTTTATAATTCCTATGCCGATGTGGGCTGCGATGGGATTTTTGATAGTTGTGCTTTGGGTGCTTTCGCTTGGACTGGGTTTACCTATCGGGAATGTCGCACACCTTGGAGGTCTGCTTGTCGGTCTTGGTTACGGGTTCTACCTTAAACAGAGATATCCTCGGAAAACTAAAATGATTAGTAGACATTTTTCGAGATGAAGAAAGGATTTTTTGAAACAAATTATTTAAAGTGCTGGAAATTTTTTGGCGAATGTCGTTGGCATATTGTTTTTGCTCTAGCGACGTTTGCTTTACTGTTCCTTGTTGGTTTTATCTTTCCGATTTTTTTCCGAGAAGAAATTTTTGATTTTATTGTAAAGATAACCGCGATGATTGAGGGCAAAACTATTTTAGAATTGGTTGGGATGATTTTTTTTAATAATTTGAAAGCGAGTTTTTTTGCGATGGCGTTTGGGATTGGGTTCGGGATTTTTCCTTTAATGATTGGAGTTATTAATGGTTACTTGTTGGGATTTGTTGCTAGAGAAGCTGTTGTTCGAGGAGGAATTTTAGTAATGTGGAGACTTTTCCCTCATGGAATTTTCGAATTACCTGCGATACTTCTTTCGATAGGAATTGGACTAAAGATAGGAACCGACTTATTTAGAAAGAATAATAAGCTAGGGTATAATCTTAGAGAAGGTTTGAGATTTTTTGTTTTTGTTATCTTCCCCTTGCTGTTGGTTGCGGGGATTATTGAGGGTATTTTGATTGGTGTTCTTGGTTAGAAAAATTCTTTCAAGTTTTTTTGTTTTTTGTAATTATTTAGTATCCATGATTTTTCTTTGATTTGTTCGATAGGAATTTTAATTCTTGTTTGGATATTTATAAGAGCTTCGTCTATGTTGTCGAAATATTTTGGCTGATTTGTAAAGGCTCGCCTTGTGGTCTCTCGAACGATGCCGACACCGAGGGGAGCGTAATATTCCGGACGGATTTCCCTGAATATTAGAACTGTTGCCTGACGTTTTATTTTTTCTAAATATTCTGTAGTTGGAAGGCGCATCGCATAATATCCTCCGGTGACATTTAATGCGTAATTTTTTCTTCCGTTGAATCCTTCGTGATCTTGTGAAAATTGAGTTTTATAATCTGAGAATGTTGAGCCGGAAATCCATGTCTCTATCGCCTCGAATGAGAAACGCCCTGGGAGAAATAGTGCTTCAACATAATTGCCGACGAAGTTTCCGGAAAATAATATTATCTGATTGATTTCGGGATAGTATCTGATTTTTTCGAGTTGCTGTTTTGAAATTGTGTCGTCGGTAGCTGTGATACTCCATCGTGTTGGAACCATTTTTCTTTTTATTTTTGTACCGAGAAGTCCGATAGATAGGAGTTTTTGAAGATGGTCTACTTTGATGTTTGATTTGTAAAGTTCTTCGAGGGCGGTTGTTGCTTTGACGTCGTAATCGGATGTGAGGTAATCCACTTTTTTTGAAACTTGGGGGTTTTCCTCGAGAATGACTTTTTTAATTGGGGCGGGATTTGTCATGGGTCGGAAAACCGAGTCGGGAGTAAACCCTATCGCAGGTTTTTTCTTCAGGAAGAATTCTGTTGAGACCGGTTTGGATGAGAGGGCGAGTTCTTGAGTTGTTTTTTTGAACCTTGATTCGCTTTTGATATTTATTTTTGCCTTGCCGTAAATCAATTGCCCCCTTAGTCTAAGAATATTTTCAACCGAGAAATTACTTGCTGACCATTCTTCTGCTGTTGCGAAGTTTGAGATGTTGTCGTTTTCGGATGGTGCCAGAATCCCTGAGTTGATATAGGGGTAACCGATTCTGCCGACGAAAAGTTCTGGTGCGGATTTTCCTGAGAAATGAAGTTTTGGTTTTGGAGCATTATTTACAAACTTTCTTAGAATTTGGCAAGGTTTTCCACAAAGTCCCTTTCCCTTACATTTGATACATAGAATGTCCATATTGAAATTGAGAAATTGAATGGAGGGTTACTCTCTAAGATTACTTAGCCCGATTACGAGGGAAATTGCACCTGTTAGTATTAACACCCAGATAATGCCACCCTTGAGGAAAGACATTGCGGCGGTGCCGAATCCTGCGAAGTTTGTAATCCATGCGTAGATTGGAACTGTAAGAAGAGCCAATCCGATTAGTATTCCGATGAACTTGTTCATGATTGGAAAAACTGAAGGAGGTTTATATATTTTTAGGGGGTGGAGTATATCTTGATTGGGGTTAGGATAACTTCAGATTTTAGACTAGAAGAAATAATTAAAAGTCGAAAGATTTACTCCCTGGTTTCTTTTTTGTAATTTTTAGCAAGGTTGTATATTCCGGAGGCTAACATCCCAGTGCCAACAACAACGCATCCCATTCCAACTCCCCACGGTATTGAACCTGAAGGATTATTCAATAAATAATTGTCGAATTGCTTATAAGCATTTATTATTGTTTCTGGATTGACAACTTCTAGAGTTCTATATATCGCTTCTTCAGCCGCTTGTCTTGCATTGCTTCTCCCCAAATCATGAGATATCACTATTGACGTTAGCCATGTTCCGAATCCAATTTTTCCATATTCCAGTAAGTTGTTTAATGCCATATCCATACAAAAAGAATAAATTTTATCCTTATAAATCTTTAGATTTCTTTGTCACTTTATAATTAATAAGTACGTTCAAAATCCGAAAAATTTTGGGGCGTTACGTAATTTTTCTAAATTGAGTTCTTCTGTCTGTTTCGTTTCGCTTGGCCACATGAGAAGAATTCAACTTTTGTTGATGTTGTGTTAGGGCAAATTTTATAAATAAGTTATTTGTTTAATTATTATGAAAAAAGAGATTGGGTATGTCGTGTCTGTCGTGGGGATTGCTGTGATGGCTTTGGGTTTTGGGGTTATTGATTTGAAGTTGGAATTTTTGGAAGGTGTCGCTGGGAATTATATTGCGGGTGTTGGGATTGTTGCGGTTATTGTTGGGGTCGTGATTTCTTTGAAGGCTAGTGGGGTGAAAAAGGGTAAACAGGTTGCGGAGGAAGTTCCAATTTACGAGGGTGTTGGGAAGAATAGGAAGATTGTTGGGTATCGGAAGGATTAGATTGATATAAAGATTACCTGGATTTTATTGCTCTTATTTTATCATATAGTTCTTTACTGTCTCTTTCAAATTCTGAAACACTTAATCTTCCTTGTTCTAACTTTTCTCTTAATTTGTCTAGCTGGTCTTCCAATGCCCAAACGGTTTTTCTGTTAAGCTTCTTTTCTGCTTTTCTAAAATCTGAGAAACTAAAATATCTGTGAATAGTTTTATCGAATATCATCGAAACAATGACGAAACCTATAGCTATCCAATAAATCCAATTCGCACTTCCGATATCTTTATATCTGAATGACCAGAGTGCAAAAAATGATGTGGCAAAAACTACCCACCCGGCTCTTCTCCCGAAGGGTCCTATTCCTGATTGGTGGATAAAAAAGAAATATATCATTAATGGAAGGAAAACTGTTATCCCCACGGCGAGTGCTCCATATTGTAACATGATCGCTTGAACGAAATTATCTGGCAGATATCTTATCGCTAAGATGGAAACTGCGCTGGATATTATCCACTGAATTGGCTTGTTATTATCTCCTCCAAAGAGTGTATTTTTTGATATAACTGTATAGGTGATTATTAAAACTAAAGTAAATAACAGCAATTTCGCGAAAAGAAATTCATCGAAGCTGTTTATGCTGAGAATTGTATCTCCGACGAATCTTATAAGAATGACTATCACTTCTCTCAATCCTTCTGCTAGTTGTTCGATGCCCCGAACGGGTCCTGCAGTTACCAACGACGAGAACATAATTGTCAGAAATGTTAAAATTCTCCCGTTTCTTTTCATGGGAATGTTAGAGATTTGAAGTTTAAAAGATTTGTTATGTTGGTAGAATTTAGAAATGTTTATAAAGATTTTAATGGTTGTTTTATCATGGTTGCAGAAAAGGGTCATGTGAATAAGTTTTTGATTTTAGGAGTTTTAGGTTTATTTTTAATAAGCTTCATGGGTAGTTTTGTTGTTGCAGAGGATGCGGAAGAGGTAGGCCAGATTATTGGAGAAACTGCAGGAGAATTCGGCAAGGGTGTGAGGGGATTTTTTGAGGGTTTATTTGGCGATACCCTTTTAGGGAATGGTGCTTTGGGCAAGATTTTTATGGCGCTTCTTATTGGTATGTTTGTTTATGCCGCACTAAGTACATTTTTTGACAAAGCTACGCAAGGATGGATTCTTAACACGGCTACCGTTGCTGCTACAGGTTTGGCTATTTTGGGCTTGCCGGAGAATTTCTTGGAGTCTATTTTAACAGGATACGGGGCGATGGGTGCTGCAATATTGATGATAATTCCTTTCTTTATAATATTCTGGTTTACGGTTAAAGTAAAAAGTGTTTTGATGGCGAGAGGAATTTGGTTATTTTATACTACCTATTATTTTGGATTCTATATCCAGGAGTTAATTCAGGCGTACGCCTCGGGGGGTTCTTCACAAATGCTGTGGCCGAGTTTTATTGCACTGGTACTTGGGGGGATAATGTTCTTTTTTATTCTCGGGGTGAGAGGTTTTATATTTAAGGGAGAAATGGAAGAAGTAGTAGAAAAGGGGACGCAAAAAGCAGAGGAAAGAAAGCACAGATTAGAAACAGAAATGAAACGACTTAAAGCCGACGAGTAAGAGTAAACTTTTTTAAACATCTAGTTCTATCTTAATTCATGAAAAGAATTGATGTGTTATTAATTTTACTACTAATATTAGTGGGGGTTGCTTCCGCACAAGACTCTCCGAGCGTCGCTGTTGGTGGCGAAGATGTCGAGGAGATTCAGGGGGCGATTGATGATTATGTGCCTCTTGATGATTCGGGGGAGGTTAATTTGAGTAAGTATCAGCCGTTTAAGAGTAAGGCTGAGGAGAGGATTGAGAAGATTAATGAGTATGTTGGGCCGATTACGAAGGTTCTTTGGGGTGTGGAATTGTCGTTGTCATGGGTTTTTGTTTTTTCTTTTGTTATGTGGATTTTGTTGATTGAGTTGGTTGTTATGCCTATGAGTGAGATTTTGGATTTTAATATTTGGGGCTCGTTGTTTGGGGCGATGATTGTTGCGACGCTGGCGATGCAGAGTATGGGGAAGGGTTTTGTTGTGTGGATGGAGTCGTTGATGACGCAGTGGTGGGTTGGATTTGTTGTTTTGGTTGTGGCTGTTATAATTGGTGTGGTTTATTCTGTGTTTATGAAAACGTTTGGGAAGAAGGTTAAGGAAGAGAAAGAGGTGGCGGTTAAGGAGCAGACGGATAGGGATAGGCAGGTAGTCCATGCGGATGCGGACGTTTCTGGGGAAAGGTTGAAGGGTTAGTCTTTTATATACACTTTTGTTTAGATATTTATGTTGATGTATTTGCTTTTTGCGGTGGGGATTTATCTATTAGTGAAGGGTGCGGATTTGATTATCGACGGCTCTTCGGCTTTGGCGAAAAAGCTGGGTGTTTCGAATTTGATAATTGGTTTGACGGTTGTCGCTTTTGGGACTTCGTTGCCTGAGTTAGCGGTTAATGTTGTGGCGACGATTAGGGGCGCTTCGGAGATTTTTTTTGGAGATATTATTGGGAGTAATATCGCGAACATCTTTTTGGCTTTGGGAGTTACGGCGTTGATTGGCAATGTTAAACTTAAATCTTCGACGGTTTGGAAAGAGATTCCGTTTGCATTACTCTCGGTGATTGTTTTGTTTCTTTTGTCGAGTAAGGTGTTTTTTGGAACTGGGAGTCAGTTCCTTACAAGAATTGACGGTCTGATTCTGTTATCGTTGTTCGCGATGTTTTTATATTATCTTTTTAGAACGGCTAAGAGCGATAAAAAAGAGGGGAGATTTGGTGATGTAGGGGATGAGTCAAATTGGAAGATTAGTATTCAATTGATTTTAGGTATTGTTGGGATTTGTCTTGGTGGGAAATGGGTTGTTGATAGCGCGGTCTTTATTGCGGGACAATGGGGGATTAGCGAATTTCTAATCTCTGCTACGATTGTTGCGATTGGAACAAGTCTTCCTGAACTGGTTGTTTGTGTCGTCGCTGCTTTTAAGAAGAAGATGGATTTGGCGGTGGGAAATATCATTGGGAGTAATATTTTTAATATCTTATGGATATTCGGAGCGATTCTTTTGATTAGTCCTTTGAAGATTCCGGAGTTTATTGGTATAGACCTCGCGATAATGTTTTTCGCCACGTTGATGTTGTTCATCTTTATGTTCCTTGGAACTCGGCATGAACTTGGGGAAAAAGAAGGTGTTGCTTTTGTTTTATTTTATATTTTATATATCGCCTTTCTGATTATTAGAAATTAAAAGAAGTCTCCTAATCCTTTCTGTTTTTTTCCTTCTTCGATTTTCCTCAGTTTTTCTAACCCTGAATCTATTCTGTTTTCTGAAAAATCATTTGAAAGAAGAATTTCTTTTACCTTTGTTTCGTCGATTTCTTTAAACTTGATATCTTCCATATACGATGATTCGTACTCGTGAAACTGTTTAAAAATTTCTTGCCAATCAAAAATGAAATTGTATCGATCATTATTCTGAACATGTTTAAAAATTTCTACAGGATATTTATATTTCTGGACAATTTCCAATGCACGTTTTTGACCTAGTCCTCTTACTCCCCCTGGATTGTAGTCTGTTCCGACGAGGATTGCTAAGCTGATGAGCTGGTCTTTATCTATTTGTAATTTGTTTAGAACGTCTTGAAATTCAATTAACTCTAGTTTGATGTCAATATAAATTCCTGCTGCTGTTTTTCGTCGTCGTGCCGAAGTCAAATTTCGGATAAGATATGGGGCTCCATAAAGTAGTGCGTCGTAATCTTGGGATGCGGCTGCCCATGCTTTTTTCGCTCGTGCTAACGTCGCTGCTTCTGCTTCACCTTCTCCGGGAGATTGAATTACAGGGATTCCCATCGCGATTAAAAGTTTCTTACTTTCGTCAATTATCTCTTCAGTTATTTTTACAAATCGTCCACCATATTTTTTCATCTCATCGAGGTCTTTTTTTATTTTTGCTTCTTCGTATTTTTGTTCTGCTATTCTTTTCGCTTCTTTTCTTCTTTCGATTTCTGCCTGTTTTAATTCGGGAGATTTCCCATCAAAGACGTATACGGGCTTTATCCCTCCTTGTAAAAGATTTATGTTTCGGTAGAAAAGCCCTGAGAGGTGAGATGTTATTTTTCCTTGTTTGTTCATCAAGGGAGTTCCGTCGGGCTGCCTAATTGTTGTTAGAAATTGATAAAGGGTGTTGAACGCGTCTATGGCTACGATTTTATCTTTTAGATCTGAGATTTCGATTTCTTTTCTCGGGATGATTTCGGAAATTTGTACGCCCATGTTAGGTAGAAGATAACGAAATTAATAAGATTATTGGTTGAGTGGGTGTTTGTGTCTGTAATGGATGAATTCATTGACCACCTGAAGACAATCCCCTTCTCCATTAACTACTCGAACTCCTAATTTTGTTTGAATCTTTTTAGCAAGTCCTTTTCCATCTAAAGACCTTATTGAAAAATCATTCTTCCAAAAATCATGCTGATAATGTACCTTTGATGCCTCATCCAAATCCATTGTAAATCTTGAAAGATCGTCATACTTTTCGTGGAGATCCCTCGAAATAAGAGCGTAATTTTCTCCCCCATAATGAAATATCACATTATTTGCAGCCTTCTTCCCACTACATGCTTGTGTTTGATGAAGCTTTCCGCCGATAGCCCTATAGTTTTCAATAGTCCAAGAACCTATTACAGGAAGACGAACACAAAAATAATGTTTTTCTTTTTCCATTTTAAATACTGGAAAATCTAAAGTCGTTTAGTTTTTTGAAGGTTGATTCTTTGACAGTTGTATAACTTAGATGAGTAAAACTACTTGAGTAACTTCTATGTGAGGAACCTTGTCTTGACCACATAAAAATTACTGGGAAAAAGAATTTATAAATCTTTTGATTGTCGTATCTCTCTAGTGGTTACGTTATCTTCCATTACATCCCTCTTCAAAAAAACATATAAAGTGAGTTCGACTTCGTCATTTATGAAATTCGAGTTTGTTCCTGTAGATTACGATTACTTTGACTTTGAGGGAAAGAACTATGTTAGACTAATTGGTAGAACAGAGAAAGGCAAGAAAGTTTGTGTGATTGATTCTTATGAGCCGAATTTTTGGGTTATTTTGAAAAATGGGTATGAATGTGATACTGAGAAGGTTGTTAGAAAGATTGAAAAATTGGAGATTGAAAAAGCTTCGAGGGTGACTAAGGTTCTAAGGACGGAAATTCTTGATAAGAAGTTTCTCGGGAAGAATGTTAAGGCTATTCGAGTTTTTGTGACGAACCATAAGGATGCACATGACGTTGCTTCGGCTATTGGAGATTTAAAGGAAATTGAATTTAGAAGAGAATATGATTTGCCCTTAACTTCTAAGTATATCAAGGAAAAGAGTGTCGAGCCTCTGAAATGGCATAGCGTCGAGGGTGACGTGTTGGATGTAGAAGATTTCGGAGGAATTGTCGACGCACTTGATTTAGAAATTTGTGTTGCTGCTAAGAAGATTACTCCGTTAAAAAAAGATAAAAATTTTGAACCGAAGATATTAGCATACGATATTGAATCTGATAATCTTGAACCTGGAAAGGGAAACGTCCTAATGATCTCATTATATGGGGGAGGTATTAAGAAAGTATTGACTTGGAAAAAATGTGAAGGTAAACAGAGTTATGTCGAGTGCCTTGAGGATGAAGGTGCGATGCTCAAGAGGTTTTCTGAGTTGGTTAATGAATATGATCCTGACATTTTGGTGGGCTATTTTTCTGATGGATTTGATTTGCCTTATTTGAAAGCATCTTCTCAAAAAAACAAGGTGAAACTTTCTCTAGGTGTTGATGGCAAAGGTCCTACGTTTACAAGGGGACGGATTCCTTCTGGGAAAATCGCGGGGATTGTTCATATCGATTTGTTCAGATTTATCGACGCTGTTTTTTCGCAATACTTACAATCTGAAACGTTGTCGCTGAACGAGGTTGCTGGAGAACTGATTGGTGAGAGAAAGGAAGATTTTGATTTTAATCGGTTGTCCAATATGACAGATAAAGATTGGCACGATTTCTTTTCTTATAATTTACAGGACGCTGCAGTTACTTACAAACTTGCCAAGAAAATCTGGCCAGATATTTTAGAGTTTAGTCTGATTATCAAAGAGCCTCTGTTTGATGTGACGAGGGATAGGATGTCCTCCCATGTTGAAAATTATCTCCTTCACAATTTGGATAGATTCAATGAAATCGTAGAGAAAAGACCGACGTATAATGAGATTAATGAGAGAAAGGCTAGGGGAAAGTATGAGGGGGCATTTGTTTTTGAGCCCGTTCCGGGACTTTATGAAAATTTGGTTATGTTTGATTTTACTAGCATGCATGCGAGTATTATAGTTTCATTTAATATTTCGAAGTCTACACTTCTTAAAAAGAAGGAGAAAAATTATTACGAATCTCCTAAATTTGAATTGGATGGGGATAAAAGAAAATTTCACTTTACGAAAAATGAAGGGTTTTCTCCGACGCTACTTAAAGAAATTGTCGACAAAAGAAAAAAATATAAGCAAGAGTATAATGAGAATAAAAATCCGATTACGAAAGCAAGATCAAATGCTTACAAATTATTGGCGAATGCGTCTTATGGTTATCTGGGATTTTTTGGGGCAAGGTATTATTGCAGGGAGGCTGCCGCCTCGACCTTGGCTTTTGTTAGAAAGTTCACAAAGGATACGATAAACTTAATTCAGAAAGAAGGATATAAAATAATATATTCGGACACGGATTCTATTGCGTTTTTGCAGGGCGATAAAAGTAAGAATGAAATCATGGATTTTTTGAGAAAGATAAATGCTAACCTGCCAGGGATTATGGAATTAGATTTGGAAGATTTTTATTCTAGAGGTTTGTTTGTTTCGAAGAGGGCAACAAGTAAGGGGGCAAAGAAAAAATATGCTTTAGTCAATGAAAAGAAGAAGATTAAGATTCGTGGATTTGAGACTGTGCGACGTGACTGGTGTAGATTAACTCGGGATTTGCAAAGTAAAGTTTTGAAGAAAATTTTAGACGATGGTAATGAGAAAAAAGCGTTGGAACTTTTAAAGAAAGTTGTTGTAGATTTGAAGAATCGGAAAATTAGTTTGAAGGATTTAATGATTAGGACACAATTAAGACGACCACTGAACGAGTATTTGTCCGAAGGACCTCATGTTATTGCGGCTAAGAAAATGGAAGCTAAGGGAATTCCGGTTTCGGCCGGGATGTTAATCGAATATTTTATCGGAGAGAGTAGGGGTAAACGAGTCAGCGAGGGAGTTTATCTGGCAGAGGAAAAATCAAAGTATAATATCAACTATTATTTGAACAATCAGGTGCTACCTGCGGTTGAAAATATTTTTAATGTGTTTGAAATTAATATAAGAGAGATTATTGAAGGTGAAAGCCAGAAAAAATTGTTTTAGGATTTTGAAGGATAAGGTTTAAAAAGAAATATATTCAATGGGTGTAATGAAAAATGTTTCCTATGGATTTATAAGAATTAATACTAAGGATGTTGAAATTTCTGTCAGGGGTCAAACGAATCCTGAAGAAAAAATTAATCTTGGTGAAAATTATTCTATCGAGAATATTTGTGGATTTATAAAATCTTTTGCTGAAAAAAATCAAACCAAAATTGGAGCGTTGGCAA
>DAOWGX010000018.1 GCA_030641715.1 Nanobdellota archaeon
AGCGAAACGAGTTTCAGGATCAACAGAAAGTGTTAGAGACAGATATTATTGGGATGCAACATACTGCGAGGAATATTGAAGATAAAATTAATTATAACAAAATTCAGAAGGCTCAATTTGATGCGCAGGTTGATTCTTTAAAAACTGAATTGGAAGAGTTCGGTGCGGTCGAAATTATTTCTGTTTCTGTGGATCAGATAAAAGAGCGGCTGCAGAAAGCGCAGTTTGGAATTTCACGAATAGGAAATGTTAATATGAGGGCTCTGGAGGTTTTTGATAAGGTTGAGGAGCAGGTTAATCTTATTCGAGATAAAGTTGAAACGATTGAAGAGGAAAAGGGGAAAGTGCATAAAATCATCGAGGAGATTGACAAGAAAAAGAAAAAGTCATTTGTTCAGACTCTCGACGCTGTTAATGAATATTTTACTCGAAACTTTTCACAACTGTCGAGAAAAGGAGAGGTTTTTCTGGAACTTGAAAATAAGAAGGAACCTTTCGAGGGGGGGTTGAATATTTTGATAAAGGTTTCGCGAGGAAAGTATTTCGATGTCACGTCTCTTTCTGGGGGAGAAAAAACGCTGGTTGCTTTATCATTAATTTTCGCAATTCAAGAATATAAACCTTATTGCTTTTACGTCTTTGATGAAATTGATGCAGCTTTGGATAAACATAATTCGGAACTTCTTGCGGCGTTGATTAAGAAGTACATGACGACGGGCCAGTATACGATTGTTACTCATAACGACACGTTGATTTCTGAAGCTACGAATCTTTATGGTGTGAGTATGCAAGAAAATATTTCTAAGATAATTTCATTAAAAATCTAATGTTAATTTCTAAAAAACAAAAAGCTTACGAAAAATAAAGTAAGCAAATAAATAAATTTAATTAATAGTAGCTAGTTTCTACTTCTTCTGTTGGTTTTTCCTTTCGTGTAAGAAGGACAACTAAAACTGCAAGGAGAACGCCAAAGATAATCACAAGGATTACTGTTAGAGCTACAACGGATGTTGAAACACTGGTTCCAATAATGTTAGCACCTAAAACTGTTTGTTTACCGTTAACGTCTACAGAGAAAGTGTAAGTTCCAACTGCGGCTTTGTTATCTGCGTGAACTACAACTGAAACTGTTTCGCTAGAATCAGGACCTACAGTAACTACTGAAGGAACGGATACATCTAAAACATCTCCAGAAATAGCATTCAAGTTGAAAACTTTTACATCATCTGCAGAGTTGACAATAATCAAATCGTAAGTTACTGTTTCTCCTGCATTTAAGTCCTTGTTTTTAACTGCGGCTAAAACCATAGAAGCGGAATCATCGACGCTGATTAATTTTGTAACGCTTGTTTCAGAGTCTTCATTGTATACTTCAATTTTCATTTCGTAAACATCGACGTTCGCGTTGTCTGGGATTTTCAAGTATACCGTTTTCTGAACAGAGTCTTCTTCGTCATCACAATAATCATCTTCGCAATCTTCTGTAGGAATTAAGTCTCCCATGTAACCTCGAGTTGAAATACTCAAAGCGGGAATAGAAACAACAACATAGTTATCGTCCATTCTGTTGTAACCGTTGTTTTTTACAACGACGGAAACAGGGAAAACATCTCCTGCGGAAACTTTTGAAGAGTAGTCTACAGATAGGATTTCGAAAGTATAAGATTCTCTTTGCATACTGATTGTGTATTCTTCTTCTGATCGGTCGTTCTTTGAAACAACTTCTACATATAAGGTATACTCTTCAGATAGTTCATCAGCATCAGAAGGTAGTTTCAATTTCAAGAGTTTAGTATATGTTGTGCCGTCTTCAATGTCGAATCTACTTGTTGAAGCAGAGACATCGTCTCGGTGACCTTCCATGTAAATCTTAACTTTTACGTCGTCCATATCGTCGTCTGCATCGAATGTAACTCGTACTGGAACAACACTGTCAACATTACCGGCCATTACTGTGGTTCCGGAGTTAAGTGTTACGCCGTTGAATTCTGTGTCGATATTTGTAGCAAGGTTTGCAGAAGCAAATCCTACAACCATCAAGGTTATAACTGCAATAAAAGGAACTAAAAGCAAATTTCTTTTCATATTTTTCATTTTAAATTTAGTTAAAATTTAAACTAAGGAAGGATATTTAAACCTTCTTATTGTTGTAATTATGGAGAGACGAAAACCTTTAAATAGTATACTTTCGTATACGTTTTATCGTAAAAATGAGTAATAAAAAAACGGCAAGAAAAGAAACTGGGAATTTGAAGATAACGACGATAAAATTAGCTGAAGAGACAAAGCTTCGGTTGGGAAAACTTCGGGAGAACAAGAGAGAGTCTTATGATGAAATTTTGCGGAAAATTCTTTATATTTTGAATATTGTTCGAGATGAGCCTGAGAAGGCTAAACGGGTTCTTGAGAAGGTTTCCGAGCTTCGGGTGAGGATGCTTGATGAAGAAGAACAAAGAAAGGAAGATTTGGAGAAAGAGCAGGGAGCTCAGTAGACTGATTAACTTTTATTTTTTGATAAATATTTAAGACAAATGGAATCTAAACTTTCTATTGCTATTTTTGGTATCTTTAAGATTCCTTCGCCTATAGCACTTGATTTTTTCTCTTTGCCTAAGATATAGGTTCTCCCGATTATATCAATCAAGAGGGGAATAGCTATCTTAGGAGAAACGTCTCCGCCGAAGGTATATGCAACCGGAAGAGTGCTCTCTAGAAAGAGGTTCATTATCGTAGGTATCCTCCCCGGATTTTCTTCCTCGTTAAGGTCTGGCAAATATTTTTTTGCCATATAATTTTGCATCTCATGGGGAAAAGAACCAATAACAAACGTATTTATGGTATCACAACCCGTCTTGCTAAATTCTTTTATTTCTTGTGAGACATCTTTAAATCTATTTATAGTTTTATGGGTGCCCTGATAAAGTTTTTGCTTGAGGGTATTAAAACCATTTTTTGTAATGCAAAAGGTATTGTAACCTGTTTTTATTGAAAATTTTAGAAATGCGTTGGCATACAAATTGTTTCTACCTCCAACTTCCTTAATTTTACTTTCTAAATTTTTATCTTTCATTTCAATTTTTTAGAAATGAAAAAGATATTTAAATCTTTCTATTTGTAACTCCTTTAAAATGATATTATATTGTTATTAAGAAATATTTTTAATTATTCTATCTCTTTCCAAATTTCTTTGCCAGCAACGCTATCGCCAACAGGGTCGGGACTTTCACAAATTATAACAATATCTTTATCGAGTTCTTTTAAAAATTTTAATAAATTTTTCCATTCTTTTGTTTCTGTTGGCTTGTGATGGCGTTCTCCTTTTTCGTTGTATTCGATTCCCGAGAAGTGAGCGTGCCATTTTTTTTGAGGGAACGCTTTTTTGATTTCTTCGAATTTGTGTTCGTTGTATCTTGCTAGAACGTGTGCGAAGTCTATGCAGAATCCGCAACCAGTTTCTTTAACTAAATCTGCAATTTCGTCGATTGAGCCGAAAACATTTACTTTTCCCATTATCTCTGGGCAGAGCTCGATGTCCCATTTGTTTTTTTTGATAACGGTCATCATCTCGACGATGTTTTCTTTGATTTTTATTGATGCTTCGTCGGACTTCATGTTTGAGTAAAATCCTGGGTGGAATACAACTCGTTTAGCACCAAGCCAGTGTCCGATTTCGCAACATCCTAAAATTCTTTTTTTCGATGCCTCGATTTTTTCGGGTTCTTTTGAGTTTAGATTGATATAGTATGGTGCGTGGATTGATAAGGCAATTTCTAACTTCTTGGCGACTTTTCCAATCACAGAAGCATCTTCTTTAGTCTTAATATAGGCTCCGTAAGTGAATGCAATTTCACAGGCTTTTAGTCCAAGACGGTGGAATTCTTCTAAGTTGGAAATCGCATCTTTGACAGGACCGAGTCCTGCCGGACCGAATTTTATGGTTGACATAGATTGTGAAAGAGCTTGGGTGATTTAAATATTTCTAATAGAAACTTTCAAATAAATTATATTGGGGTCTTATCAATTTACGTTAGGAATGTCTAAAACTTCTAAGTTGATTCTTCCTAAATTCTGAACTAAGTATGTATATAATTTTTCAATTATCAGGTCCTGTAAGCCTTCTTTCAGTAATCCGTGACAGTTCCCAATATCGCTTTCTGGAATTATCACGACCCCTAGAGGCAAGCTGCAAATCATTTCTTGGTTTTCTAATTTTATGGAATCTTGATTGTTTAATTTCCCTTGTAACAATTTGACATTCACCTTACAATAATTATTTGAACTTTCACGAATGATATACTCAAAAGCCATTTCATTACTGTCTCCTATAAACTTCGCTCGGTTACAACTTTCTAAATGAGAATTAAAGCAGTTCCAATCGTTGCAAGTTGTGTAACTGAAGAATATTTCCCATACAGCCCAAATGACGATGACTAACACCGCCAGAATAATCAACCATTTTTGGTTAGAATGTTTCTTATATCCAATCACCTCTTCTATCATATTTGATGAAACAAGAAGAGGTATATAAAAGTTGTGAAATTTTTAAAAAATAAAAATCCTCCTTGTCGGAGGTCTTTTAATAAAGATTAATTATAATGAAATTAATTTAATGTTGGTTTTTGGAATTTTGCCGAATGTCTTAGCTGCAACCGCTTTCGATTGAAGTCTCTCTGCAGCTTGAATTACCGAACCTGTTGCGCTAGAAACCATAAGTACGAAAGCGTCTTTTGTATCGATGGAATTTAACCTCGAGGCTGGAACGTTCTTTACTGTTCCCAATTCTTCGTTCAGAATAAGTACGTTGCTTCCTTTGATTTCTGAAGCGAGTTCTCGCAATTTGGAAATGTCGTCGTCGTTTAAACTTCTTCGTTCAATGCTTTCGATAGGTTCTTCGAATCGAGGTTTTTGTTCATAAGACTTTCGAGGTTTGTTGTCAAACTTTTTGAAAAAATCTTTTGCTACAATTTTTTTTCTGAGTGCTTGTAGTAATTCCTTTCCAGCGAGCTCTTCGACTTCTTTTCCGTCGGGTGCTTGTGCGATGTAGGCTATCTTAGCGTTATCATAGACATTTTGAGCGATTAACTTTCCGCCCCTATCACCGTCTACGAAGAGAGTCAATTCTTTTTCTTCGCCAAGTTTTGTGATAGTCTTTGGAAAATGTGTTCCTTGCATACCGATGACGTTCTTGATTCCGTGTTTTAGCATGTTAACGACGTCTGCTCGACCTTCAACTACTATGAGTTCTGATTCAGCTTCGATGTTTGGACCTGCTGCTAAACCTTCTTCGCCGTATTCGGTGATTTTAGAAGTTCTGGTTGATTCTCTGAGTTCTGTTTCCATCTCTATTGAATCCATACCTTCGTTTTTAATTCCTGCAAGCAAGGCTTTTGCTCGTTCCATGATGTAGTCTCGCTTTGAGCCTCTAACATCTGAGATATCTTGAATCGTTATCTTAGCATCCGTTGGACCTATTTTGTCAATGGTCTCTAAGGCTGCAGCGATGATTGTGGTCTCGGTTTTATCTAAGGCTGACGGGATTGTTATCTCTCCAACTGTTTTTCCGCCTTCCGTGGTTAAATCTACTTCAATTCGACCGATTTTACCTTCTTTCTGAAGTTCTCTCAGTTCCATGTCAGAGCCAAGCAGACCTTCTGTCTGTCCAAATAATGCCCCGATAACGTCTGGTTTATGGAATGGACCTTCGGCTACGAATTTCGCTATAATCGAATATTTTATCGATGTCGGACTAATTTTTGCCATTTTTTCTCCTTAATTTATTTAGTTAATCAGAAATATACCTTGCTACTATTTTTTCGAACTATCTGTGTGAATGTGATGGGAACTGTAATAATGATTTCTAGGTTCTTTCTGAATGGTAGACATAGCGATTTTTGGTTTATAAAGTTTTCCGCTGGGTTTTTTGTGTATGTTTTGGATAAGGGGATGTAAGTGTAAGGCAGTATAAACTATTTGAGATTTCTTAGAGTAATTAATTCATTTACTATGTTTACTAAGCTGCCTATTGGTTCGTGACTAAAATTATCGTTGTCGTTAATGGCGCCGAAACTGAGATTAAGACCTGGCTCGTATTGTACTTCTACAGGTTCTTTTTGTTTGCTCATGTCTTCTATTAGGGCGTGTAGGAGTCCACTATAGGATATAAAACTTGGTTCTGATGGGGAGATTTCGCAAAGGTTGTGTGGTTTGTCTATAGGAACTTCCTCCGATTCAGGAGACTCTTTTCTAGAACAATAAAGACAATCTTTATAATAATATCTAATTCTATATGTAACTACCATATTTTTAAGGATGGTTTATATTATTTAAGTTTATGTGCAATTGATTGTTTATTTGTAGTGTTATTAAAAATAGAAATATTTACGAAATTCACGGAAATATTTATATACTCTTTATCTCAAACAAGTGTAAATAAAGGAGGACAAATGGAATCCGATAATGATAACGACCTCGAGGAAGAAGAGTTTGATGACGAAGAAGAACTCGAAGATGAAGGTGATCTATAATAAAAAATGTCTGAATTAGAAGAGAGCGGAATTGACGAAGGCGATTTTGAACTTGACGAAGAAGTCGCCGAAGAATAAATTTTTTATTTTTTTATTTTCTTTGCAACATTAACTCGATCTTCTTTGGGTCTTGAGTTATTTCTTTTACGATTGATGCTGGACCGATAATTGTTATAGCGTCCTGTTCTCCAATAAGAATTTTTGCGATATTGTGCCTTATTTTGTGAAACAAGTTTACATTTTCACTTTCTCCTGAAATTGCTGCGATTTCAATCCCCTGGAAATCTTTAATGTTTCCAATCAACGTCATTGAATTTTCAATTAATCTTACTTCTTCGTCAGGTTTTAATTTTCCCTGTAAGATGATAATTTTTTTATCTAGAATAAGCCCCATGATTTTTTTTATTCTTTCGATTGTATTTTTCTTTGCAATCTCTGAGTAGGGCATAAAATGAATTGTCAGATCTTTCTTTCCAACTTTCTTAGATTTTCTTACACTCTTTTTTTTAGCAGCCATCTTAAATTTTTTTCACTAACTTGAAAAGTCCTTCGTAGAACTCTTCAATGTTATCACCATTTTTTGCGGAGATTCCTACGACATCATATTCGGGGAATGCACCCTGTACTTTTTTAACATTTGATTTTTTTAAATCTATCTTATTCGCAACAATTAAGACTGGAATCTTTCTTGCCACTAGATTTCCGATTATTGTGATATTCACTTGCGAATAAGGGTTCAGTGTCGAGTCGATTAAGATGATGACAGCATCCATGTCGTCGAGCCACTTGATTGATTCGATGATTCCTTGTGTTGCTTCCTTGGCCCGGGTTTGTGCCTCTTTTCTTTTTAGCCCAAATTTCATAAAGTCTTCGAAGTCAATTTTTGTCGCAATTCCGGGGGTGTCTATTAATTTAAACTCAATTTTCTTCCCGTCTTTTTCAAGGATTACATCTTCTTTAATCTGAATTTTCCTTGTTTCGTGCGGCATCCTACTCACACTGCCTAAATCTTCTCCTAGCCAGTCTTGGCAGATTCGGTTGGCTAAACTTGTTTTTCCTGCATTTGGCGAACCGTAAAATCCTAATTTTATTTCCCCCCTTTTTTTAAAAAACCCTGAAAAAAGTCGTCTTGCAAAATTTTTTATTATTTTAATCATCTTATAATCTCCTTTGGAATTGAGATTTATTAATGTTTCTTTCATTTTGTTGTTGAATCGTAGTGGCAATTTTTCCCCTTGCTCTCCGATTTCTGAAAAAAGCCGCCATCTTACCGAGGGGGACGATTTCAAACATTCCTGTTCTTTGTCCACGTGACTTTTTAATTACATAAGTTATCCTCTCACTAGACCATCCTTGTTTTTTTAGCGTTGTTATAATTACCTTGTCTGTCTCGCCCCTCGCTCGCGCATTTGTAACATACATTAGGATGTTGTATAATTCTTGCCTGTTACGGAACAGGTAATTCTCGTAGTGTCGAGTATACCAAACTTGTAAGGCAGTGTAAACAATTAGTATAAAAATAATTGCAAGGATTACATAAGCAATCGCGCTGATAATTGGCTTGCAATCACTACGACAGGTATTGGAAGTTTCACCTAATTCTTTTTCGCAGATATTATTGAAATTACAAGTGGTATCGATATCTGTTTCGATAATTAGTGTGCTCAGCTTTGGGGAGATAAAAAATGTTGTCTCTTCAGGGCTTTCGTGATAAAACTCAAAACTTTTATCG
The DNA here is from genome assembly GCA_030641715.1 of Nanobdellota archaeon. Taxonomy (GTDB): domain Archaea; phylum Nanobdellota; class Nanobdellia; order Pacearchaeales; family GW2011-AR1; genus JAGVXH01. The sequence continues at coordinate 8,257 of DAOWGX010000018.1, forward strand.
TCGTTCTTGTCAATGATTATAACTGTGGCATCGCCTGTTTTTTCTACTCCAGATAATTTATTGAAGTAAATTTCTTCTCTAGGTCGATTTATTATGAAATAACTCTCGTCGCTATTGATTGAATTGATATTAAAGTGGTATGTTCTAAAAAGTGGGATGGTATCCCCATTCCATCTTGAAACTGAAAATACTTTCGTTGAAAAAGAACCCTTGATATTTTGCGTTTGCCAATTTAGGATAGGATCTCTATAATCCTCTAGGTTTTTATAACTTGAATTTCCTACTATGTTCGCAACAGTTTCGGGATTAATGTCTTCGGGTTTTGTCCAAAGGAAAGGATATGTTTCTTCATTTGTAAAGATTTCCGTCGGAATATCTAATGAGTAAGCGTCTTTCGCGACGGCTAAAAAATCTTCGTCTTCAGTTGCGTTAGTTTGTGTTTTTTCTAATCTAGTTAATTCTTCTTTGTAAAAGGAAATTCCAATGACTTTTTCTAATGCTCCTTGGTACCATGAAGGAAGTGTATTAATTTTTTTGATAATGCTATTTAAAGATTCATTTTTTTTAGAGAGTGTGGCATTGATAGCTTCGGCGGGATGGATAGTTCTAATATCGAAACTTTTTTTTGAAGTTAAATTCTTATTTGCGGTAACTTCAATACTAATTGTATAATTTTTTATTTCGGCAAAAGTGTGGGTCACGGAATTTGTCGTCGTCGTGTAACTTCTATTCTCGAAGTTCCATTTGTAAGTTAGGGAAGCATTTGGAACATCATAGTCGACGTTTATGTAGTAATCGATTGGAACTCCTGCCGGAGGGTTTAGGGGGGAGAGTGAGTGAATAATTGGTGCGGGTAGTTTTTCAACATCTTCTTCGAAAAGTTTTTTATCACCGAGGTGAAGGGAGTATGTGCCACTTTCTAAAACGTTGAATCTTGTGAGGCTTAAATCGAGAATACCAGAAAAGTCGACTGTTGTAGGAATTGGTTCTAAATTGTAGATATTTTTTTCTTGGTAGTTTTCACCGTTTTTGGTGTATTGTAGTGTAATCTCATAAATTTTCAATGCTTGAGGAATACCTGAGAATGTTAGTGGCAAAATGCATCCATCAGAACAATCTCTGTCATATTTTGTTTCAAGAAGATTGTCTGCCATGGAAGTTGCTTCAGATAGATCAATATCTGCCGAGTTAAATGAACTGGCATCGGCGTATTTTGCTATTTGGGCAAAAATTGCGTAGTCTTTTATACTTGACTCGGGACCTAGAGAATAAACGAATCCGCAGCTATCTCCGGAGTATTCTTCGTAAATATGATAATCTGTCAAACTGTCTGAAGATACGCAGATAGGATATGGTCCTGCCTCAAAAATTTCTCCTTCTTCTGCGTCAATTTGACATCCATCATTAAGATTAGGATTATAGCTACATCTTCCCAGATGACCTCCCCCGTTTTCTGGATAAATTTTCATATTTAGGATTTTGTCATCGTTACTATCCACGTAAGCCCCGACATTTATAGTTCCAGTTTCGGAAATTGTTATCATTTCACAATATTCTGAAGTTCCAATTAAGGGGCCTTGTGAGGGCGTATCGGTGTTGTAACATCCCCAAAATTTTGAAGAAAAAACGCTAGAGAATTCGTTAAATTTCCAGGTGCTATCTTCAAAAAAATCGATGGATAATGGATTTCGGCTATCTGTTTCGAAATTGCTTTCAATGGAGAAATTTAAGTTGGTTAAGATAATATTGGTCCCGGTTAAAACGAAGCCGCCATGGGATTGTTCTGGGTTGATGGTGAATGTTTTGTCTACCGAGGCTGAGGAGGGACTATAATCTTGAGAACAATCTGAAGGGGAGCACTGGTAAACGACTCCGTTTGCAATTAAAAAGTCCTTTAAGGAAATTTCTTCCCCATTCCCAGAATGTAATTTAGAAATATAATCTTCGTTTGAAATCGTCAAATTAATCTCTCCGGAAATTTCTTCCTCGGGATAATAAGAATTTTTAAAAGTATAATTATGAACTTCAATGGAAGCGGAAACTATTCCTGTAAGATAAGAAAAGATTAACAAAATTAGCCACAATTTTTTCATAAGATAAATTAGCATTTACTATTTATAAACTTCACTTTTTACGACGAGCTTTCTTAGTTTTCTGAATCTTTTTTTTGTTTTTAAGAATTTTTCTTAAAATGACCACAATAATTATCAAGGTGATTAAAGCAGCGATACCAGATACTATCGGGGATTTGAGATTAAGGAAATTAGAAAAAAAGTTTTGCTCGGGAGAGTCTATTGATAAGGCACTTATATAAAAGTCTGTTCGAACATCTGACGTCGGTCCTGCAATAACAAATCCAGATGTGGTCAAAAGCAGAATTAAACCTAGTAACACTCTCTTCATGGTTAATTACAGGGAAGAGAAGATTATAAATGTTTCTTTAATCATACTGATTTTTTAGTTCTCGGATAAAGTAAAATAAACTTACAATCCCTAAGGATATAAGGAAGGAGAGCAGACTAAATCCTAATAGCTTTAGGATAGGCATTCCGCATTCACGCTCGGCTCCTATAGCATTATCGACGCAATTTGCTGCTTCTAGAACTGACAAGGGAATTCCTGAAGCGTAGCCAGAGATAATTTGGGGGGTTGCGTTCCATTTGATTAGTTGAATACCGTCGATACATTCCCCGATATCAAAACTTTTTATACACTCGAATGAGTTTTCGGTGCCATTATTGAATTCTTCTACAATATCATAAGCCAATCTGCAAACGCTGTCCCATTCACAACGACAACTCTCAAAAGGAATAACGTATCCAGTACCGTCCGTGGTAAAGTAAGTTCCGCAGATTTCTGTTCCGATGCCTCGCTGCCCTAATCCGAATCTGTCTTCGGTACAAGTTTCCTGATTCGGGTAAATGTCACAACTATAATCGGAAGGGGATTCGACGCAAATTCCTCCATCTACTAGTAACCAATAACATCCCATGTCTTCGCAATCACTCTGGGTTAGTTGATCTGCACAGAGTCCTTCTCTTAGATTACAGATGGGACCTTCAGCGTCGTTTTCACAAAAGTATTCCACTGGACAACAGAAGAGTTGACCGGGGGTATAGGTAGTTGCACCGTAGGAGCATCCTGTAGGGTCGTAAATGGTGTCATATAGAATGTAGTTATCATCTTTGTAGCCACAAAAGTAATCTCCATTGGGAGAGCAAGAACCATTTATGAGTCCTGTTTCCCCGAAGTTACATCCAGAGATAGTAAAATTCGATTCGGTTTCGGATGCTCCGTTTACGATATTGACTATAAAAATTCCAACAAGTAAGATTAATAACCCCTTTTTCATGGATGTTTATAACAAAATACCTTTATAATTCTATCTCTCCTTTTCTCATTGACAGATAATCTTTTGGCTTGCATAAGACTTGCAACTTATCTTTCCGTTTTTTGTTAAGAATGGTTGAACTTCGACGAGGGTAATTTTCGTGAAATCTTTACCGTCGTAGGATTCTGTAAAAGAGTATGTGGTTGTATCCCTTTTTCCAGGGGTAATCGGAGAACCAGTTTCGGTTAGAGTATAAAAACCAAATTCTGCATCAGGGTTGTCGTGGACCCTGAGTGTATATCCATCGACGTTGAATAGTCCTTTATTTTTTAGAGTAACGTTTAAAAATCCGGATGTTCCAGAAACACAAGTATAACTTTCTATAATCAGATTAACTGTGTCTGGACATTGTCCTACTTCTTCTTCACTGACATAGAATCTTAACCAATTGTAAACCATTACTGAAAGTCCGATTGTAATAGAAATTAATAAAACGTAAGCGATAATGTTGCTTACCGCATTTTTATCCAATTGTAATAAAGCTTTCATCTCCTACATCCTTTTTCATTAAGAAGATGACTTGGGGGTATTTTGAGATTGGGAACGAAAATTCATAATCTCCGATTTCTATGATAATCTCCTCTGCTTCCTCTAAATCTTCTACATCTAAACTTTCTGTGATTCCTGTGCCGGGTGTACCAACTGTTTTATAGAACTGTCCGATAGAGATGGTGCTTGTCACATCTGAGATCTGAGAATCATAAGTCTTTAGAGTTACATCTGTGTTGTCTCCGTAGACAAATATAAAATTTGCATCAGGATTGTCATCTTGAATATTCTCCGCAAGAATATCTACAAATTCTTCTAAATTGTCCTCTTCGGAAAAATTTGTATAAATTTCGTAATCTATTACAGCCCCTATTTCTCGTTTAACTTCATAACTGAAATCGTGAAAGTTTTTCGGCTCAGGACTTATTCTTGCCTGGTTTGCAGTGATTCCTAAACTGATTACAATTGAAGAGATTATAACTGCTGTAAGCAAGAAAAGTTGTGCGCGTTTTGATATCACCATTATAATTAAATGACTAAAGACTTTATAAATTTAATGTAGGTCCGACAAGTTGCTCGGGTATTCTGTTGAGAGGTGATTGGTTATCCTCAGTTCTGCGACCCTTTAAGCACCTAAACCTTAACTTAGGGCTGCTTCGTTCCCGACCTGACCCGATTCATCAAGGCAAGATCAAAAAGGACAAAACTTCAACGTCAAATCAATAACATCGACAGCTTCATCTTACGTCTTGCCTTGCAGTCCGCCATAAAGCCCATTTGCGAATAGCGAGGGGCTAGCTCGCCGACCTGACCTACGTTAGCTAGGGGTGGTGGTGATTTATAAAACTAACTAACAAGAGACTTTAAAACATCTATAGTCTAGTATAATTTATGGGTCTCATAAAAAAGAGGAACTTGGCTCTTGCTTTGTCTGGGGGGAGTGTGAGGGGTTTGGCTCACATAGGATTTTTAGAAGTTCTCGAGGAGAATGATATAAGAATAGATTATATCGTCGGGACAAGTATGGGGGCTCTCGTCGGGGGAATCTATGCTGCGGGGAAATTAAAAGAGTTCAAGAAAAAAATACTCAAGCTTTCGAAAAATAAGATCATGTCTCTTCTTTTGTCTAACCAAATTAAGAAGGGTAATACTGATACGAAAGGGATTGAGAAGTTTATTAAAAAGTTTATTGAGAATAAAAAAATAGAAAATCTTAATGTTGGGTTTACCGCGATTGCAACGGATTTGAAAACGGGAAAGGAGGCTTATTTGGAGAAGGGTAGTTTGCTAAAGAGTATTAGTGCGAGTATTTCAATACCAGGGGTTTTTCAACCAGTTAAGATGGGAGATATGCTTCTTGTCGATGGAGGAGTTATAGATCCGTTGCCGGAGGAATACGCGAAGGAAAAGGCGAGGAAGGTGATTGCTGTTAATGCGTTACCGACGAAGATTAATTATAAACAAGGTGGTGGAACTTTTGAGGTTCTTTCTGAGGTGGTGGGTATTATGACAAATGAATTAATTGGGGAAAGGAATGTTAAGGAGAAGGATAGGTTGTTTGTTCAGATTAAGACGAGGAATATTGATTCGTTTGATTTTAAGAGTGCGTCGAGGGTGATAAAACTTGGGAGAAGGGCGGCGAGGAAGTCTTTGAGGAGGATACGGAGGTTGGTTGATTCTTAGTGTTTGTCTTTTGTAAAAACTCGGCACTTCGTAAGTACCCTCTGCGAGGGCAACATCGAAGGTTCGATTCCAAACACGCTCACACCCGGAATCGAACCGGGGTACCCCGAAGGGTCCGCCTTAGCAGAGCGGTGCAATACCATTATGCGATGTGAGCATAAAATAATCTAGAAACTTTTGTTTTTAAAACTAATGAATTCTTTTGTTTTATCCAGATATTATCTCCTGTGGTTCCTAAGCGATGACTAGAAAACTTTATAATCTTTGAATGCCTTTATTATTTGTTCAACTTCGGTTGGACCACTTGGCTTCGGTTAAGTGTTGGAGACTAGCTAGCTTCGGTTGTCTAGTCTCCTCTTTGTTTTTATTAGGTTTATTTGGAGGAGAGATTCTTAATGATTATATTAAATTATAATAATGCTTTTATATGGAAGATATGTTTAAGAAGCCTGAGAAAATGTCGAGTCTAATTAAGTTAATTGAGGATAGGAAATTTGAAAAAAAGTTTTATTCAAGCTATAAGCGTTTAAAAATCAAGGGTGCTACGATACAGGGAATTGCAGCGAATAGCAACCTCCTTTTTATTGCTGATAATAGGTCAGAATATTTAAGTGTTTTTGATAAGGAGGGTAATTTTATAAAGTTTTCAAAACCTCAGAATGTTTATTTGAAAAATAACTATCCTTTTTCTATAAATTTTTCTGATGTTTCAGCGAATGAGGATAATGTTGTAGCTTCGGATAGGCACAATCATTCAATTTATAAATATGACTGTGAAGGTAATCTTGTTGATATAGTAAATTCTCATACGTCGACAGAACGCATTGAAATAGACAAGGATAGTAAGATATTTTTTGTTAAGTCAGGTAATAGCTCTCCTAGTGTTTATCTATTGTCAGAAAAAGAAAACATCTCTAAAGGAAGTGCTCGAAACATTGCGTTAGATCCTATGGGTAATCTTTATGGGAATGATTATGAGAATATCTTTCGATTACCAGATAAAACTTCAGAGCAATTTAAGCCATTGGAGGATAAGAAATCTATCATAGATATTGCATTTAGCAAACTATATTTTTTTGTTTCTTCTAGAGGGATTATTGATGATAAATATATTAATATCTTCATGAGGGAAAAGACACCTATACTTTTAGATTCTTACAAGTTAAATACAAAAGAATCTAACAATGTTAATCTTGCACTAGTTGGAGATAATCTTTATGTTCAAAAAGGATTTAGAAGTGTTACTAAGTTTAATATTTTAAAAGATGATTATTTGTTGAAGCTTGAAGCTCGTAAGGAAGCGATTCAGAGTTAGGTGTTTTGAATCTAAATATTTATAAAGAATTCATCCTAGGATGTATTATGGAAAAGGATATTGGTAAAATCTCCAAAGGGGAGTATCAAGGGACGATTACCGAAATTGTTGTCGGGATTAAAGAGTACAATGGAAGAGTTGGGATAGATATTAGAGAGTTTACTCAAAGTGAGTCCTATACTGGGCCTACGAAAAAAGGTTTAAGAATTCCAGCCGATAAGTTCGAGGAATTTAAGAAGATAATTAATTCTGTTAATCCGGATGATCTTAAAGTCGAGTCAGCGCAAGAGAATTTCTCGGAATCCTCCGAGGAAGATTCTGGAATTGATGAAAGCGGTTTGATGTAAAAGGTTTATATATTCTAAGAACTGTTTAAGAAGATGGGTGATGTGAGCGTGTTCTTTGATGCGAAAACTTTCGCAGTGGTCGGAGCCTCTCGGGATAGAAACAAGGTCGGACATGTGGTTTTTAAAAACTTGTTGCAGTCTGGAAAGAAAGTTTTTCCGGTGAATCCGAAGGCGAAAGAAATTCTTGGGCATAGGGCTTATGAGGATGTTTTAGAAATTCCTTATGATATTGATTGTATTGTCGTCGCTGTTCCGGCAAAGCTTGTTCCGTTGGTTTTGAGGCAGGCTGAGAAAAGAAATGTGAAGGCGGCAGTAGTTTTGAGTGCGGGTTTTTTGGAAGTTGGAAGTAAAGATTTGGAAGAAAGGATTCTTAGGATTGCGGACGAGGCGAATATTAAACTTTTAGGACCTAATGCTTATGGTTTTATCGATCCTTTTCAAAAACTTAATGCAACTTATTTTAATGGTATTCCCAAACAGGGGGGCATAGCATTTGTTTCTCAATCGGGGGCGATTGGTTCTGCGGTTTTAGATGGGGTCGGGAAATTTTCCGGTTTTGTGTCCATCGGAGGTTCGGCACAATTGGATTTCAGTGATTTTATTGAATATTATTCTAGGGATAAAAATACGAAAGTTATAACTCTCTATATTGAATCTTTGAAAGAAGGGAAGGGGAGGCGGTTTATTGAAGTTTGTAAAAAATGTAGGAAGCCTATAGTTGCGTTGAAGGCGGGAAAGTCGAGGGAGGGGCAACGCGCGGCGAAGTCTCATACTGCTGCGTTAGCGTCGGAACAAGGGGTTTATTCGGGAGTTTTGAAGCAGGCAGGTGTTATTGAAGTTGATTCAGTCCGGCAACTTTTTAGCGTCGCTAAGATTATAGAAAGATATCCGAAGTTGGGAAATAAGGTCGCTATAATTACGAATGCTGGAGGACTTGGGGTTTTAACAACTGATGGTTGTGAGATAAATAAAATTAAAGTTCCAAAACTTTCTGAACAAATAGTTGAAAAGCTGAATAAGGTTTTGCCGTCGAATTGGAGCCATAATAATCCTATTGATTTAGTTGGTGATGCTCTTGCTGAGGATTATGAGAAAGCTTTGTTGATTCTTGAGAAAGAGAATTTTGATTTTTTTGTTGTTTTGTTGACGCCACAGAGAATGACGGAGGCTTTGGGGACTGCGAGAATTCTTCTTAAAATGGGGAAGCCTGTTGTCGCGTGTTTTTTAGGAAATGGGCAAGTTAGGGAGGCGAAGGAGTTTATGGATAGAGTTGGGATTTTGAATTTTAATGATGTCGGGGAGATGTGTGAGGTGGTTGGGAAGGTTGTTGGGTAGAATATTTTTGGGTTGAAAAATTTCTATAAAGATAGATTTTTAAATAAGGGGTAAGATGGTTAAATAAGGGGTGGATAACCTCAGATAGAATTCTGAGTAAGTTTAATATGAATCAAGAAGAAGCATCTCAAAAATTAAAAGGAATTTGGATACAAAAAGAACATCCCCTTTATTATAGCACCTGGCTTCGAGAAATAAGTGAAGGTGTAATAGGATTTATTCCTTTTGAGCATTCCTATGAGCCAATGTATCTAGGGAGTGTTGGTTTTTTAGATCTTGGTAATTCTGAATTAGATTTTTCTTGCTACAATTTAAATAAAGGGTTATTACAAAATCAATTTTATCCTTTAGGAGGGACTGTTCATGAAACACGACCCGAATTAATTGGTAGAGGGTTGGCCAGAAAAATTGAGTTTGAGATAGCAAAAGATTTATCAAAATATTTTTCTAAAGATACTCCTATAGCAATAGGAGCAAGTTCTGATTTTCATTTAAAATATTGTCAAAAAATAGGGATCGTTCCATTTAAATCCATGTCATTATGTGATTATGTTGAGTTATTAAATTGTTAAATTTTTCTCAGGTTTCTGACTCAACTCTAGTATCCACGACAAAACTTCCATTCTCTCCAATAACGATAGGGTTTAAATCAAGTTCTTTTCCTCTGTCTGATACTAAGAGTAATAACTAAAACAACAACCAACCCCAAAACAATACACGACCATAAATAATTAAATTCCTCAACGATAACATCCTCCACCATCTTTTTCTCTTCTATAATCTCATCGACAACAACCTCTTCACTAATCACTCTAACAACCAAATTCGCCTTCTTCCAATAAGAAAACCCACTTACACTTTTCAAAAAAACTTCCAAATTATAAAACCCGTCGCTGTCCAAATCTAACTTCTTAGTTTCACCAACGTTCAAATCAAAAGTCACCACCTCACTCGAAACTGTAATCGTAACCCTTTCATCCCCAACATCATCAACTTTCAATTCGTGGGATTCATTGTTCACCTCAAATTTCATCTTATAGTTCTTCCTCAAACTTTGTTCATAACCCTTTTCTAATTCCTCCGAAGTTGGTTTGTAGGTCGGGTATCCTCCTCCGCCCGACGACGATTCCTCCGCTGTTTCCGCTACCGTCGGCATAACTCCTAACTCAACCTCAAACAATGCTGAACTCCCAGTATAATCAAAACTGATATAACCTGTCGAATTACCCGTCAAACTAGTCCATGCAATATTATTCTTTGTAGCTAATATAGAAGCTCCAGAACTAAAGTTACTAATTATATAACTAACCGTCGCTGATGGGTTAGATTTTGTCTCGTTGAATTTTTTGTAGCTGTCTGTAAAATTGAAGATTGTGATGTTTACATTTCCGACGGAAGAGTTGGCAGAGATTGTGTTATTGTCTAATTTTAGGTAAGTTGAGTAAACCTCGACGCTGCTGAAGGTTAAATTATTTCCAAAGATGAAAGTTGTGGTCGTCGCTGATGGTTTGAACTGGGTATTTTCTTGAATGGTGATTGCGGATGTGAAGTTGAGAAGGAAGATTATTGAGAAGAGAATTAGTTTGTGTTTCATTTTTAATAACTATTAATCTGCCATGTAAAGTTAGCATATCCACTAGGATCTTGGTCAACATTTATCCTGAAAGAAGTACTATTGATTGGTTCTGAAATCCAAAAAAGATTTGCATTTGACAAATTATTTGTAGGAGTAATACTAATATCATTTATAGACGGTGTTATTGCTAATCCATGAGTAACATCCGTGTAAGTGTTTCCTGAAGAGATTATAGCAGTGCTAGAAATCTCAGTAATATAGCCTATATTATTTTCAATAATTGGATCTGTAGCATCATTCCATATCTGATTAGCTGTGTGGTTCACAATGATATTTCCTAACACAAGAGTGTTCGTTGAACCGCTTCTTATTCTGATGCCATTTTCTTGAGTGCCAGCATCATCAAAAATTTGATTACCTTTTATTAAAACATAATCTGTGCCTTGTAAATCAATACCGTAAGAATACCCTGTAACCCCGTTATTTTTTATTATATTTCCGATAATAGAAGAATAATCTGCGGTTTCCTCCAATCTGATGCCGTTATGACCATTATTATAAATTTGATTATTGCTAATAAGTGTGTGAGGGGCAAAACTCTGTATGCCATATTGACCTCCGTCGCGGATTATATTATTTACAATTATCGATCCTTCTGCACTAATAGTAATATGTATTGACGGAGCTATCCCCGTCGCATTTTCAAAAACATTTCCATCTACTAAAAGATTCATTGCCCCCGTTGTTTTCAGTATGCCTCCATCAATAATATTGTTGGCGATTATCATTCCTTCTAACTCGGCAGATCCCTCGTTGTTTATGTAGATCCCCGTACCACTTAGGTCACTAGCATTAGGACCATTAATAAGAATATTATTAGAAAATTCGATATTCCTTAAAGTATTGTACCCTGAATGGACATGAGGGAAAAAACCACTATTAGAATTATAAACTTTGTTGTTAGTTATTATAATTCGTTCTGCACCATCCTCAATTTCTAATGAAGAAGTATGGTCATCAATATTATCCGGATTATAATGATTATAGAGAAAGTTGTTTGTAGCAATTCCATCAGTTGTATTTGGTCCAAAAACTATTCCATCAGTTCGTGAACAACAAATCGTCATGTCTTCTACTCTTGAATATTGATTATTAGTAATAATTATTTGGTAACTAATCACATTAGTGTTGCCGTCAAAAAAGAAATCTCTAATTGTGACATGGTCGCCGGTTACAAGGATTCCCGTGCCAATACTTCCTGCAGTTCCGGAGGCTGTAACATGAGTAGCATCACCAGATCCAGATAAAATTACATTATTAGAACTTATTGTAATGCCAGAAGTAATAGTATATGTTCCTTCTAATAAGTGTATTCTCCCACCTCCGCTCGGCAAAGCATCAATCGCCTCCTGAATTTCAACATTATCTGCCACACCGTCGCAAACATAATCGGCTTGTGCTTTTGACGTCGCTGAGCTATCGTTAGCAGCCACGACAAACGTCGCTGTTCTGCCCGTTTTTGCTGTTAAGTTACCTTGTATCTCTACATCTCCAGTTACATTCAACCCCCCGACAACCCGAATCCAACCATTAACAATATTGTCAATAACCTCGCCCAAAGCAAATGTTATTTTTTGACCAAGAGTTAAATTCCCCGAAAGATTAAAAGACGTAGAATTAACCGAATTATCCGAGATTACCGTCGTTGCACTCACCAAATTTATAAATATAAAACTAAAAACAATTAACGCAAAAGCCCTTTGCCCCCCCCCCATTTGCCTCGAAGGGAAGAATTATTATCACTTGTCTTTTCCATAGTTATACTATAATAGTTTTCCTCTATTTAAATGTTTTTTTAAAAAGTTTCTAACTCAATCCTCGCATCCACAACGAAACTTCCATCTTTTCCAACAACGATAGGGTTTAAATCGAGTTCTTTAATGTTTTTCTTGTTTGCTAAATGCACGATTTTTTCGATGAGAGTGTAGAATTTTTCTAAATCGTATCTCTTGCCTCTGGCGCTGAATATTTTAAATCCTTTTAGGTTTTGAACCATAGAAACAACATCTTTTCGAGAAACGGGGAGTGCTCTGAATGAAACGTCTCGCTGGACTTCTGCAAAAATTCCACCAAACCCTACAACTAATAATTTTCCAAAAACGGCATCGTTTTTCAACCCTACAATCATCTCGATTCCCTCGATAACTTCTTGTACAATAATTTTATTTTTTGGAAAGGTTTTGTGCATTTCTTTTAATTTTTTCTCCGCATCTTCTAGGTTGTTACATCGAGCAACAGCCCCGAGTTCGGTTTTATGCCCGACGATGTCTGCTTTTAAGTAATACGGAAATTTAAATGTAGACAAATCTTCATGTTTGGTTGTAATACAAAACTTGGCAAGAGGTAAATTTTTTACAATACTAAAGCTATTAATCACACCTAACATAAATCAGAAGAGTAAATGTTGTTTATATATTTATTTAAGTTTAAATCTCCATGATTGCTTGTGCGATTTTTTCTGAGACGTGTCTGAAAATTGTTTTTCGTTCGGATGGATATTCTGCAACGTAGTTCCCCCGAATAATACGAGAATCTTTCTCTAAATCATCCTCGACAAAAGAGGATTCTTCTTTTAAATATTTCTGTGAAACTTCCAATGAAGGCTTTCGTGAGTTAATAATAATTTTATCTAATTTTATCTGAGAATATTTCTCGATTTCGTTTACGAAATTGCTTGCTTTAAACTTTTCAGTATTTTTTTTAGTAAATAAATTGCACACGTAGATTTTTTTAGCAGGTGATTCCTGTAATGCTTTTATCATTCCCTTAACTAAAAAATTAGGCAGAACACTTCCGTACAAATCTCCTGCACAAATGATAATCTTGTCCGCGTTTCTTATTGCTTCGCCGGCGTCTTTTAACAAGAAAACTTTTTCTTTCGCAAGGAGTCGCGTGATTCCAGAATTCTCTTGAGAATAAGAAATCTCTTCTTCTCCATCCAAAATTTTACCGTTAGTGGTTTCGGCATATATCTTAAATTTGTTACTTGAAACTGGGAGAACTTTCCCGGTAATGTTTAGTAATTTTCCTGTTTCTTTGACGCCTGAAATAAAACTTCCACTAATGTCTGCTAATGCGGTTATGATTAAATTTCCCATGCTGTGTCCGTCTTTTAATCTGTAGTTGAATAGCTCTCTTAAAATTTTTTCATCTTCTTTATTTGCCAAAGCAACAAGGCACTGTCGGATATCCCCTGGAGGCAAAATTCCATATTCGTCGATTAGCTTTCCGGAAGAACCTCCGTTGTCGGAAACATTAGTTATTGCGGTGATTTCGCATTCGCAGTCTCGGAGTCCTTTTAAAATTTGAAACTGTCCGGTTCCTCCGCCGATTGTTACAATTTTTTCCATAGTATAAAATGCAAACAAAACTTTATATAACTTCCTTCCTTAAATTTTTTATGAGGTTAAATATTATTATAGGTGGCAAGGCTGGCCAAGGTATAAATAAAGTTTCGGAGATAGTTTCAAATGTCCTCGCTAATTATGGCTATTTTACTTTTAACTATCGAGACTATCAATCTTTAATTCGGGGCGGACACAATTTTAATGTAATTTCGGTTTCTGATATTTCTATTGAGAGTCATGAAGAAAAGGCGGATGTTTTAGTTGCCTTGGATGAGTGGACAGTTGAAACGCATAAACAATTTCTGCAGAAGAAAGGCATTATAATTTCTGCAGATCAGTTTAAAGATGAAGGGCGAAATTTGAATGTTTCTCTTGCAGGGGCTTTGGTAAAAATTTTGGGGATACCTATGTCCGAATTAGGGAAAGAAATAAAATCCCAATTCAAGGAATCTGGTGAAGCTGTTACTTCGGCAAGGAAAGGGTTTGATTCTCAACAAGATGTTTATGGATTGGGGAAGCTGAGTAATAAGCTATCTATTTTATCTGGAAGTGAAGCTATTGCGATTGGTGCAAAGAACTCTGGTTTGGAATTGTATATTGCATATCCTATGACTCCTGCAACAAATGTTATGCATGAACTTGCAAAGAATCAAGTCGAGGATAATTTAATGGTCTTTCAATCTGAGAATGAGATAGCTGCGGCGAATATGGCACTCGGGGCTTCTTTTGTCGGGGCGAAGGTTATGACGGGAACTTCGGGAGGGGGATTTGATTTGATGGGGGAAACTTTTTCTCTCCAAGGTATATCTGAAATTCCGTTGACTGTTTATTTAGCTTCTCGGCCTGGGCCTGGGACGGGTGTTCCAACTTATACTTCGCAATCAGATTTAGACATTGCACTTAAAGCGGGGCATGGGGAGTTTCCTCGATTCATTCTTGCACCTGGTAATCCTGTTGAGGCAATCGAAAAGACCTCTGAAGCACTTTATCTTTCAGAGAAATTTCGAACTTTATCAATTATTCTAAGTGATAAGCATCTTGCTGAGTCTGAGTTCTCGTCGGTTAATTTTCCCGCTAAAACTTTAAAATTTAAAATTACAAGAAAAGTTCCAGGGAGTAATATTGTGAAGGCGTCTTCTTATGAAGTTGATGAGTTTGGGAATTCGACGGAGTCTTGTGTTTTGACGGAGAAGAATATTAATGCGAGGATTGAAAAATATAAACAATCTAAAAAGTTTATCGAGAAGAATTTTGAGATGATTAAAATTCATGGGAAGAAGAATTCAAGAAATTTAGTTATTGGTTGGGGTTCAACGTCGGGGGCGATTAAGGATTCGATAAGGGGCATTGATGCGAAGTTTCTTCAGGTTTTGTATATGAAACCTTTGTCTCCGCAAATTAAAAAAGAAATGGAGAAAGCGGATAAGATAATTTTGGTGGAGTGTAATGTTACTGGACAGCTTGGGAGACTTCTTCGTGAGAAGACGGGAATTAAAATAGAGAATCGGATTTTGAAATATGACGGGAGACCGTTTTGTTCGGATGAGTTGGGGAAGTTGATTGGGGGTGTGTTGTGAAGATAAAAAAAGCAACAAAAAAAGATTACAAAAAGATAGCGGAAATATACAAACTCTGTTTTACAAAGAAAGAGTACAAAGAAGTTTGGACACCAAAAATGACTTTGAAAAAAGTTAATTTTCTCTCGAGGTATTGTGATATTTTTGTAATAATGATTGATAAAGAGATTATTGGATTTGTTGCTGTTAATCCAAGTAAATGGTATATTGGGAGATTTATAGAGATCGAAGAGATAGGGATACATCCAGAATATCAAAATGATGGTTATGGTAAAAAATTGTTGAAATTTGTAGAAGACTATTATAAAAAGAAAAATTATAGTTATTTGATATTTATGGTAAACAAAACTTCTAAGGCATACGAACAATATAAAAAAATGAAATATTCTGAAGATAAAAACGGAGTATTGTTTATGAAATCTTTAAAATGAAAATAGAAAAAGCAAACAAAAAAGACTTGAAAAAGATTGCAAAGATAATGCGAACGGAGTTTGCGAAACCTCCATTTAAACATGAATCCTCGCTAAATGCTGTTTTAAAAAGTTTAAGTTTCTATATGGGGATTGGAAAAATTTATATTGCACAAATAGAACGAAAAATTGTTGGTGTTGTCGTATTTAAAGAAGAACAGTTTTGGGAAGGGGTTGTTATTTTGATAGAAGACTTGGTAGTGGATGAGAAGTTCAAAAAAGAGAATATTGAGAAAGAATTATTAGAATTTGTAGAATCTTATGCTAAAAAAAGAAAAGCGAAACTTATAGATTTTATTACTAATAGAAAATCTGATGCGATTAAGTTTTATCAGAAGCGAGGATATAAAATAAAAAAGGATAGGATGATTATGGAGAAACAACTATGAAACTAAAAGCTTATAAACTTCAAAAACTAAATAATAATATCATGCTCCCCGGTGACCCTAACGGCTCGCCGGATGAGTCTTTAATTTTCTAAAATGAATGGAACGTTAGTTTTTATTGATGCGGGGTTTATTTCTAAATTGAAAAAATATTTTGGTAATGGGAATTATCTAAAAACGGATTTAATAAAGCTATCCAATAATTTATCTAAAAAACATAATTTAGATTGTGTTAAAATATTTTACTACACTGCACCCCCATTTCAAAGTGGAAGACCTACGAAAGAGGAATCACAAAGATTCAGAAGATATAGAAAGTTCAAAGCAAGATTGTCTAAATATCCGAATATAATCATCAGAGAAGGAAGATGTCAGAGATTAAAGATTGATGGAAATTTTAAATATGGACAAAAGGCGGTAGATATTCTTTTGACAATGGATTTAACAAATGTTCCGATAAATTATCTTGACGTAAAACAAATCATATTAATGACAACTGATTCGGATTTTGTTCCGATAATGGAAAATTTAAAACAACAAAAAATAAAAACAATTCTATATACTTATTATGATAGAAAAAGAGATACTAATTTTTCAAGGTCAAATGAATTAATCAAATCGGTATCAAGGTATGTCCAATTAACTAAACAAGATTTTGAGGATGCGACATTAAAATGAAAAGATATAACGATAGTTTAGACGAATTAAAAAATTTAATTAAGGAGATGATATGAAACAAAACTTTATAATAGGGATATCGGGAATTAGTGGTTCTGGAAAAACACTATTAACCAAAGAACTAATTAAAAAAATCAAGATAGATAAAATAATCTATGTAGATGACTATTGGAAAAAACATAAGTCAATACCAAAATCGGTTTCCAAATGGAGAGAATGGGAAAAACCTTCAAATATTAAATTTGATAAATTATATAAGGATATATTGAGATTGAAAAAGAAAGGATATAATTTGTTGGTTGAAGGATTTTACTTATATTACAAAAAAGATATTAGAGATATTATTGATTTCAAAACATACATCACCCTTCCCAATAAACTTGTAATCAAAAGGAGGATTAATAAGTTTGGGTATGGAAACAATCAAGAGTTTTACAGCAGAGAAATACTAATCAAAGAATATAAAAAATATGGAAAACCAACCAAAAAATATGCTGATTTAATATTGAACGGAACTAAACCAATAAGAGGAAGTACTATAAAAATTGATAAGGCTTTCCGTAAACTAAAATGAAATTAAACTTAACAACAAAATCCGAAAACACGTGGTGTCCTGGATGTCCAAACCACATGATACTAGCTTCGGTGAAACAAACAATTACGAGTTTTATCGACGCTAAAAAGTTTAGGCAGGAAGATTTTGCAATCACGACAGACATCGGATGTCATGCAAAAATATTCGATTACATTAATCTTTCGGGAATCTACTGTCTTCATGGTCGAGCTCTTCCGACGGCAATCGGGATGAAGTTAGGAAATCCGAATCTAAAAGTCTTGGCGTTTGCGGGTGACGGGGCAGTTTATTCTGAGGGGATTTCTCATTTTATTCATGCGTTTAAATATAATGCGGATATGACTTTAGTTCTTCATGATAATCAATCGTTCTCGCTGACGACGGGGCAACCGACGCCGACGTCTCAACAGGGTTATGTTTCTAAGGTTAATCCATTGGGTGTTTTTGATAAACCGATGAATCCTATAAAAATTGCTTTAGCGAGTGGGGCAACATTTATTGCGAGGACTTCCGCTAAGGATATTCCGCACATGACGGAGATTTTTACGAAGGCTGTTAATCATAAGGGGTTTTCGTTTGTCGAGGTGATTCAGGATTGTTTGATTTTTAATTTGGATTCAAATGGTAAGGATTCGCAGATGTATAATGTGAAGGATAATCTGGATAAGAAGGTTGCGGAAAAGTTGGCGGGCGAGTTTGATTACAATTCGAAGAAGGGGAAGATTCCTATGGGGGTGATTTATCGGGTTAGGGAGCCGACTCTTGGGGAGAAGTGGCCTCAGCTTCGGGGGTTGCTTGAGAGGAAAGTTGGGTGGGTTGGGAAGTAGGGTTTTGGATTTATGAATTGGAAATATTTGTTAAGTCCAATAAAAAGTATTATTTCTCATCCTTAAATTTACTACTGAAAATTAATTAATTCTATGGCAAAATCTTTTTATACTTGCGGTTGATTATTATATAGATGATACTTGAAGAAATCACTTTAGGCAAGAGTAAAGATAATAAAAGAAAAGCGATTCAGGATAATTTGGGGCAACAAGTAATTCTTAATGATCTTCATAATAATTGGTGTCATGGAGTTCTATCAAAGGATAGGCGTAAGACTCAAGTTCTATCAAAGGATAGTGAGATTAAGGGGGTCAGATTAAAAGATGGATATGATGATAGAGTTTATCAAATGAAAGTTGTTGATGGAAGAGGAGAAATGCAACTTCACTATGGTGATTTAAAACAATTGTTGATTATCGTATATCATCAAAAATATAGAAAACCTAAGATTGGTTAAGTTCTCCTTTAGAGTAATTTTTATTTGAAAATTAATTATAATCTATGTATTAGGTAGTAATTATCAAGATAGCCCCTATAATCATTATCGCAGTCGCGATGACCCGCCTCTTTAAACTTGTGTCTCTGAATAATTTGCCCCCTAGTAGAACAGCAAAAAATACGGAAATTCTTTTTATTGAGAGAACAAGGGCGACGGGGGCGACGCTTATTGCGTAGAGATGGGAGTAACGATAGATTATTGTGATGATTGCTAAGATGAAAATTGGCCACCATGAAAATTTAAATGTCTTTTTCAAATCTAAGTTTCGGGAGTAGATTATTGCTAGAACTAGGAACACTATTGCGAGGAATAAATGTTGGAAACCCATGAATGCGTTTAGCGGGACTTTGTAATTTTTTAGAATTGCTTTGTCTAGTATCGAGGTTAGTGTGAAAAGGATTAAGGCACCGAGGATATAATGATTGCCTTTTGTTTTGATGAAATTTTTCCAAGGACTTGATAAGCTTTGTTTTTCTTTTAGTTGTAAAATATAAGTTCCTCCTAAGAGTAAAAGCATTCCTCCGATTTCAATTAGTTTAAGAGATTCTCCGAGGGTGATGAATGCAAAAAAGGCAACTAATCCGGGAGTTAAAACGAGTAGAGGCAGGGCTTTGCTGATTTCTAAATTTTTGATTCCTTTCATGACGAATAAAAATGCAACTGCTCCGAGAATTGATTTGAAAAATAAAACTAAGAGTCCTTGAGAAGTTATGGAGGGGTAGTCGATAAAAAAGAAAAAGGGGATTGCTAAAATAAGATTAAACAAGGAGAGAATGAGTGAGAGTGAAAGAGCTTTTTCTTTGAATAAAATTTTTTTCTCTAAGATTGCTGCGGCGGCCGAAAAAAACGCTGCCATTAAAGCGATCAAATACCATTCCATCTTTATAGATTAAACAAATCTTTTGCGTTCTTAAATATTTGTTCTGCTATGTTTTCTTCGCCAGTATTTTTTATTTTTGCGATTTCTTTTATTGTAATGGTGATGTTTGAGGGTTCGTTTCTTGTTCCGACGACGGGAGAGAGATATGGTGCATCTGTTTCTGTTAAAAGTTGTTTGAGTGGGGTGATTTCTACTAACATCTTAAAATGTTCTAATCTCATAATAACTGGAGGAACTGAAAAAAACCATCCGTTTTCAACACATCGTTTGATTAAACTTTTCTTTCCATTAAAACAATGCATGACAACCTTTTTACATTGGTGTTTTTCTAAAACTTCAATAGCGTCGAGTTCTGCTTTTCTTGAATGAATAATTAAGGGCTTGTCAATTTTTTTTGCTAATGCAATAGTCTTTTCAAAAAATTTGATTTGTTTTTCCTTATGTTTGGCGAATTCAGGCCAGTTGTAGTCGAGTCCAACTTCGCCAATTGCGATACACTCGTCCTTATGTCTTTCAATCCACACGAGTTCTTCGTCGATGTTGAAAGGTTTGATTTTTCTTAAAGAGTTGTCTTCGTTTTGTTCGACTTCTTTTGCTAAGGCGTCGAGGGGGTAAAGTCCGAAACTTACTTTTACAATATTATGTTTTCTTGCAATTTCTAATGCTTTTCTATTTGTCTCGGGATTTGTACCCGAACTAATGATACATACACCTCCTGTTTTTTCAAATCTTCCGATAACTTTTTTCAAATCTTCCTCAAATCTTGTATCTTCTAAGTGTGCGTGAACATCAATTAGTTTCATCTCCTAATTTCCTTCTCTTCGATAACTAATGTCGATGGACGACCATCAAGTTTTCCTACTCCGATAATAATATCTACACTATCTAGAATGTCGTGGGCGATATCGCTTATTTTTATTGCAAATGGTTCGTTGGCAAGATTAACCGAGGTTGTGATAAAAGGCACCTCTGCTTCGTGAACATAATCCGAAAATTCGCAGTCGGGGATTCTTATACCAAGGGAATCATTTGAAGAAACGTTTTTTAAAAAATTTTTATCTTTTTTCTTTAAAATTAAGGTATATGGTCCTGGCAAGTATTTTTCTAATAATTTTTCATCAACAATACAATGTTTTTTAATCCATTCTTTTGACGGAGCAATGATGCTAAGAGGTTTATCTTTGTCTCGATATTTTATTTTTTTTATTAATCCAACGGATTCGCTGTTCCCTGCATCGCATCCAAGTCCATAAATTGTATCGGTAGGATAGATAAAAATCGCTCCATTTTTGATATCTTCTATGAAATTCATAACATTTAATAATATCTCTCTCTTAAAAAGATTATGATAGAATATTTGCTACTCTTTTTGGCGATTCCTCTCGGTTTTGTATTTGCAGATGTTACAGAAGATGAAAAAGAGATTTATACGAAAGCACCGTATTTTCCAATTCTTCTTTGGATTTTTGCATTTGTTGCGGCAATCTATTACCCCTTCGATAGACAAATCGCATTAACGTTGACATTTATTTTTATAACTACTTTTGTTTGGAATAAATGTTGAATATTTTATAATCCTTCGTCGATGTTTTTAATTGCAGTAGGGGCTTCGCCACCATGCCAAGTGAATCGCGGTCGAATTCTCATAGGGTATATTCTTTCTGAATTGTCGTCTAAGATAATTGCGGAACCTTTTAATCTTGGGAGTTCATCTAGCTTCGATGAAATAGTTTTGTATAAGTAACTTTGGGTAATATCATTTAAGGCGTTGACATCTAATTTTGCAGTGACTCTGTGTGAGAGGACGATGTCTGATTGTGACATCGCGTCGGTGTGAATTTTTCCAGGCTGTTGCGTTGCCATGATAATTGAAATTCCTGGTTGTCGTCCTTCTCTTAGCAATTGGATTAACGCGTCGGTTGCTGGTGTCTTCCCTTCTCTTGGCAGAAACTCGTGAGCCTCGTCGATAAGAATCCAAACTAAAGGCATTTCCCGAACGACATTATAGTTTGAGTAGTTAACCCTATTTTGAATCGCTTGAATTTCCTCATCTTTTCGTGCGATCATTCTTTCGTTGAAAATCTTTTTTGAAACTAATCCAATGATCAGGGCCCGAACATTAAATGTTCCGAGTGAAGCGTACATCGATAAATCTATTACTGTTGTTTGTCCGGCTGATATCAACTCTCGAACAGATGTTCCTGTTGTTTCATCGAAAACCTTCCATGTTTTGGCAGCGTCGAAAAGAGCCATCGCTGAATTTTTAGTTTCTTGTCCAGCATTTTCAACTTGTTTAATTAAATGGTTTATATCATTAAAACTAAAACTTTTCTTAGTTTCTCTTAATTCGCTAATCGCAGATTCAATGACAACTGCGATAGGATTGGTAAAATTTAGTTCAAAAAGGGTTACCCAATCCATAGGCTCAAGTTCACTAATTTTAATTGCAAACTCTGCATCAACTTCAATTCCTTTTTCCCGATATTTTTGGTAATGACCAAATGGTGCGAATACTTTTATTGGGATGTTTTTTGCTTTCAGTCCCCACTCGTTAAGGAGTTCTTGATCCTTTTCGTTTTTATATTTCATTGTCCAGAAAATTCCCATCGTATCAAAGATCAACGGGGCAATGTTTCCTGATTCTTCGACGTTAAGAGTTGATAGGGCTTCGGCTATTGCTCCGAGAGTGTACGATTTTCCCGAACCCCTCTTTCCAGAAATTAAAATAACATGGCTTCTGGCGATATCCATGTAGATGGGGTTCGAGAGGGAGGTATAGTTTCCCATGGTTACATAGGTTTTCCCAATATAGGCTAATCCTCTTTTCCCGAAAATTTTTTTATCACTTTCGTTTCTTCCAATAATAACATCAAAGGGCATAGAATAAAAATTAATACTAAACTAATAAACCTTACGAATAAATTGAATTATCAAGAAGATTGTAGTTTTAATGAGATTATTAGATACGTTCCCAAATGAATAGTTTTACTTTTTTGGGGTCGTAAACTTCAAAATCTGCAGAGATAATTATTTCCTCTACGTAAATATCTTTATCTTTTGTAGCAATAAATTCTGTAGCATTTAGTTTGCACGGCGAAGAAGGATTTGTAAAATTACAAATCTTTAATGAATAATTAAATGCTGTCGGGATTTTCCCGTTTACATAATTGTCTAAGACGCTAATATTCTCTGTCAGTACATAGCTTCTTAAGTCGGTTCTTGAAGAGAGGTCTCTTAGTATCTGTCTTTGTAAGCTATAAATATATTCATCAGGGCCTTCATTTTTATCAATATGTCGAGAGTAAACTGTAATTAAAATCCCGCTTACCATTAACACTGCGATTGTTGCTTCTAGAATCCTAATCCAACCCCTATTATTTTTTATCTTTTTATTTGTTACCATACTCTTATTGTAAATCTTGCATTTATAACTTCTCCCGTATCTTTTAAAACTTCGAGGATGTAATCTTGAGCTACTACATTTCCTAAACGGGGAATGAGACGTTCCATATTAATTTCGGGTAATTCTTTGCAAGTAATTCCAAAATCAAAAACTTCTGGAATATTCAGATAATGCTTTAAGCCTTCATAGTCATTTGTATATCTGTCGGACATATTTACTAAAGAACTGTAAGAACTTACTCGTCGTTCAACTAAACTTCCGAGAGAATAGTTAGATAATTGTGCGCATCCGTCCAAGTTGTCGTTTTCAAATTCTGGAGAGATAGCAACCTTATAGAAACCTTCATTAGAACCTATATTTAAGTTACCGTTTTCTAATTTTGAGTTTATCTTGACATCTGAAACACTTTTAATTAAACTATTTGTAAAACTATACTCAGAAATTTCTTCAGGTAGTTGAACGTAAAAGCAAGAACTTGGTCCGGCATAGTTGGCTTTCAGGAAGAGGCTTGTTAGATTGGTGTGGATTTTTTCTTCGAAGGAATCATAGAGTCCTGCAATAACTGAACTGGATAATGTTGTCACGTCATAAGGTTTGACAATTGTAATTAAAAAAAATACGAATCCCATAAAAAATAGGAATGAAATTATCATCTCAAGATGCGCCGCCCCCGTTTTTCTTAGCATTCTCTTTGTTGTCATAACCTTCGATAGCAACCACATTTATAAAATTACCTAAGCAAATAATGCCTTTGCCCCCGTTGTTATTAGTAGTGTCAATGCGAGTAAAATGAACGAATGTTTAATCCCATTTTTAATACTCCCTTCGGAAATTTTACCGATTACGAGTCCCGCAAAGAAGGATTGTACCAGGATCATGACAAACATAGGCATGCCGAATTCGTCAGAATTTATCGTGTTAATTTCGACATTTAATCCCTCAGTGCTAGATAGATCAGATACTAAGGGTAAAATTTTAAACTCTAAAACTAACATGATTATGATAAAGACCATGAAGATAATATAACCCTGAGCTATCAAATTTGAAACGGCAGCTTTCCGTTCTTTTTTCAATTTTTCAATTTGATTGATGGATTTGGAGACGGATTCTAAAATAGATTCTATTTTCCCCCCCGCTCGTTCAGCCTCGGAAATAAGTCCCACTGCACGGGTGATGGTCTTGCTATTAATATCTTTTGCGAATGTTTCTAACGCTTGTGTTAAAATAATTCCCAATGTTAATTGGTTCGCTAATTTTTGAATATGTGGATTAAGTGTTTTATAATCTCTATTCTTTAAATTAATAATACTTTTGCTAATTGGCGTTCCTGTTTTGACATTTTCAACTAAGTCTCGTGAAAATTCTAGAAATTTTTCTTCTTTTTTCTTCTTTAAATCTTGATTTGAAATAAGGCTTATCATAAAAGGAAGGATACTAACAATTAAAGAGAGTATGAGGAGAAAGTATAATAGTTTACTTTCACGAGATATCAGTATAGAAGCTATGGCCATCACAATCCCTATTCCGAGTCCTACCCAATGTGTTTTTTCAAGTTTCATTATACATTTGGTTGTTTGGCATTTAATATGGCAAGAAAAATTATATTGACGATTACGATTCCTCCGATACTTAGGAAGAGTAAATTTGTGATTGATAGACCTGCCATTCCGAGTCCTGCAATATTCATAACGATAAACATCATCATCAGAACCAGCGGTGCGGCGATTAAAATAGAAATATAAATGTCCATGAATGTTCCTGCCATTTCAGAATATTCTTCTCGTTCTAGTCTGTAATCTAATAAGTAATTCTCCGCCTTTTTTTCGATATAATTTTTTAACTCACCACCTGTAGCAATGTTGGTGGCAAATCCGGAGAATAATTCTTCGAGTTTTTTATTTGATGTTTGCTCTGCAACATTTTTCAAAGCTGTTACTAAATCATAACCATATATATCTACTTGTGCAATTATTTTTTTCATCTCTTTTCCTATGTTGATATATTCTTTTGATTCTGCAATGATCTTGAAAATTTTGGTCGGTTCAATGTTTGAACCTGCAATTGCAGCCATGTGAATTGCCGCAAAAGGCAACTCTTGAGAAATTTTCTTTTGAACCGAATTAGCTTCGCTTGAAGGATACAGATAAAACCCAGTCATTGTTAGACTGGCTAATCCTACTGGAATTAACGCATAAATCCAGTTGTTTAAATCAATTATGATTATAATTCCAAAAATTAAAATACCGAAGACAAAAGAGATAGCTGTTGACATCATTGCCATTGATAAATAAGTCGATAACAAAAATCTGATATTTGCCTTTTTTAAATCGTTATTAAGATCGCTAAATTTTGGAGTAAGTTTTTCAGAGTACTTTAAAAAAAACTTATTAGATATTTTAGCGTAGATGCTTGGTTTGTTAGTTGATGCATTTTTTAATTCTTTATTATTTATTTTTTTTAAATCGTGCAAACTTTTTTTAGACAATTTCAATTTTTCGAGAAACGCTTTTTTATCTGTTTTATTAACTGTAACGTATTGTTTTTCTTTTGTCGATGGCGAAACGTAGTTCATTTTAACAGTTGGGGGTTTGGTTATATTTGATATTCGCTTTTTTACTCCCTTGAACGTATTAATTTTTTTAGGTTTTTCAGTAAATTTTTTAATTGGGGACCATTCTTTCAATAACTCTGGAACGGTATTATTTAACAGAACCAACTGATGCGAAAGTGCATTAAAGTTTGATAAGTAAAATTTTTTATTGGCTATGTCATTTTGCATGCCTACCTGTATTGAACGCATATCCGCGATAATCTTTTTCTCTTGTTCAATATTTTTTTTTAAATCTTCAAACATTGTTGTCCTTTATTGCTTTATCAATTTGACCGTGCAAGTCAAAGATAAAGGTCCGAAGTTTATTTGCTTCATCGAGTTTTCCTTTTCCTATGGCTTGTTTTAACTGTAAAATTGCAGAGTCCATAGAATTTATTAATTGTCCGACGAATTCGATATTAATCATATCTTACTTTAGAGAACCTTTATTTATAATATTATGCAACACCGTACTTTTTTAATACGGCTTGAGGGTTTTTCTGATAGTCGTTGATGACTCTTTGAACTTCTTCATATCCAAGAACTTTTTTTTGGAAAAATGTATAAAGTAGTTTTGTCCGGGTTTCGAATTCTTTCTGCAGGATTTCTTGAGAAATGCCGTATTTTAATGAAATTTTACTGAACATGTTGTTTTCTTTTTTAAAGTAAAATTTATCGTCGGCAGGATTCCAACTACCAGGTGTATTGGTTGATGCAGTTCCATCTTTGTCAATTTTGATAATCTCGACGATTTCTCGAAGTCTTCTTGTCTCGTGACCATTAACGATAGCGTGTGTCATAATTACTATAGCGTCCAAACTGTTAATCAGCATTGGGCTAAGATTAATTGGGGGTGTTTCTAATCGTTGGATAACTGAATCAACTGAATCGGCGTGCATTGTGGATATGGAAGCGTGACCAGATGCCATGCCTTGAAATAAGACCGATGCTTCTTTGCCTCGTACTTCACCTACGATTACATAGTCTGGATTTTGTCTAAAGGATCCTTTAAGTAAGCTAAACATGTCGATGTCTCCAACTCCTTGACCTGAAACCCCCGTTCTAACAACTGAAGGTAGCCAGTTTTCTTTTGGTAAATTTAATTCACGAGTGTCTTCAATTGAAACGATCCTGTTTTCTTGTGGGATAAAAAATGCGAGAGCATTTAACAATGTAGTTTTACCTGAAGAGGTTCCCCCAACAATCATAATGTTTGATTGGTATTGCAGGAGAATCCAAAAGTAAGCAAGCATTTCCGGACTGAGTTCATGGAAACCAATTAATTGTATCGGAGTCCATGGTGTCTTGGTAAATTTACGAATGGTAAAGGTAGGTCCTTTTGAGCTAATATCTTGAGTATAGGTCGCATTGACCCTGGATCCGTCGGGCAAACTACCGTCTAGCATTGGAGAGGCGTAAGAAATATAACGTCCGGTTTTTTGTGCTAATTTCTCAACGAAATTTGATAGTTTATCCATATTATTAAATTTTACGTTCGTTTTAATGTTTCGAAAGACTCGATGAACAATATACATTGATTCGTTGACTCCATTACACTCAATGTCTTCGATAAAATAGTCTCTCATCATAGGTTCAATTTCATTTAATCCAATGAAATTTCTATAAAGGTAATAAAACATTTTTTTAAAGGAATCTTCTTCGATAGTTAATCCTAATTCTGAAATAATCAGTCGTGATGTTTTGTTGAAATAGTCAATTAGGTTTTCCTTTGTTTTTTCTCCTTCCAGGATATTTAAGTTAACAATTTCTTTCATTGCTTGCTCAATTCGGTCAAGATTCTTTTTTTCGTCTTCGCTAAGTATTGGCTCCTCTATGTCATAAATAACTTCCCCTGTTTTTACGTCATAATAAATATGAATGGAAACATAGGGTTCAATCACCATATAACGTACATCAATCTGAGTTTTATCATCAAATTGTGGAAGCGAGGGAACTTGAGGATTGAGGTTTATTTTAATGCTATCCATCTTAAAGAATCTTTAGAGTTTTAAATAATAAATTGAATTTTATTAATTCTCTAAATCCCCTTTCAGATAATCTAATTATCATTTGAGAATAAAGAAACTTTCGTTTATTAATGTTATGAGATAAAATTCTTAAAGATTCTTGAACTAATTTGTCTTTGGTTTATAATAAAAAGATTATTTAAGGTTTACATCCTTCCAATATCAATTAAATATTTTCCTTCTTGTAACTTAAAGATAATTGGTCGTCGATTCATTAGTGAAACAATGTCAATTTCGAATTGTCCTGGTTTCAGAACACGAATACTTTCTAGGTCTAAAATCACTGGTTTCGATTCATCTTCAATATTCAAAATAGTTCTTACGTCTTCTTCAATTTTTTCCTTATCTACAGTATCAAATTCGGGAATCAGCGTTTCTTTTGATTTTTTTATCTGTGCTACTTGTTCTTCACGAATATAGAAAAAAAAATTTCCGCTACAACTATTACATCCTTCAAGAATTTCTCTACTTCCAACTTCGATTATTTTTCCGCAGTGTACGCATTGGTGTGGCATTTTATAATTTTAATAATTCTTCGGGGTCTTTGGTCTGTAAAGTTTACAAATCTAAAACGAGGAAGTACTATTTATATGCAGGTACAAATCATAAGAAATTAATAAATGTTTGGATTAATAAAATCTTGTTATTATCCAATTTAGATTCTGTGTTTTAGGTATCCTTATCTCTTTTTGGCTTTAACGTTTTGAGTTTTTCGTTGAGCAATTGTAATAAACACAAAAAGAGAGACTAAAAATACGATGCCAAATTTAAGCCAAGAATTTATGATGGGTTCACTAATTTGAAAGTAATTTGCAGCGAAAACATTTACTCCGATTAATAAAGCTAAAGCAACCCATCCTTTCCAATTAATAGGTACCCAACCCCATTCGGAACTTTTCATCTCGATACATTTTTTGAACCAAACATTTTCACTAATCTTCTTTTTCTTTACCATTAATAAGAATCTGCAAATTTTTAATTAGCAATGACAACTTCATTGCATAATCTCAACCTTTATCTACCTCCTCGGTTTCTCCTTTAAATGTTTTATTTATCATCACCCGCTTATTCCGTCTTCCATTCTGAATAATTTAAATCAACAACCTTTATAAAATTTCCTAATGGTTAATTATATGAAAAAAATTCCTCAAGATATAATCGGAGACATTGCAATCTTAAAATTTCCGAGACGAACGTTTTGGCTAATAAAAAAACTAAAGGCAAACAAGTTTTTAAGGGAACATAAGGGTGTGAAAACGGTTTTGGAAAAAGTGGGGGGGTTTTCTGGGAAGTTTAGAATATTAAAGACGGATTATCTTGCAGGTGTTAAAACAAGGGAGGCAACTTATAGGGAGAACGATTGTATTTTTAAGTATAACGTCGATGAATCTTATTTTTCTCCGAGGCTATCGAATGAACGAAAGGTAATAGCCGACGAGGTGGTTAGGTTATCTAAGAGGGGGGGGACGAAAATTCTTGTTATGTTTGCGGGTATTTCTCCTTATCCTATTGTTATTGCGAAAAAATTGAAACAGGCGGGAAAAGTGGCGACGATAATTTCAAGTGAATTGAACAGGAATGCGAATATTGCTGGGAAGAGAAATATAATAATGAATAAATTTCAGAATAGTATAACTCTTGTCGGGGGGGATGTGAAAAAACTCCCAAGAAAATTAAAGGAAAAATTTGATATTATTTTAATGCCCCGGCCAAATCTTCAAGACACTTTTTTAAAAACTGCATTTAAACTTTCGAAGAAAGGGGGCACGATTTTTTATCATGGATTTGGGACGAAGGAAGAAGTTCTTGATAAGATAAAGAAGGAGGCTAAGAATATGGTTGGAAAAGTTTCGATAAGGAAGGCGGGAGATATTGGGCCGTATAGGTATCGTTGGCAGACGAGATTTAAGGTTGAATAGAATCAGATAATCTAAGCCATTGATCCCCTTCAGAAATAACACCATACATCTCAGAACTAGAATCTTTGATCTCCTTGCATATCTTTTCGTACGCGTGTTGGATAAAAGGACAACCCCCTGCACCAATCCGTATTCTTGAGAGACCATTAGATTTTGCATATAGGATAGTGGCCTTTTCGATAAAATAAGCCAATCCATTCTGTTGATATTGTTTATTAACTACTGTAGAAAAAACATGCATATCCTTTCCACGCTTCTGAAAAGCATTATGACCTACAACCTCAGAATCATACTCTGCAATCAACATATCATATCCCACAGACTTTAAACTATTAAACACCCTAAGTGTTGCATTTTCCACTTCCTTCCCCTTTTGACTACGTAATAAGGGAATTATTGACCCGAAATTTTTCTCAAAATTCTTACCAAACTCAGATCCTTTATCGTAATTGCGAAGAAAATGACTAAGATGACTTATTACTCTTTGATTATTTGACTGTTGTATCCTATTTGAAACAAGTGATAGATTAATTAGGTCGTAGACTTCCTTAGAGGATCTACCTGAATTAAGCTTTTCAACTAATCCCATTTTAAAAATTAAATTCTCTCATTTTCATAAAATTACTATTCTAAAGTAGCTTAAAAACCTTAACATATTCAAGATATCATTATTAAAATCTCAATATCAACCTATCCTCACAGAACAATAACCTTAAAACCTTAAATTTCTTTTTGTGAATATGGCATTTTATTTGATTGGGATGGGCCTTAACAGGAAATCGGTTTCAGCGGATGCCTTGAAGATTTTGAAAGGATGTGATAAGAGATATCTGGAAAATTATACTGTAAGTTTCCCCTATTCTTTAGAGGAATTAGAGAATGAACTTGGATTAAAATTTGTTGAATTAAAAAGAGCTGCTGTGGAAGATGAGTCGATAATTAAAGAAGCGAAAAATCAAGACGTAGCACTTTTGGTGTATGGGGATTCTCTTTCTGCCACTACGCATATTCAACTAATTCTTGAATGTAAAAAACAGAAAATAGACTATCAGATTTTTCATAATGCTTCAATAATGACTGCAATTGCGGAAACAGGACTTCAGCTTTATAAGTTTGGAAAAACAGCGTCGATGCCAGACTGGAAAGAGCATACTAATAAACCGACATCGTTTATGAATTATGTCAAGGAGAATCAGAGCATAAAGGCCCATACGTTAATTTTAATGGATATTGGACTTGGGATTGTAGACGCAATTAATCAATTAAAAGAAGCTTCGGGGAAAGAAGGAGTTGAAATTCCGGGGAAAATTATTGTGTGTTCAAATACTGGAACGTCGAATCAAAAAATATTTTATGATACTCTTGATAATTTAAAAGAAATCGAAATGCCCTTTTGCTTGATTGTTCCTGGTGAGATGCATTTTCTCGAGGAAGAAGCTTTGAGAAAGTTAAAGTTTAGATAATCTTGCAAGTTCTAATCCAATCACCGTCCCCAAATCTGGAGTGCTCCAGTCCAATCTTTCAATATTAACTGTAACTTTAGAGCCATTAGTGTCCAAGTTTTCGTAATCGATTCCCATTAAGACTAAGGAGATATTCCTTTTTTCCACTTCATTGACTTTTTGGGCATAGTTAATTAAAGACATATTTATTGGGTTCATGGCTCCGAGGTTTCTATTTCCTTCTGCGTGCAAAACAACAACTTCATTTTGACTATATAGCCAATTAATATATTCTATTGTATCGCCAGTTGTTTTTTTCGCAATTTCCAAAGAGACCCTTCTTTTTTCTTTAGGTATTTGAAGTAAATCTCTCACTCGAGTAATTCTAATCCCCCCACCTTTTTCGAACCATTTAGGCAAATTAGATTTCATAACCCAATTAGCAGGACGATTAACATATTTTTTTAAAATGTAGCCTTCCAAAAGAATATCTTTCCATGTCTGATGTTTTGGAATAATCAGTGCGGGTCCTTCAAGAGGAATATTTTTATAACCCAAAACTTCTATTTTATGTTTAGAACAAATATAACTATCGGTAAGAGTTCTGGCAATATTATAGAAAGTCTTATTCCTCTTTAATTTCATAGAGGACAGAAAAAATCATAGTTTTTAAGTATATGATAAGTTTTAAATATCATATTCCAACAGGTTAAATATGGCAAAAGAATTTAGCGAAGAAGAAATTTTGAAATTTTGGGAAGAGAACAAAATTTATGAAAAGTCCAAAAAGAAAAATATAAATGGAAAAAAATTCTATATGATGGATGGGCCTCCGTATGCTACGGGACACATTCATATGGGGACGGCTCTAAATAAAATTTCTAAGGATATTGTTATGCGGGCGCAAAGACTTCAAGGAAAAAATGTATTTGATAGGTGTGGGTATGATACCCATGGGGTTCCGATTGAGTTTAAGGTAGAAAAAGAGATTGGGGCGAGAACTAAGCAAGATATTGAAAAATTCGGAGTGAAAAAATTCGTAGGAAAATGCAAGGAATATGCGACAAAATTCATAGGAATAATGGGTCCGGAATTTAGGAATCTTGGAGTTTGGATGGACTTCGATAATCCTTATCTTACATTGGATACAAAATATGTAGAAACAATTTGGGATACTTTCAAAATTGCCGACGAGAAAAACCTTCTTTATTTGGGAAAGTATCCCGTACACAATTGTCCTCGTTGTGCGACTGCAGTTTCTTTTAATGAAATCGAATATGCAAAACAAAAAGATACCTCTGTCTTTGTGAAATTTCCCCTGAAAGGTAAAAAAAATACTTATTTGATTATCTGGACTACAACTCCTTGGACTCTTCCGGGAAATACAGGGGTTATGGTAAATCCCAAAGTAGATTATCAACAAATAGAATTGTCTTCCGGAGAAAATTGGATTATTGCCAAGGAACTTGTATCTGAAATTATGGCTAAACTAGAAATGGGTTTCACACCGAAAGAAGAATTCAAGGGAACTGAAATGGTCGGATGGACTTATGAAAATCCTTTATCAAAACATTTGAAGTTGAAGTTAAAGGATGCGTATCGGGTTGTTCCTTCGGCAAGATATGTAACAGTTGAGGAGGGAACGGGTCTTGTACATTGTGCACCAGGTCATGGGAAAGAAGATTATGATGTGGGAAAAGAGTTTGGTCTTGATGCACCTTGTCCTGTGGATATTAATGGATTGCTAACTGAGGAAACGGGGAAGTACGCTGGTAAAAAGGCGAGGATTGTGGACGCAGAAATCATTGGAGATTTGGAAGCAGATAATTTTCTCGTCTATAAATTCTCCTATACTCATGATTATCCGTTTTGCTGGAGATGTAAATCTCCTCTCTTGATGATTTCACAACCGCAATGGTTTTTAAGGATTTCAGATATTCAAAAACAGATTCTTAAAGAAAATGAGAAGACTAATTGGATTCCGAAATGGATGCAAATTAGAATGAAAGCGTGGTTGGAAGGAATTTCTGATTGGCCAATTTCAAGAAAAAGATATTGGGGAACCCCCTTGCCAATTTGGGTTTGTGATAAATGTGATGAGAAAAAAGTTGTAGGTTCGTTAAAGGAATTAGAAAAACTTTCTGGACAAAAAATCAAGGAGATTCATAAACCTGAGATTGATGATGTGGAAATAAAATGTTCTTGCGGAGGAAAAATGTCGAGGGTTAATGAAGTTTTGGATGTTTGGTTTGATTCGGGAGTTTCAAGTTGGGCGGCATTAAATTACATGGAGGATAAAACACAATTCAAAAAATTCTGGCCAGCGAATATAAATCTTGAAGGAAAAGACCAGATCCGAGGCTGGTGGAATTCTCAATTTATTTTATCGCAGATAAAGTTTGATAAGAAACCGTTTGAGAATATCTTAGTCCACGGAATGGTTCTTGATGTGGGGAGGAAAAAAATGTCAAAATCCGATGGAAATGTTGTTGCTCCTGCAGACGTTATTGAACAATATAACAGAGACTTTTTAAGATACTACTTTGCAAAAATTTCTAAGGGAGAAGATTTTTCATTCCAAGAAAGAGAATTTAAAGAGATAAGAAAAACATTCATGATCTTATCGAATATAACAAGATTTGTGGGCCAGCTGAAAGGGTCAAAAAGTAGACAAACTTTCGAGGATAAATGGATTATGTCAAGATTTAATAGAACCATTGAAGGGGTGATTTTTGCATATAATAGTTTTAATTTTCCGGAAGTTATAAGACTTCTTGAAGATTTTCTTGTGAATGATTTATCTAGGACTTATATTAAAATAATTAGGGAAAGGGCTGATGAAACAAAGGGATTGCTCGAAGAGATTTTAATCGGGGTTGTGAAACTTTTTGCACCAATAGCTCCGTTCGCTGTGGAGGAAATTTGGCAGAATCTTTTAGAAAGGAAGAATGTAAGCGAAGAATCTGTTCATCTATCTTTGCTTCCAAAGAAAGATAAAACGAAAGTAAACGATAAATTAGAAGCGGAATTCGATGAAACTATTAAACTAATTGAGGAAGGTTTGGCAAAAAGGGATAAGGTACAGATTGGATTGAAATGGCCTCTCGCAAAAGCGACGATTAAATCTCCGACAAAGTTTAACAGAGAATTGGATTTTATTATTAAAAACCAGTTAAATATTAAGGAACTAATTTATGAAAAAAATGAAAGTTTTGAGATAATTCTTGATACCAAATTGACGCAGGAATTGGAGTCCGAAGGATTCGCTCGAGAGATTGCAAGAAAAATTCAAGCGGCGAGGAAAAAAGCAGAGCTGGTAACGACAGATGAGATTGAATTAGAAGTTCTTTCGGAGTTCAACGATAAATTAAGGGCTCAGTCGGATTTTATAAAAGAAAGGGTTGGAGCAAAGACCTTCTCGTTTAGTAAATCTGGGAAAAAGTTTAATTACTCTGAAGAAGGGAAAATTAAAGGAAAAACTTTTCTGATCCAATTTGATAAGGTTTAATTAGCGTCGAGAAAATCCTTTTTTCATACCTTTAGGTAGGGACAATTCAAAGAAACATTTAAATACTATTCTGTATTGGGACAGGTATGATTGTCAAGGATGAATTTTTGAGTAGGCTGAGGAAAATATTTGACCTTAATTTGTATGAGGTAAAAGTTTGGACAGCACTTTTATCGAGGGGAACTTCCACCGCAGGCGAACTTTCCTCTATTTCGGATGTTCCACGTTCTCGAACTTATGATATTTTAGAATCCCTTGAGAAAAAAGGATTTATCGTGATGAAACTTGGTAAGCCTATCAAATTTATTGCATTGAAACCTGAAGAAGTAATTGAGCGGGTAAAAAAGAATCTGGTGGTTAACGCAAGGGAAAAGTCGCAGAGATTGGAAAAACTAAAAGGGGAGGATATTCTCGATGAACTAACGGGTATATTTTCTGACGGGATTAAATACGTTGAACCCACAGACCTATCCGGAGCACTAAAAGGACGACAAAATATTTACAATCATCTTGATATGTTAATAATGGAAGCGCAAAAGACAATCACACTTGTAACGACTGCAGATGGTTTGAGTAGAAAATTAGAAATTCTTTTACCTAGTTTAGAAAAGGCAAAGAAGCGAGGGGTTGTAGTCAGAATTGCGGCACCGATAACTGCAGAGAATAAGCAGGTTGCGAAGGATTTTGCAAAAGTAGCGGAAGTTAGAGATACGAAAGATCTTCGAGCGAGATTTATGATAATCGATAGTGAACAATTGATGTTCATGCTTCTAAATGATGAAGAAGTTCATCCGAGTTATGATGTGGGAGTTTGGTTAAACACGGAATTTTTTGCTCAGGCTTTGGAACAACTTTTTGAAATTTCTTGGAATAATTTTAAGGCTATTAAGTAAATTTTGGCTTTGCTAAACGATGCCTTCAAGTAATCTAGCTTCTCTAAATAATCCGAGTGCCTTGTATGTTGAGAGTAATTTCTTTTTTATCTCTGATTTCTCAACTTCTTCTAAATTCATTTTAATTAACTTCTCATAAAATTTTGCTGCGTGCGCACGCTTTTCTTTACGCTCCAATTCATGTGCTGAGATAAGGTAGATATTCTTTCGGGCTAATTTTATTTTAGCTTTTTGTTCAGTATTTGCATCGCGTCCGGCTCGAATAAACATTTCATCAGCGTCGTCGACTTTTCCAGTTCTTGAGAATAATTCTGCAGAAGTTATGTAACTATCAATCTTATCTCTAAAAGAGACCTCAATCCTAGCCTTATTCGCCATTGCCTTTGCCGCTCTCTCAAACATCTTCCGCTCCTCATACAACTCCGACAATTTAGACCATAAAAAACGCTTAATCTCAAAACTAAAACTCGTGACCTTCAACACAGATTCCAAATAATTAATCTTATTCAACGTAGTACTCATCTCTTCCAACTTACGCTCAATCTGTTCAATCGTCTCTTCACGTACTTGTATTACCATAAAATAAAAGGCTTTGAAGAGTTTTTAATAATTGTTGTGATATACTTATCAACAGGGTAAATTTAAAACAACTTCTTCAGGCAAACAACCAAGACACATATAATTGAATTCCCAACCATCTTGATTATTAAAGACAACTTTGGGATCAACTTCTTTTTGCTCCAAATCATAAAGTTTCTCTTCTAGCCCTAAACAATACCTTGGCTCATCACCAGAATTAAAGGCGTAATTATAAGCCCTAAAACCTTGTCCAGGCCTTAATTTACCAGCTTCAAGATATTCGTAAAATTTCTCTGGACCATGAAATAAACCCTCTCCAGATCTAAGAAATGTTGGTAACTCTGCCATAGAAATAATCCTAAAAATAACCTTTTAAAAATTATTATACTCTTGTCTTACTAATTACAATTCAAAAAAATATTTTACCTTCAGAACGTTTCCGTCCTGAAGGCTTTAATTATAAAAAAATAAAAAAGAGGTCTAATTGACCTTAAAGTTTCTTTTCAATAAGAGACTTGCAAACACCTGCTGCAACTGTAACACCCGCGTCTCGGATAGCGAATCGAGCCATATTTGGATTATCTCCAACTGCCTCAAGTACTAAATTTCCGATCGGTTTGATTTTAACAATAGCAACGTCCCCATTTTTCAAAAAGTCCGGGTTCTCTTCCGCAACCTGTCCAGTAGCCGGATCCAACTTCGCCTTAATTTCAACGAACTGACATGGAACTTGAGCTGTGTGAACATGGAAAACTGGTGTGTAACCTTTAGCAATAACTGTTGGATGATTAATCACAGCAATCTGTGCTTCGAATTCTTCAACAAGTTTCGCAGGTTTAGCAGCGTCACAAATGACGTCCCCTCGAGCGATGTCTTTCTTAGCAACGCCTCGAATACTGATGCCGACATTATCTCCAGCTTCACCTTCTTTTAACTGTTCGTGGTGAGCTTCAATACTTCGGACTTCTCCTTCGATTCCAGTTCCGGATCTACCTGGTAATACGATAACCTTCTGACCGATTTTCATAATCCCTGTTTCAATCTTTCCAACTGGAACAGTTCCGATACCTGTAATATCATAAACATCCTGGATAGGCATTCGCATAGGCAAACCTGTTGGCTTCTCTGGTGCAGGAAACTTATCAATCTGTTCTAAAACAGTTGGTCCCTTGTACCAAGACATTTTATCCGATTTATTCGCAATGTTATCGCCCATTAAAGCGGAACCTGCTAGAAACGGAACCTCGTCAGGTTTGTATCCTGCTTGTTTAATAACAGCAGAAACATCTTCCACGACTTTCTTGTATTTATCCTCGGCATAATCAACAGTATCCATCTTGTTAACCAAAACAGCGAGTGATTTTACTCCCATAGTTCGAAGCAACCAAACGTGCTCCTTAGTCTGAGGTTGAACACCACCGTCGGCAGAAACTGTTAAAAAAGCTGCATCCGCTTGCGAAGCACCCGTGATCATGTTCTTAACAAAATCCTTGTGACCTGGAGCGTCGATAACTGTAACTTCAAAATTTCTAGTCATAAGCTTCTTGTAAGACAAGTTAATAGTAACTCCTCTCTCTCGCTCTTCCTTCAAATTATCCATCACATACGCAAACTCAAACCCTGCTTTACCATGCTTTGCTGCTTCTTCCTTGTACTTCTTCATTTCCTGTTCGGAAACGCTTCCACCGTCGTAGAATAGTCTTCCAACTGCGGTAGACTTTCCATGGTCAACGTGTCCAACGAAAACAACATTCATTATTGGTTTTTCTTTAGCCATATTTCTTAATTTTAATTTAGTTAATTTAATCCATCTTCCATCGAAGATATATTATGGTGTAAATTTCGGTTTATAAGCCTATTGATTCTCTGCTAGACCTTTTCGATCCCTAATCTGCTTAATAACCTTCGCCTGAAACTGATTAGGCAATCTCTTAAAAGTCTGACTAACCAACGACGAAACACCACGGCCTTCCGTCGCACTTCGTAAATCGTTAGTCCATCCAATCATTTCCTGAACCGGAAGCTCGGCTCGAATTGTAGCTCCGGATTCATCCTGTCCGACATCAACTAAAGTTCCCCTTTTCGTCGAGACTAACGAAGTCACGGCAGCCATAAATTCTATAGGCACCTCAATCTGATGGACTTGAACAGGCTCGAAAATAGCCGGAGTTGCTTTCGCGAATGCTCCTTTAATTGCTTCTCGGACTGCAGGATAAACTTGTGCTGGTCCACGGTGAATCGCATCTTCATGCAATTTCATATCGACGACTGAAATCTTCATTTTGTGGCATGGTTCTCGAGCTAGAGGTCCAGCGTCGATAACTTGTTCGAAAGAATCTAAAAGTAGTTCGATAATCTCTCCGATTTGAACGATTCCTTTTGTTCTGTCTAAAAAGACACAGCTTTTATACACATCCCTATACTGTTGAGCTTCATCTCGAGAGATTCCTAATCCAACTAGAGTTTCATCTAATGCTTTGTCTTTCTTTTTAATTCTCCCAGAAGGTAATTTTCCTTCAGCGATAGCTTCGACGATTGAATCTTCTAAAGGTTCAACGGTAATAAAAAAATCGTTGTGTTTGTTAGGGGAACGTCCAATAGCAACATCACTTACTTTTACAACGGATTCTCTGAAGACAACAATCGGAGGTCCCATTTCAACCTCAAGACCTTTTTCTGTTTTAATTCTGTTTTCGATAATTTCTAAATGCAACTCTCCCATTCCGGACATCAAAGACTCCCCAGTTTCTTCGTTAATTTCAATTCTTAAAGAGGGATCCTCTTTTCCAACCCGTCTTAAGACTTCGATCAGCTTCGGCAAATCTGCGGTTTTTTTTGCACTTATAGATTTTGTGACAACTGGTTCAAATAAGTGACTGATTGCTTCGAATGGTTCAATAGGGTTCTTTGAAACGGTTTCACCGACGACGACATTTCTTAAGCCTACAATTCCAACGATATTTCCTGCAACGACTTCTTCAATTTGGAATCTTTGCGCACCTTTGTAGATTGAAACTTGTTGAACCCGGACGGTTGTTCCGGCAATGTTCATGTATAACTCGTCTCCTTGCTTAATTGTTCCACTAAACAAACGACCACAAGCGACTTCTCCTGCATGGGGATCAATAACAATTTTAATCGGGACAAATGCAACTTCACCGTCGATATTACATGCCATTAAATCTTTAGCAGCATCACTCTCCAAATCACCGTGCCAGATTTTAGGAATCCTATACTTCTGAGCTGTTACAGGGTCAGGATGATTGTTGATAACCATGTCTAAAACAACCTCATGGATAGGTGCTTTTTTTGCTAATTCTTTATAGGCATCACCACCAGCCTCGGAAGCATCAATAACTTCCTTAAAAGAAATATTCTTTTTCTTCATATAAGGAATGCTCAAAGCCCAATTATGAAAAGCCGAACCAAATGCAACAGAACCATCAGCGACGCTAACCTGCCATTTCTGCTTGTATTCTTCTTCAGCAATTTTAGCGATTAACCCGTTGACATCGTTAATAATTTTAACAAATCTTTGTTGCATTTCTTCCGGCGTTAGCTTAACTTCTCTAATTAAACGGTCAACTTTATTAATAAAAAGAATCGGCTTAACTCTTTCTTTTAGTGCTTGTCGAAGAACGGTTTCAGTTTGGGGCATGATACCTTCGGAGGCACAGCATAAAACAATGGCGCCATCTACAGCTCTCATGGCTCTTGTAACGTCGCCACCAAAATCAACATGTCCTGGTGTATCAATTAAATTGATTAAATAATCCTTACCCTCGACATTATGAATCATAGACACCGACGCTGAATCAATTGTAATACCTCTTTCTGTTTCGTCTTCGTGAAAATCTAAAGTCCTTGCCTTCCCTGCCAAAGCCTGACTCATCATCCCCGCACCTGCTAGGAGATTATCGGAGAAGGTTGTTTTTCCGTGATCGATGTGCGCCGCGATTGCAATGTTACGAATCTGTTTAGGATTTTTTTGCAATTCTTTAATCTGTGTTGTTATATCTGCTGCCATATATTACAGGTTGAAATTTGGTTTATAAAAGTTTGCATATCTGAAGATAAATTTCTCGACGCTGTTACTAATCTATTTTGATTTCTACCAGATAGTGTCTCGGCTTATTTTTCAGCATCGTTCTTTTTAGAAACAGCATAATCTTCTAAAATCTTTTCT
Organism: Nanobdellota archaeon; assembly: GCA_030641715.1. Lineage (GTDB taxonomy): Archaea > Nanobdellota > Nanobdellia > Pacearchaeales > GW2011-AR1 > JAGVXH01. Next base: position 48,239 of record DAOWGX010000018.1, read on the forward strand.
TTTACGCTTTCTAACTCCCCCTTACCAAGATAACATGCCCCAATTATAAAAGAACACATAACACCAACCAGGCCTAAACCAAACCCAAGACGAGAGTGATAATTCCTTTTTTCATAATCATGTATCTCAGTCCTAGATTTTTCATCAGAGACAATAGTATTATATTCCGTAGCCATTTCCAAGTCAATTGGATTATATTCTCCTCTCCCCATCTTGTTATAATCTGGAAATGCACGATGAATTTCTCCACTCAACTCGTGTACTTTTCGGACCAAGGGGGAAGGATTCGGAATCGAAGAAGAACTATATGCTCCATAACCAAAACTTAAAGTACCTACCAGCATCAACGATGCCCCCAAGTGTTTAAATTTCCCCATAGTAAATTAAAATAATTTAACCTTATAAGAATAATTATACTGGGGTGTATATTAAAATCTTCGACAAGAATTAAAATTACCGAGCCGCGTCAGCCTGTTTTTCGGCATCATTCCTTTTTGAAACAGCGTAACTCTCTGAACTCCCTTCCGCTGCAGACATCAACTCTTTAGATAATGCTTCGACGATTGTCGCTTTTTTGTTGAATGCTTTATCGTAAGATCCATTAATTATATACCGAAGAACTAAATTCAATCTTCTCCTTGGAGAGACATCAACAGTCTGAGGATATCTCGCACCACCATATTCAATCGTGGTCACGGTATCTCTTGGAGCTCCATTCTCAATGGCTTTGACCAAAATTTTCAAAGGATTCTCCCCTGTTTTCTTTTCGATTATTTTAAGTGCATCAATTACAATTTTAGTGCATTGTGCCTGCTTCCCTGTAATTCGTCCGGTAATGATTTTATGCTTCTTCCCTCGCGAACCAGGGACTTGTAGTAGATTTATCAGTCTCTCGATGACATTAACTTTTTCTCTCGCCGGGTCCCATTTAATTCTTCCGTGTGATTTCAACATTAACTTGGGATTTAGATTGATAACTTTTTTTAAACCGGGGTCTTCTACTCGAACTTCGGAGATGTCGAACAGACCGAAAACTTTCATTTCCATTTTTTAAGATGAACCCTCCTTGTCTGATTCCATTTTAATTTTCTTTATCGCCTCGAAAATATCTCCCCCACCATAATCCTGGATTAACTGAGCATTTCTAGCTTTCACAACTGGATCATGAGGATTTACAGACTCATAATTAAATTCGTCATTATCATCACTTCCAACATTATTCCTTCTATAACTCTCACGAATAGATCTCTCCATCATCTCCGCCCCTTCTCAATCTTTCCAGACCAAAGTCTAGCCAAAGGCTGATCATTTACTTTAATAACCTGAAACCTCACACCTGACAAATCTCCCTTCGTCCGTCCTTGCTTTCCGCCGATTCTTTCAATTACAACTTCATCATGCTCGTCGACAAATTTCTGCGCTAAGTTTCCGGGAATAAAGGCTGTAACTTCTTTGCCGTTTTTTATTAATTGAACTCTGCAGCATTTCCTCATGGCTGAGTTAGGTTGCTTAGCTTCTTTCTGGATTTTTTTTATAACAATACCCTTAGCTTGTGCTGCCCGTCCAATCGGATCGAACTTCAAACTAATTCCAAGCCGCTTTTTTTTAGCAGGCAGTTTATTATCTCTAAACTTCTTTCTCGCGTTCTTTAATTTTAATGCATTCATTAATCCCATTGTATAAATTAAGTGAAAGTTCCTTTTATAAATTTACCTACACAATTCGTAGTTTGGTAATTTTAAAAAAATTTTTTAAAACTTCAGACAGTTCTTTTTCTCTTTGACGACCTCTTCCAATCAAAGCCGCTTTGTTTTGACGACCTGCGTTGATTACTGCAGAATTCTCTTTTATTTCAATTTTATTAAATTCAACAGGGCTGATAACCGCTTCAACAAATTTTCCAATTTCTTCATTAAGGTTTTTGTCGTCGTGTTCCGAGGGAGTATTCGTTGGTGGCATTGCCACAACTCTGATTTTCTTGCCCAAAATATTATTGATTTTCTTGACATTTACAGCGCCTCTTCCGATTGCCATCGAAACTTGTTGTTTAGGTACTGCAAAAACTATCTGATTATTATAAACAAAGCATTTTGTCGTCGGAATTCTAGTCACTTTTGCAAATAGATTAATGTATCTCATTAATTGCATATCAATAGTTCCGGCCATCTTATTTTTTTATATTTGCGGGAGGTTCATTTTTGGACGCAATAGAGAAAACTTCGCATTCGAAATCGAGATTTAGTTCTTTCGCTAAATTCTCTTTAGACTTCAAAACCATAAATTCAATTCCTGCGTTATCAAGAGTTTCTACAGTTTCGTCTCTAACATCTTTAGCAATAAAAACATTGGATAATTTCTTTGAATGTTTTAAAGCTTGCCGAATTCCAAAATAAATCTTTCTTTGTTCTATTGCTTCTCTAAGTTCTTTTACTGACATTGTTTAGCTCCCTTTGATTTTTCTCTTTCCGCTAAAGAACCCGTGATTTTTACTAACAATCCTGGGAGACCAGTTCCAACAGGGACAGGTTGATTCAAAATAATGTTTTCAATTACCGATGCTAGTTTGTCCCGCTTACCTGTTTTTGTTGCCTGAACAAACTGGGGGACTGGAGTCTCAAAAGAAGCTCTTGCTAAAATAGAATTCTTATCCGAGATGATGCCCATTCGAGTAATGCCTTTAACCGCACCTGAAGCTGTCATCGTATCTGCAACGAGCATTGCATGTTTTCCATCGATTGCAAGACCCTGAGAAGTAACAACTTTTTTAATTTCGTTAATTATTGCCTGTCGTGCAGCTTCGACACCGAGAATATTCGAAATTTCGTGGATATCGTTTGTAATAATTTTATCTTTATTAATACCTTTGAATTTCAAGATTTCCTTTAGGTTTGAACCGGCAGTTAGAACAACATAATCCTTCTCTCGTTTAACAACTAAAACTTGCGAAATATTTTTAACACCTGTCAAAATAACTTCCTTAATCTTTTCTTTAGTTTTGTAAATTGTTTTAAAATCCTCTTTTGTCATATCAAGTATAAATCCGTCCGAGGATTTTTTGGTACTAAAACCTTTTTCATCCAGGACTTTAATAGCATTGTCAAGACTAATATGTGCTGCTTTCAATCCTTTAGCGTCAATACCAACCTTAATTTTCTTCGAACCAAAATCAATCGTGATATTTGAAATAATTTCTTTCAATTTGACTTCCTTAATCTTTTCAGCGATAACTTTCGCGTCTTTTTCATTGTTATGTTCTTTATCTAAATAAACTTCCATCGAAGGAGTTTTGGGTAATTTTCTTGCATCTAAAATTTCAACAAGTCTTGGGAGACTCTGAGTAACCTGCATTTCAGCTACACCCGCCGCATGGAATACGTTAAGGACCATCTGCGTCGAGGCTTCACCGAAGGACTGTGCGGTTACAACGCCAATAGCTTCACCGGATGCGATTTTTCCATTTTTATGCTTAGCCGAAATATCAATGCCATCAAGACCGTAGACATATTGGACAATATTATTCGAAGCATCTCTTACAGTTCCGTCGTAAGCTATAACTAAATCCTGTAATGCGTTTGCTAATCTTCTGAACAGGTAACCAGACTTAGGTGTTCTAAGTGCAACGTCCATTAGACCGTCTCGTCCAGTCATCGCACCGAAGAACAATTCGTCAGGTTCGAAACCTTTCATTAGAGAATTATAAATAAAACCATGCGATCGAGGAGATAGGTCGCCTCTTTTGAAAAATGGCAAGGTTCTTTCAGTGTAACCGAAATCAATTCTACGTCCGTGAAGAACTTGTTGTCCAACTGAGCAGGCAATTTGGGTGATATTTAGCAAACTTCCTCCGGCTCCTGAGCTAATCATTTTGTTTGCTAAATTGGACTTAGGAAACCCTTCCTTGACTGCATCGCCAATCTCAGTTCTCGTTTCATTCAAGGCATGCAAAATTTTAGTCTCTCTAGTTTCTTCAGCAGTTTTCCCTGGCAAACACTCGAGACTCTTATCATAATAACTCTCGATAATCTTCTGAGTCTTAATCTCCGCAGCTTCGATAATCTTCTGAGTCTTCTTCTTCACATCTTCAGAAACATTGAGATCATCTGCAGAAAGAGTGAATCCTGTTCGTGATAAAAAATTTGCACCTAACGAAAAAACTCTCTTCAAAAGTTTGATCGTTTCAGTTCGTCCAAATTTTTTATCAGTAATTCTTAAGACGTCTCCGCCGCCACTTTTAAATTCTCGAGGATCAATATTTTTATTTGCGATTTCTTTGGAAATAAGTTTCATAAAGATGTCTTTTCCAGAATTATTTTTATTAAGATTTCCTATTTCAATATCGTTTTCATATAATAACTGAACAGCATCTTCTTTGCTTAGTTCAGATTCACCGAGGATAAAATTACCGCTGACAGCATCTTTGACACAACCAATAAAATTCATGTTGTTTTTTGGCGAGAATAAATTGGCGTTGACATTTAACAAAATCTTTGCTTCAGCTCGTGCTTCTTCAGTTTGAGGGGCGTGGATATTCATTTCGTCACCATCGAAGTCCGCGCCATAGGGTGCACAAACTGCTGGATGAATTCTGAACGTTTTTCCTGGGAGAACTTTTACGAAATGAGCCATAAGTGAAGCTCGATGTAGGGATGGATGTCGGTTAAATAAGACCACGTCTCCGTCGACAAGATGTCTTTCGACAGTATAACCCGGCTCAATTTCGTTTTGTAAATCTTCTCTTAATTCCTCGGTAATTCGTTTTCTTTTCTCGTCTGGTCGAATAATATAATTAGCTCCTGGATAGTTTTTGGCTGCAACTAATTTTTTCATACGATTAATATTTATAGAAGTTACTTTTTCAGCGACGGTTAAAACGTTAGCAACAGCTAATGGAATACCTACTTCATTTAATTTTAAATTAGGATCTGGAGAAATTACCGTTCTTGCGGAATAATTAACTCTCTTTCCTGCTAGGTTTTTTCTAATTCTTCCTTCCTTCCCTTTAATTCTTTCTGTAATTGTCTTCAATGGCTGACCGCTTCGGTGTCTTGCTGGGGGAATCTTTGCAATGGAGTTATCAAAAAATGTAGTAATGTGATACTGTAGTAAATCCCAAAGGTCTTCAATAATAACTTCTGGAGCTCCGGCGTTTAAATTTTCCCAAAGCCTTTGATTAGATCGAATGATATCTGATAATTTATGGGTCAGGTCGTCTTCAGATCTTTCGCCTGTTTGCAAGGTGATTGAAGGACGAACAGCAACGGAGGGGACAAGTAATAGTGTTAATATGGCCCATTCAGGTCTTAAGGTTGCAGCGTTAATCCCTAAAATTTTCAAATCCTCGTCGGGAACATTAACCAATCTCTCACGAATCTCTGAAGGAAATAATCTTCTTCGTCCACTTCTAAAGGTGCAGGGTTTCTCAAGTTTGACTTTTTCTTGAATGATTCCACAATGAGGACATTTTTTCCCGTCTTTTGCTTTTTTAATTCTATCAATTAATTCTTTGTTCAAATCTTTCTCTTCTTTAATTAAAACTTTTCCACAAGCCTCACAAGTTGATCTCAAAACTAAATCAATGATGGGCAGATATTTAATATGGACAATTGGTCGAGCTAACTCAATTATTCCCGGATGACCTAAACATTCTTTTAATCGTCCACCACAAGTTCTACATCGAACTCCCGGATCGATAGCTCCAAGTCGCAAGTCCATCAATCCTCCGTCGACAGGATAACCATCTACATCATAAAGCTCTGGAGTTACAATTTTCGCAACAGATAATTTTTTTATTTCTTCAGGACTAAGCAGATGAAAATTCATTCCACTAACTTGTTTTTTTACTGGTCTAACCATATTTATTCGTATTTATTTTTTAGATGGAATTTAGTTAATATGTGTAGGCCTTGTAATTCTTCGATTAGCAACTTGAAAGCGTATGAGACCTCGACGGGTTCAATTTGATTTGAGTGACATAAACTACAAATTTTCTTATTATGAATTTTATCGTCGATAACAAGACTTCCGCACTTCGAACAAATATGAACAAGAACTTTGTCTGAATCATAACGTTCTTTTAATAAAAGAGATGCTCCATGTCCTACAAGTGCCTCTTGTTCCATTTCACCGAGTCTTAAAGCCCCTCCGCGGGATCTTCCTTCAATAGGTTGTCTTGTTAACAGGGCAATTTTACCTGAGGCTCTTGCATGTAATCTATCTGCGACCATATATTTTAACTTCAAATAAAACATATTTCCAATAAAAATTTTGACAGGCATTCTTTGTCCATTAATTCCGTTATACATAATCTCTTTACCATTCTCTCTGAATCCGAGTTTTTTCAAATTGTTTTCTAATGTGTCGATAGTCTCTCCTGTGAATGCCGAGGCATCGATAATTTTTCCGGAAAGGGCAGCAACTTTTCCTCCAAGGATATCCATTAAAAAACTTACAGTCATACGAGAAGGAATACCATGGGGATTGAACATGATATCAGGTCGAATACCGTTAACAGTAAATGGAATATCTGCTTCGGGAGCAACCAATCCGACGATACCTTTCTGACTATGGGGATTTGAAAATTTATCTCCAATTTCTGGGATTCTTAGTTCTCTTGTTCTAACTTGAACTATTTTGTTACCTTCTTTGTCTTGAGTGATAAAAACAGCATCGACAATCCCCGTTTCTTCTTGACGAATTGCAGAGGAGACTTCCTTCTTTGTTTGAATAGAAATTTCACGAGCCTCACTTAAAAATTTAGGAGGGCTAAGTTTTCCAATTACTATCTCGCCAGAAACCATTTTGGCTTCGGGATAAACGATACCATCGTCCTCTAAGAATCGATAACTTTCTTCTGTTCTATAACCTGAAACATCTTTGTCTGGAATAACAATTTCATCCTTAAGACCTCCTGCGTAATTTAGTTCTACGGAAACGTATGGTCTAAATCTTGAGCTTCTAGCAAGACCTCTGTCGACGGAACCTTGATTTAAAACGGTAGCATCTTCAATGTTGTAACTTTCATAAGGAAGGATTCCAAGGATTACGTTTTGTCCGACGGGATGAACATCCAATGTGTCGTAGATAAAGGTTCGGACTAGAGGTTTTTGAGGATAGTGTAAAAGTGAAACGTCCGTGTCAATTCTTACTGGAAAATTTCCTGCATAGATACCAAGACCCTGACGGTAAGCTCTCGAACCACCCTTGACCATACGCGCAGGAGGACTATGGTTTCCGAAAGGGATTAGTGCGACACTAACACCTAAAAGGTCTACGGGGTCAATTTCAAGATGGGTATGTTCCTCGGTCAGATCACTTTCCTTAAGTGCAATATAGCAATCATCTTCCTCAGCAGCGTCGAGATATTCTAAAATTTTCTCTTTAAATAGACCTTCCCAAGTTAGATTTCCATTTTTAACCAATTCTAGATGTTCAGTCTTTAATTTTGCAACACCGTTTTCAACAATAATTAATGGACGAATAACTCTTCCAATTTCAGAATTTATGAAAACTGTATCCAAAAATTTATCAAATCTTATAGATATCTCAAGGGGTAATTTGCTTTCTCGACGAGCATTTTTAACATTACTAATAAATGATTTTATCTCTCCGGTAACTCCAATAAATCTTCCGTTGTAAAAAATATCGATATCTCCTCCATCTCCTTCTTTTGCAAATTCTTTCAGAAGATTTAAAATTTCCTTGTAATCCATCGAAGTTCTGGTTGAAATTCTTGCGAGTAAAGCTAAGTTCTTTCTTAGACCAATTTCAGTTCCTTCGGGGGTTTCAATGGGACAGAATCGACCGTAATGAGTTGGATGAACTGTTCGTGCAGCCAGATTTTCCTGTTCACTTGGAAGAGTTGAAGTTACTCTTTTTAATTGAGCCATAATTGCAAACGAGTTATTCTTGTCCATATTCTGGGTCACGCCGTTTCTCTCGCCAATCCACGAGCCTGTTGCAATTGCACTTTCTATCCGATGCGTGAATAAAGTTGATTTTGCAATTGTCTTAATGGAAAAAAACTTACGTCTCTTTACAGTTTTTTGTAGAGTATGCTGGACTTCCCGAAGAAGAATGTTCATGTTTACTCTAAACAAATCAGATAGCAGGTCTCCGGAAAGCCTAACTCTCTTATTTGCATAATGATCTTTATCGGTCATTGAATCTTTTGGGTTTTCCTTTGTTGCGTAAAATTGTTTAATAAATTTGCAGAGAGTTTTAGCTTTTTCAAGTCGAGTTTCCTTGCTAAGTCCAATATGTGGTAAGAAATAGGAATCTATTCTTTGTTTAACTCTATCGAGCATTTCTTTATTAGTTCCTTGCAAAGAACTTTTCTCGGCAATCCACATCAGAGCATCATTGATATTTGCAACATCTGTGAATTCATAAAAATTAACAATCAAGCCGTCTGTTTGTTTCCTAACTAATTTGGCAATCTCTGCATCGCTGGTAAGACCAAGTGCTTTCAATAAAACCATTGCTGGAATGTCTCTAAATCTAGAAAAAGAAATTTCTAAAATTCCTTCTGGACTTTCGACTAATGAGATGGGAATTTTATAGGCATCCTTTTGAGAAAATAATCTCAACATTAATCTCTTCTTGGTTTTTTGCCATTCAATGAAAGTTTGGTTTGATGCTAAGTCTTCTGCCATAACCATAACCCTTTCATTACCATTGATTAAGAAGTAACCTCCGGTGTCTTTGGGATCAATATAATTTTTAACTAAATCTTCTTCATTCATTTTGTTAAGATTACAAATCCCGCTTTTAATCATAACAGGAATTCTTCCAAGTTCTACGTTTTCCGTCTCAATTTGTCCTGCATAATTAATGGTCATTCCCATCCAGACGGGGGCTGAATAAGTCAGTTTTCTTAATCTAGCTTCGGCAGGAGTTATTAGTTTTGAAGAACCATCGGATTCAACTATATTTGGTTTGCCTACAGAAATTTTTCCTAATTTAATCTCGAAGTCCTCATTAGGTAATGAGTCTGAAAGTTCTGTTATAACTTCTTGCATTCGAGTTTCAATAAAGTCGTTAAAAGATCTAATATTAGATTCTACTAACGAATGATTTTTTAGAAATTCTTTAACTAAAATATGATTATCCGTTGTAACCATTTTAAATGACCACCCTAAAGTATATTTCAGCGACGTCACCTTTTCGCTCGATTTTTACAATATCTCCCGTCTCGCATCCTTCTGGAAGGGCAGGATCTTTTTTAGAAATTTTAGGTAGTTGTGCTAACGCAATATTATGCTTCGCTAAAATTTCTTCGGTTTCGTCGGAGTTCAGCTTTGTGTGCTTCGGTTGGAGGGCGTGCATTTCTACTTTTAGAATATAAATTTTTAGATAGAAAAAATATCAAAAATAGCTTTAAAAACTTTTTGCTTTTGCTATTTTAGAGTGGTTCGGGCAAATATGGGGATTATTATTTCTTTTCAAATCCACAAGTTTTTAAATGAAATTATCCCAATTAAATTAATGGCTCCGTAGCTCAGTCTGGTTAGTCGCTTCGCTCTCGAGCAAGCTCGAAACCAGCCGTGAGTTCTGTTGCTATATGGCTCCGTAGCTCAGCCTGGTTAGAGCACTGGACTTTTAATCCAGGTGTCGGGGGTTCAAATCCCCTCGGGGCCATTTGATTTGAAGTATAATTAACTGAGATTATATAGTTTTAAATAATCTAGTTTATGTTGTTTTTTATGTCCTACAAATTTTTAAACCACACGGCAGACGTGAAATTCAAAGTTGAAAGTTCAACCATCGAAGAGTTATTTAGTTTGGCAGTTGATGCCTTAAACGAAACTATTCGTGGGGATATTAAGATTCTGGAGCAAGGAGAGAAAAATTTTGAAGTTAAGGGAAAAGATTTAGAAGAACTACTTTATAATTTTTTAGAAGAGTTTTTATTTTTATTAGACGCTGAAGATTTTCTGGCATCAAGAATCAAATCTCTTGAGATTAAGGATGATAATTTAAAATGTGTTGTCGTCGGAGATAAGGCCGAGAATTATAAATTCACCAACGATGTTAAGGCTGTGACTTATAACGGGATGTTTGTTAGGGAAAAGGATGGTACTTTTGTTTGTGAGGTAGTTTTGGATGTATAAGGAAATGTTAAGGAAAATATCTGAAACGGAATATGAATTGCCTAAAGTCGGCAAGATGAATGTTCCAGGGAGGTTGTTTTTGTCTGAGGAATTATTGAAGGATGTCGAGGAGAATTCTCTTAAGCAGGTCGCTAATGTTGCGATGTTACCAGGAATTTTGAAGTGTTCTATTGGACTTAGTGATATGCATTTGGGGTACGGTTTTCCTATTGGCGGCGTCGCTGCTTTCGATGTTGAAACGGGAATTATCAGTCCTGGTGGCGTTGGTTATGATATTAATTGTTCGGTTCGTTTGTTGAAGACGAATTTGAAAATTGGGGATTTGAAAGGAAGGGAAAGAGAAATTGCGCATTCTTTGTTTCGGGCGGTTCCTTCTGGCGTCGGTCGGGGCGGAAAGTTAAGTTTAAACAATAAAGAATTAGGGGAGGTTTTGATTAAGGGGGCGCAGTGGGCTGTTGAGAAAGGTTATGGTGGGAAGGAGGATTGTCTGCATATTGAGGAGAACGGGAAGATGAAGAATGCTAATCCGTCGTCGGTGTCACAAAGAGCGAAGAGTCGAGGTATGCCCCAATTAGGCTCACTCGGTGCCGGTAACCATTTCTTAGATATATTAACCGTCGATGAAATTTTTGATGAAGGTGTTGCGAAAGTTTTTGGGCTGAAGAAAGGGCAGGTTGTGATTATGATTCATTGCGGTTCGCGAGGGCTTGGGCATCAGGTGGCGTCGGATTATATTAAGTTGATGGAGGAAGAATATGGGTATCCTGATTTTGACAGGGAGTTGGTGAATGCTCCGATTAAGTCGGAGCTTGGACAGAAGTATTTGTCAGCGATGGCATGTGCTGCGAATTTTGCGTTTGCGAATAAGCAGTTGATTACTCATTGGATTCGAGAAAACATGAAACATTATTTTCCTAATTTCAAGGCGGAAGTTGTTTATGATATTTGTCACAATATTGCGAAGTTTGAGAAGCATGTTATCGACGGGAAAGAGAAGGAAGTTTTGGTTATGAGGAAGGGGGCGACGAGGTCGTTTGGTCCTGGTCGGGAAGAAATTTCGGAAGATTATAGGGGGGTTGGTCAGCCAGTTTTGATTCCGGGTTCGATGGGGACTGCGAGTTATGTTTTGTGCGGGACGAAAAAGGCAGAAGAGATTTCGTTTGGCTCGACGGCACATGGTGCTGGTCGAGTAAAAAGTCGAACTCAAGCACATAAGGATATGACTTTTGACGAGGCGAAGAAGGATATGGAACAGCGAGGGGTTTTTGTGGAGTTCGGCGGGAAGAAGGGTTTGGTCGAGGAGTCACCGTTTTCTTATAAGAATATTGAAGAGGTTGTTCGGGTCTCTCACGAGGCGGGGATTGGGAAAAGGGTTGCAAAGTTGAAACCTGTTTTGGTTGTTATTGGATAGTTTTTTAATTAAGATTGGAGGTTTTTTTACGGAAAGATCTATATGGCTCGGGGGATATTCTATTGTGAATGAAATCGTTTGAGAGACAATATTTATAAAGTTGTTTTCTTGTTACAAAGTATGAAAAAAGGGATGTTAGTTTTAATTGTTGGGATTTTGATGATTGGGGTTGTTAGTGCATCTGTAAATATGGTGCAGCAATCAGGGACTACAGAGACGTGTACTTATACAACTGCTTCGGGGGGGACTGCTAGTGTTTTAGGAAATTGTGCTAAAACATCTGATGGGAATTTTGGAACTTATTATGGAGTTGAGCACGAATATATCAACCATGATGGTACTGGTGCATGTTCATTAACGGGTGAATATCTGTGGGGCAGTGTTGAAAAAATAAATAATATAGAATTTAAGGTTTATAGTCGTGCTCTTCCAGATGGAAATTATGCATGGTCAAAGATTACGTTAGTCGTTTATGTTAAACAAGGAGGTAGCTGGAATCAAGTTTATACTGATACTATTAATGGGGGTAATTGGGAAGATGGGAGTTGGCTTGACAGAACGATACAGCAAAGTTTAACTAGTGGATGGGAAGGCGTTAGTGGTGTAAAGATAGATTGTTCTGCTGGTGCCTATAGTTATGAGGGAAATGGTTATCAAGGAACTAAATGTTATATTTATGAACTCCAGGCTTGGACACCTCCTTGTGAGTGTTCATTAGGAACTTGTTGCTCCGATGGATGCAACTACGATGCTGCCGGGACGGTCTGTGACGATACGGACCATTGTTCGGGAGAGACTTGGTATACAGGGTATGGCTGTGATGGTGCAGGATCGTGTACAACAGATTATGGTTCTCAAGACAAAGATAACGACGAGAGTTATTGTATTTCTATTGCAAGTGGTTGTACCCCTAGAGGATGGGCGTTAGGTGGAGAGGTTGCACAAACGACTTGCTGTGGTGACGATGCTGGAGAATTTCAGGATGGCGCAGGAAGTTGCGATGGGACACATGCTTGTTGTGATTCGGTTTCGGATGTTGTCAAGGGAGGGGATTGTGTTTCGGAGTGTATCAACCTCCAATGGGAGAATTTAGACGGTGAGGGGATAACTTCTGCAAATTTAGGAGATACTATAAGATTGGTTTTAAATGGTGAGGAGTCTGTAGATTTTAGTATCTACGAGGAAGATGAGCTTCTTAATCCTGATGATTATATTAGGACTATGAATAGTACAGAAGAAGACGGTGAAGTCGTGGCTTACTGGACGATAACTGAAGAAGATTTAGAACTAACAGAGGATTATGATGATTTTTATTTTGAAGTTGATAGTGGAAAGAAAAGCGGTTCTTTGAGTATTTCGAAAAGCTATAGTAATACACCTATGGCGGTTCAAATTAGTTCGCCTATCTGTGGTGAATATTTTAATGCAGGTTCTGGCGAAGTTAATATCGTTGTTAGTGCTACGGATGCCGATGATTTTATTGAGGGATACTTAAGTGTTAATGGTCTCCAGATTACAACTTTTGGAAATCAAGGTGTGACGGCAGGTTATGTTTTCTCTGAGGGGGGTAATTATAAGATTGTCGCTGAGGGGATAAATAGTCGAGGTCAGAAGAAAAGAGTTATTTCGAATGTGATGGTAATCGATACGACTGTCGACGGTGAGTATGTTGCGGCGTGTATCTTGAAACCAAAGGATTATAGTGATATCCCTACAAGTTATGTTGAGTTTGATGCGTCGAATAGTCGAGGGATTAGATATAGCACGGCGACGGGAATTTCGGAAATTGATCCGAGCGATTTAAGTTTTGATTGGTTTTTCAGCGACGGCAGAACGAATCCGTATCCTTCTGGAAATGAATTGTCGTATCGTTTTTTCAAAAACTTTTATTCTGTAGGAAATAATTGGGCAACATTGCAAGTGTCTATGATTTAATATTGGTAGGGGTAGATTTATAAATTCTAATTGTGAAATAAGACTATGAAAAAGAGAGGATTATCCCCTGTGATTGCTACCGTTTTTTTAATTTTGTTGGTGCTTGTTTTGGCAGCTTTGATTTTTTTATGGGCTAGGGGTTTTATTAGTGAACAAATTGAAAAGTTTGGACAACCGGTTGATAATCTTTGTAAGCAGGTTGATTTCGAGGTACAGGTGGTTTCGGGGGATATTGGCGAAGATGCATTAGAGGTTGTTAATAGGGGGGATATAGATATTTTCTATTTAGATATCAAAATGTTCAAGGAAGGTAATTCTGAGATTAGTAGGTTTAAATTTAAAATTGATGCTGGACAATCAATAAAGAAAGATCTTTATTTGAAGATGGAGGATGGAAGTCTTCCTGAGAAGATTGAAATTTATCCGGCGCTGTTAGGGAGTGTTAAAGGGAAAGATTCAAATAAGGTCTTTACATGTAAAGATGTAAGTAAGATTATACAAATGTAATTTGGTTAATTAGTGATACTAAATATCATTGAAAGGGGGTTAAAATATATGAATAATAAAATGAATAAAAAGGGTATAAGTGCTGTTGTTGCTACGGTTTTAATAATTTTGATTACTGTCGCTGCGATTACTATTGTTTGGGCAGCTATTATCCCTATGATTAATAATCAACTTGACCAGGGAACTCTTTGTTTGGATGCAGTTTCACAGCTATCTATTATGGACGAAGGTTGGACTTGTGTTGATACTCCAAACAATGAGCTTTCATTACAGATTAAAAAAGGTCCTAAGAATTTTGAATTGGCGGATATACAAGTTTTGATCTCTTCTGGAGGAAATGTTGAATCTGTTAGTCTATTAGATACATACACTTTAGCTGATCTTCCAGGTTCTAATGAAGAAAAAGTATTTGTTCTAGATGTAACTGCAATCTTAGCAGCTGGAACTATAGATAGTGTCAGGATTGCACCTATCTTAAAAATTGGAAATACTGAAGAATCTTGTAGTGTCTCTTCAACAAAAACATTATTAGAATGTTAGTTTAGTTTATTTTTCTCGGCTCTTCGGGGCCGTTTAGTTTTTTTATCAATGGGTAGATATATAAAGAATATTTTTGTTTTATCTATATGAGGCGATTGATTAGTAAACGTGGACAGATTTGGGTTGAGACTGTGATTTATACGTTGATTGGTCTTGCGATAATTGGAATTGTTTTGGCGGCTGCGAAACCGAAGATTGATGCGAAGAAGGATGAGATTATTATTGAGCAGGCGATTGAATCATTAGGAAATATTAACGATAAAATCTATGAGGTTCAACGAGCTGCAGGAAACCGTCGTGGCGTTCAGTTAACTGTTGGAAAGGGGAAGTTTATTGTTGATATGTCGGGAGATAAAATTTCTTGGGTGCTTGAATCAAGTTTTGAATATAGTGAAAAGGATGTTGTTGTATCGTTGGGAAGCCTAGAAGTTTTGACGAGGGAGTCTACACCGTGGGAAGTTACGCTTGAGGAGGACTATGCGGTGGATATTCAGTTTGAAGGACAGAATACCGGGACAAGGGAATTAGATGTCGCAGCGACTCCGTATGAGCTAATTATCGAAAACAAAGGTATGGATTCCGAGGGGAATCTTGTTGTTGATTTGAGTGTAGCTTAGTTTTTCTCATAACATTAATAAATGAAAGTTTCTTTGTTCGGGGTATGGGTATGAAAAGTATTTTAGAAAAAGAGCTTGTGGCGATTTCTCTTTCTCGTGAGGAGATTTTAAATTTGGAGAAAATTTCTAAGGAGTTTATTAAACAGCTTAACTCTAGGAATATTAAGGCTTATGTTGGGGGGAGTTTGGCGAAGGGGACCTTGGTTAGGAAGGCAGGTTTGCAAGATATTGATATTTTTGTTGTGTTTGATTGTAGCGAGGATATCTTGAAGCTCGAGAGTATTTTGAAGAAGATTAGGTTGCCGGGCAAGTTGAAGAAGGTTCACGGGTCGCGGGATTATTTTCAGATTGTTTGTGGTAGTGTTTTACTGGAGATTGTTCCTGTTGTTAAGAATAAGTATCCTGAGTTGGCGGAGAATGTGACGGATGTTTCGTTGAGGCACGTTAAGTATGTTAGGGGTGTGGTGAAAAAGAATTCAAGGATTAGCGACGAGATTAAGTTGGCGAAGGCGTTTTGTTGGGCTAATAGATGTTACGGGGCGGAGAGTTATGTTCGAGGTTTTAGTGGGTATTCGTTGGAAGTGTTGGTGATTTATTTCGGGGGTTTTGTTAAGTTTTTGAGAGGTGTTTCTCGACGACGAGTTATTGATCCTCTGAAACACTTTAGAAGTGAGCGGGAGGTTTTAGGGGAGTTGAATACGTCAAAGCTGACTGGACCGATTGTTTTGATTGATCCAACTTATAAGTATAGGAATGTTACGGCGGGACTTGGTGAGGAGACTTTTGAGAAGTTTAATATTGTTGCTAGTAAATTTTTGAAATCTCCGTCGTTGAAGTTTTTCGAATGGCAGTCGATTGATGGTGAGGGTTTGAAGAATCTTGCTGATAGAAAGAAGGTCCGGTTCGTCGAGGTTGGTTTGAAGACGGATAGGCAGGAGGGAGATATTGCGGGAACGAAGATGAGGAAATTTTTTGATTTTTTTGTTAGTGAGCTTAAGAGGGAACAGCAAAAAGTTTTGGCGAAGGAGTTTGATTATTCTGGCGAGGGGAAGAGAGCTACGGGGTATTTGGTTGTCGAGGAGAAAAAGGAGATTGAGGTTCGAGGTCCCTCTGTTGGGATGGTCGAGGCTGTTAAGAGTTTTAGGAAGGCGAAGGGGATGAAGGCGTTTAGGAAGAAGGGTTATTGGTGGTTTAGGAAGGCGGTTAGTGTTAAGGATGTTTTTAAGTTGATTAGGAAGGTTGAGAGTGAGATGGGTGTTAGTGGGAAGTTAAATAATTTCTAGGTTCTTTTTGTTTCGAATTGTTAGAATTTTATTGGGGACTCTGTCTTTCAGATTTTTATCTAGCGTCGCCAAAATGATTTGTTTTCCGGAAATATAGTTTACAATTTTAATGTCTATGTTAGGGTTGTTTCCTTTGAGTTTTATAATTTCTGGGTTGATTGTTTGTAATATTTCGAAGCTTAGTTTGGCAGAATTTTTATCTTTGATTTTGATATTTTTTTTATCTTTTAGATTTCCTAATTCGTTTAAAACATCTCGGGGGACAATCCATTTGATTGGTTCGTCGAGGAGGTTATTTACGATACTATTAAAATCTATTTTTTGTTTTACACAGGTCAGGATGAAGTTTGTGTCGAGTAATATTTTCATGTTATTGGGAACTTGAGAAGATTTATATAACTTCTCTTCTTGATATGCAAATGAAAGAGGTCGGAAATGTTTTGCGAATTCTGCGAGAGACAAAGAAATTTATCGAGGAGGATAATCCTCATGAGATAAAAGTGTTGTCGAATCAGACGATTCATTCTGCGGCGATTTCTCAGGATGCGGATAATATTATTGTGGCTGTTTTGGTTTATTCTTTGAGCAAGATTTTTGAACGGAAGCATTATCGGGATATGGAAGGTTGGCAGGAATTTTGTGATGCTATGATTAAGAATCTTGCGTCGGCGATTAAGGCACTTGAGAAAGAGGATATTGAGAAAACGAGGGTTTGTCTTGGGAGGATTCGGAATTCGTTGAATGAGATTTCGGGTGATTTGGGTCGGTATGTTAAGGATATTTTTAGGAAGGCGGAGATTAATAAGGCGTTTAAACTTTATGAGCATGGTTTGTCGTCGGAGCAGACGGCGGAGCTTCTTGGTGTGAGTTTGTGGGATTTGGCGTCGTACATTGGGCAGTCGCATATTGGTGATGCGAAGTTTGCGATTTCTATGCCGGTTAAGGAGAGGGTGAGGATTGCGGAGGAGATTTTTGGATGAAATTGACTATGGAAGATAAGGAATTAATTGAAGAAGCAAAACAAGTTATTTTAAAATCTAAACAAATAAAACTTGTTGATACTGCGTCAATGGGGTCCTCTTTATTAACGTCAAATGGAAATTTATTTAGTGGTGTTTGTATGGGTTTCTATTGCGGGATTGGTTCTTGTGCAGAATATCAGGCAATTGGATCAATGGTTTCTAATGGTGAGAATGAAATAAAAATTATTGTTGCAATAAGTGAAAATGGGAATATTCATCCTCCTTGCGGAAAATGTAGGGAGATGATAAATCAAGTTTGTAAAGGGAATAAAGATACATTTGTGATAGTTTCTAAAAATAAAAAAATTAAATTAAAAGAACTACTTCCTTTGGCATGGGAATGTTCAATAGAAAAATGAAGTACCTAATCTTAGGTGATAGTCCAGTTAGAAACCAAAACAAATATAAACCTGATTGCATACATGATTCTACTTTAAGTCCCCGGTATCTCTTCGGACATGCCGGGCTTTATCTCCTTTTTTCGAGGTATTTTTATGAGTAAAAAAGCTATTATTTTTATTGATGCAAATAATTGGTATCATAATCTTAAGTATTCTTTAAAGCCAAGCAGTATTGATATAAAAAAACTTTCGAGTTTGGTTGCAGGAAATTTTGATTTAGAAATATTAGAAATTAGATGGTATGCTTCGATGCCGAGTAGAAAAGATGATGAATTGATGTATAAAAGGCAGAGGGCTTTTTTGGGGCATTTGCAAAAGCAAGGAGTTAAGATAATTACTCGGAAATTGCAAAAACTTTCCACTAAAGAGTTAAAAAGGAAAAGACAGGAGCTCGTGGAGTCTTGGGATTTATGTGGGGTTTGTAAGCCGATTGTTGACGAGGCTTTTTTGGACATTGCGGATAATCAGAAGAAAGAAAAGGGGATTGACGTGTGGATTGCTATAGATATGGTTAAGGAAGCAATACAGAAAAATGTGGATTGTTGTGTTTTGGTTTCTGGCGACGCTGATTTTGTTCCTGCGTTTAATTTGATTAAAGAAGTTGGAAAGGATGTTTTGAGTGTTTCTGTTTCGAGGGGTTATTCGAATGAGTTGA
Organism: Nanobdellota archaeon; assembly: GCA_030641715.1. Classification (GTDB taxonomy): domain Archaea; phylum Nanobdellota; class Nanobdellia; order Pacearchaeales; family GW2011-AR1; genus JAGVXH01. The sequence goes on from DAOWGX010000018.1 coordinate 66,719, forward strand.
GGCAGAAGTTTCCTTATTTTGTTTTGAAAAAAGAAGAATTAAATAATTGCTTGAAGGAGTATGGAAGATGAAATACTTAATCTTCGATGCAGGACCAATAATTTCCCTGACTATGAATGGGATGTTGTATGTGATTGAAAAGTTGAGAAAAGATTTTGATGGAGAGTTTATTCTGACGCCTCAAGTGAAGAAGGAGGTTGTTGATAGGCCGATGAAGATTAAGAAGTATAAGCTCGAGGCGATTCAGGTTAGGGATATGATTGAGAGGGGCGTTTTTAAGATGTCGTCGGAGATTGTCCAAGATAAGAAATTGAACGAAGAGGTTAAGAGGGTTTTGAAGGTTACGGGAGGAGTTTTAAGGACGGTGCAAACTGGAGAGAAGATTAAGATTATCCATGAGGGTGAGGTGGCGTGTCTCGCGTTTTCGAATTTGTGCGGGGTGGATAATGTGATTGTTATTGATGAGAGGACGACGAGGATGTTGACGGAAGCACCGCAGGGTTTGAAGGAGATGATGGAGAGGAAGTTGCATACACCACTTAAAGCAGAACTGTCGTTGCTGGATGAGTTGAAGGATTTTAAGTTTATTCGTTCGGCGGAGCTTCTTTTTGTTGCTTATAAAAAAGGGTTGATACCGATTAAGAAGAGTAAGGATTTGCTTGATGCGTTGCTTTATGGGGTTAAGTTTAAGGGTACGGCGATTTCCTCTGTTGAGATTGAAGAGATGAAGAAGTTGGTTTAGATATCCTGTGTTTTGTTATCTATCTGTAAACTAAATGTTTCTTGTACTTGCCGTTAAAAGGGTTACTTGTGCATCTGTTACATATCCTACTTACGTCGTATTGGGATTTATCTTGATATGCTAAACACGTTCTTGATTGTTGACCTATTAGGTCTTGTTGTACTCTTACATACTTGAGGGTTTTCGTTTCTAAGCGTTCTTTCCTCCCATTTCTTCCTGCTCGGGCTATTTGTCCGAAGAGGCTTTTACCTTTATCGCAATAGTGTTTTGCTTTTAAGTTATTGTTTGCCATTTTTTTGATGGTATCTGTAAGGATTTGAGGTTTATAAGTCTTTCTATTTGTTGTTTCTTAAGCGTAGTAACAAATATAGATTGATAGGCTAGGTTGTAGTTTAATTAGATTTAAAAGCGAAGGGTTCTAGATTATTTTAGGTTATTTGGGGTGCATCGGATAATGATAGTCTACTCGGCTCCAAAACTTTTTAGAGGTACGAATATTTAAATAGTCTATGTTCAAATTGATAATATGAAATGGACGAATAGGGAAGAGATGGAATTGAAAGAAAAGTATTCTTCTTGTGCTAGTCTTAGAGAACTTGGGACTTATTTGAATAGAAGTATCCGTTCAATAAAACAAAAAGCTGCAAGACTTGGATTGTCGCGAGGACTAGCGCCGGTCAACAAACCGAAAAATAAAAGACATAGAAATATTTCAGATAAACAATATTATGAAGATAATAAAAAGAAGATCCAGCATACTAAAACGAAACGGTTGAAAAGGATAAAAATTGAAATGATAAATCTTCTAGGGGGGAGATGTTCTAAATGTGGATATAATCATTGTTGGGCGGCTTTAGAATTTCATCACAATACTTCTGATAAGGAAGGAAATATGGCGCATATAATTAAAAATAAGTCTAGAGAGAAGGCTTTAAAAGAAGGAAAGAAATGCATATTATTATGTGCGAATTGCCATAGGGAATTGCATAATCAGGGTTCATAGTTCAAAGGTAGAATATCGGTCTCCAGAACCGAGGATGCGGGTTCGATTCCTGCTGAGCCCATTTTATGTTCCCAATACTTTTATAAATAAAGCCCTCTTGGTTTTGATATGGTAAAAGGGGCGGTAAAGAAGTCGGTTAGTAAGGGTGTTGATGATGAGAGTCTTGAGGGAGTTGTTGTGGGGGGGCGTGATTCTAAGAAGGTTGAGAAGGAAGGTCCTGTCAAAAAGAAGATGACAGCGAAGGAGCGTGAGGAACTTTTGATTGAAAATTTTGTGGGATTGCAACATGCGATGACGAATCTTTCTATTAAATTTGGGGCTTTGTCAGATAATATTACGAAGTTGCTTCAGGTTTTTGAAGAGTCAGCGAAGAGCTTTGTTTCCGGGGGGAAGATTGAAGACGATTCTATGTTGAAGAAAATCGATTCGTTGTTGGATCAAAATAAAACTATTGCGAAGGGTTTGATTTTAATGGAAGGAAGTTTAAGGAATCGTTCCGAGGCTGTTGGACAAGCACCCGTTTATTCTGAGATGCCGTATTCAAAACCCAAGCCGTTTCCGAGCACATGAGTTCTGAAGATGTTTCTGTAATTGCGTTGGAGCCTTTTATTAGTAGGTTTGTTTTTACGATAATTCAAAATATTCGATCGCATGATTTTTCTTATGAGGAAAGGCAGGTTGTTCATGCAGATTTGGTGCCGAAAGTTTCGGAAAAAGTTATGATGTCTTCTTTGAAGGAGAAAGAACTTCCGCTTATGAGAAGGGAGATGGATGAGTTGGTGATTCCTATGAATAGATCTATTATGGAAACATCTGTCAAGATTCCTGTTAGAAAGCCGAGGTCTGTTATTAATAAACCTGTTATGGAACGGCTTGTTAGAGCTCCGGTTAGAAAGCCGATGCCCGTTCTTTTGCCCCCTCCGCAACCTAAAAGGGTGCAAATGTCTTCGCCATCTGTAGTGCCTCCACAAATACAATCTGTATCTCCAAAGGTTATGACTCCGAGTGTTTCTGTAAGTGTGGAATCTGATCAAGATTATGGGAGGATTACTCCGCTGTTGGGTGATCCTGTTATTTCTTTGATTGAGTGTCAGGGTGCGGGGAAACCTTTAATGATTATTCGAGCAGGTCAGAGGCAGATTACACGGATTACCTTGAGTCCTATGGAGATCAAAGAGGTTTTGGAGAAGATCTCTGAGGGGGCGCATATCCCGTTGCTGGAAGGTGTTTTTCGGGCGGCTGTTGGTAATTTTTCTATTAATGCGATTATTTCTGAGATGGTTGGGTCGAGGTTTGTGATTCGAAAGCAGACTCCGTATTCGTTGCTTGAGAGACAGGTTTAAATAACTTTTAGGTTTTGTTTTGGTATGCAAAAGCATACTACACTTTTTGATGATTTAAAAAAAGCGTATGACCCAAGTAGGACATTGGGGAGATTAGATATCCATAGTTATAGCTCGAATGATTATGGTAATATATCGAATGATGCAAGAGAGTTAATTATTAATGCAGATGATAATGTAACTCTATTTATTAATAGTCCTCTTTCTAAATTCCTGATATTCAATTCTGATAAAGTAATAAGGGCTGTTTCTGAAGTTTCAGATTTGGTAAAGGTTAGGATTTTATTGAAACGAAGCAGAGGTTCTGAAGAAGTTAATGATTTAATAGAGAGGCTTCATTATACTGGTTATCGAAAAGGGAATGATAAAATAGAGATTTTAGATAAGGAGGTAATTGAAGACCAACGTCTTCGGGATGATTACTTTATTGTAGCTGATAGACGAAATGTTTTTTGGAAAAAATCTATTCATAAAGTTTCGCAGTTTATTTATGATGTTCCTTGGATTGGGGAGAACCTAGAATCCCAGGTTAGGCTCTTGGAAGCTAAACATAAGGACAATATAAGGTATAAAGATATACCTGGCATAGGTTTGTAATTCGTAAACAGACTCCGTATTCTTTGCTTGAGAGACAGGTTTAAATAACTTTTAGGTTTTGTTTTGATATGCAAAAGTGTACTACATTTTTTGATTATCTAAAAAAAACGTGTGACCCAAAGATTGCATATGGGAGATTAGATACACATAGTTATCGCCCTAATGATTACGGCAATATATCGAATGAGGCAAGGGAGTTAATCATTAGTGCAGAGGAGAATGTAACTCTGTTTATCAGTGACCCCCTTCCTAGGTTTTTGATATATGATTCTGATAAAGTCATAAGGGCTATTTCTGAAGTTTCAGATTTTGTGAATGTTAAGATTCTATTAAAAAGAAGCGAGGATTCCAAAGAAGTAGATGATTTAATAAAGAGGCTCAATGACGCTGGTTACCAGAATAAGAATGGTCAAATAGGGGTTTTAGATAAGAGTGCAATTGGAAATGATCGTCTCAGAGAAGATTACTTTATTGTAACTGATAGCCGAAATGTTTTTTGGAAAAAATCTATTTATGATATTGCGGAATTTATTTATGATGTGCCTTTGCTTGGGGAGAAACTGGAATCCCAAGTTGGGCTCTTGGAAGCTAAATATAAGGACAATGTAGGGTATAAAAATATATCTGGTATGAGTTTGTAATTCGTAAACAGACTCCATATTCTTTGCTTGAGGGGCAGGTTTAAATAACTTTTAGGTTTGGTTTTGGTATGAAGAATGAGATTAGTGCTGAGAAGTTAAGGAAGTATTTTGATTTGACTGAGGAGGCGTTTGTCGAGGTGAAGAAGAATATTTTTGAGGGAAAGGAAGTTGAGGCGAAGGAGATTATTGAGATGGTTGGGAATTATGTTTCGGATGCGCATCATTTTGAGGCGAAGGGTGATTGGGTTAATGCTTTTGCGGCGTTGAATTATGCGCATGGTTGGTTGGATTGTGGGGTGAAGACGAGGGTTTTTGATGTTGGGGATGATAGGTTGTTTACTGTTTGTTGATTCGATAGATATATAAATTGAGAGTGCTTTTTTAATTTATGGCGATAAGAAAGGAAGGTCCTGGGAAATGAATTTTGATAATACCGGTATAGCCTTATAAGGTTCCAAAATCTATATGAATCAAAATTACTTATTTGGTCTATGAATTTAAATAAAGATGGTCCAGCTATTTGAGAAACCTATAGTAGGTTTTTGAAAATGGATTCAATAAATATATAAAGCTAAATTACTTGTTTAATTTTAAAGAAGATTATTGCCTAGTTCGGATAGTTTTGCGGTCGGATACATCTTATCAAAATTAAAGCCATGTTCAATCAATCCAATAAGTGTAAATCTGTCTAGAACAGTTTTATCTGATTCTTCAATTCTTTTTCTTGTTTTATACTTTGTTAAAACTTCTGTTTCGTATTTTTCAAAAATGGGTCTTTGCTTCATATTATTATTTCCTGTTTTAAAATATACAATTGTTTTAATTTTATATCCAGTTCTCTCACGTACTCTCCATATAAGGAACTTTTCAAATTTTTTATCTTATCCGCATATTGTATTCTTATTTCATCATAAGGTCTATTAAATTTTTTTTGGAGAACATTTTTTATTTCATCATTTAATACTCTACTCATATTTGCTTTACTCTCTTTAAATTCATGAATCGTTTCGTCTATTTCTGATTCGCGGGTAAGTAATTGTCTTAGGTCTTTTTTGCTCATTTGTTTTTAAGAACATCTTTGCTTATATGTTTTTCTAAGGGCTAATTTGGGAGGGTTATTGATTCAATAAATATATAAATCTAAATTGCTCATTCAGTATATGGAAAAAGTTTGGGTGATTTCACTTGGTGGTTCGAGGATTGTTCCCGACGAGGTTGATGAGAAATTCCTCTTGAGATTTAAAAAGCTGATTGATTCGCATCCTTCTCATAAGTTTGTTGGTGTTACTGGGGGTGGTTCTACTGCTCGGAGGTATATTTCAGCGTTGAGGAAGCTGGGGAAGACGACGAAGTCGCAGTCTGTTTCGGGGATTGCGATTACGAGGCTTCATGCAGAATTTATGGCGAAGTTTTTTGGGAAGAGTGCGAATGAGGTTATTCCGAAGAGTATGAAGGATGTTAAGAATTTGCTTGGTAAGAACCAGATTGTTTTTTGCGGGGCTTTGAGGTATAGGGAGGGGAATACTTCGGATGGGACTTCTGCGAAAATTTCGGCTTATCTTGGGTGCCCTTTTGTGAATCTTACGAATGTGAAGGGGTTGTATACTTCTGATCCTGGGAAGGATAAGGGTGCGAAGTTTATTAAGGAGATAACGTGGAAGGATTTTGAGGAGATAACGAGGAAGATGAAATTTAAGGCGGGGCAGCATTTTGTTCTCGATCAGTCTGCGGCGAAGGTGATTTTGAGGGAGAAGATTCCGACTTATATTGTTGGCTCTTTGGCGGCGATTGATAAGATTTTGAAGGGGAAGAAGGATTTCGGGGGGACGTTGATTTCGGGATGAAAGGTGATTTTATTTAAAACAGAACATTTATATATAAGTTTATATAGGAGTATATATGAGATTATCTAATTTGAAAATAATTCATTATCCAAATTTGAAGACTATTTTAGCGATTGAAAAAGTTCTGAAGGATGCAGAGTTGGTGATTAGTCGGGAAGAAATTAAGAGACGGCTTCCGATGAAAATAATGCACCAGACTTTGAATTTGATACTTGATTATTTCGAAGAAAGAAATATGATTGTCGACGGGCATAAAGGGATTTTATGGATAAAAAACGATAGTCCTAAGTTAAGGGAAGCGATTAGAAAGGGGACTGAAATTTAATGAATAAAGAAGTAGAAATAATTTTGTCGGAAGAGGTGAGTAAGCAGTATGAAGAATTGAATAGGATTGTCGGCGAGGAAATAGAGAAAGGGGTTGAGTCTTCTTTTCACCAATCTCTTTTGAGGGCGATAAATCGAATTAAGGAACTGTTAAGACAAAATCCTTTTTTGGGAAATCAGGTACATAAAAGATTGATTCCGAGAGAATACTTAAATAAGTATGGGGTGGATAATTTATGGAGAGTTGAGTTGCCGAATCGGTGGAGGCTATTGTATAGTGTGTATGGTGGGAAGCTAAAGATAACTAATTTCGTGTTGGATTTTTTTGACCACAAGAAATATAATAAGCTATTCAAATATAATTAACATGGAAGATATAAATTTATTTCGGAAGAAAGATTTTATTTTTTTAAAGAAGATAAAATCAAGGTCGGAGGTTTTGGAGAGAGATGATTGTGATGGATATTTGATTGAGGCTTCGGAGAGTGAGGTGAGGAAAATTATTGCATCTCTTAAAGGTAAAAATAAAATTATTGCGGTTGTTGGTGGTGATAATGTGTTTAATCGTCGGGCTGTTGAAACATTGAAAATAGATTATTTGGTTTCTCCTGAGCGAGGTTTGAAAAAAGATAGCTTGAAGCAGAGGGACTCCGGGTTGAATCATGTTGTGGCGAAGGAAGTAGCGAAGAGAGGAGTGGTTATTGTTATTGATTTTGGTGAGGTGTCGAGGCTGGTTGGGAAGGCGAAGGCGTTGCGGTTGGAGAGGATTATTCAGAATATTAAGGTTTGTCGGAAGGCGAAGTGTTTGATTAAGATTGCGAGTTTTGCTGAGACGAAAAAAAATGTTGTTGATGAGAAGGGTTTGAGTTCTTTTGGAATTAGTCTTGGGATGTCGAGTGAGCAGGGTCGGGATGCGGTTCGGTTTTGATTCACTAAACCTTAAAAAGATAAAATCTATGAACTATTATGGATGAAAAATTGCTCGTGAAGTTTTTGTCTCCGATTGAAAGGGCGACGCTTCCTAAGTTGGGTCTAGATTTCTCCGATTTGGAGGATGTTGCAAAGAAGACCTCTCAGGATAGGACGACGGTGCTTAGGGCGGTTGGGTTTTTGAAGAATAAGGGTTTGATTGAAATGGAGAGTTCTGAGAAGGAAGTTGTTAGTTTGGGGATTCTGGGGATTTATTATTTGAGGAAGGCTTTGCCGGAGAGGGTGCTTTTGAATAAGCTTGTGGAAAAGAAGGCGATTTTGATTAGTGAGATTAGGAATGTTTGCGGGTTGAATGATAATGAGGCGAAGATTGCGTTGGGGACGTTGAAGAGGAAAGCACTTGTGAGTATTGCTAGTGGGAAGTTGAGTCTTAGTGCGAAGCCGACCGAGGTTACGAATAAGATGCTTGAGGAGTTATTTCTTGAGAAGTTGCCGCTTGAACTTGATTTGTTGGAGGCGCAGGATAAGTTGGCGTTGCAGAATCTGAAGTCGCGGAAAGATATTGTTAGTGTTGAGAATCAAAAGAAGATTGGTGTTAGGTTGACTAAGTTGGGTGAGAAGATTTCGTCGATGAATTTGAGGAAGGATTTGGTTGAGCAGTTGACTCCGAAAATGATAAAGCAGAATAGTTGGAAGGGGAAGGAGTTTAGGAGGTACGATTTGTCGTTGCCGGTTCCGAAGGTTTACGGGGGGAAGAGGCATTTTGTGAATCAGGCGATTGATTATGCGAAGTCTATTTGGTTGGAGATGGGGTTTAAGGAGATGACTGGGAGCAAGATTGATACGGGTTTTTGGGTTTTTGATACGTTGTTTACTGCGCAGGATCATCCGGTGAGGGAGATGCAGGATACGTTTTATCTTAAGGGTATGGAAGGGAAGTTGCCGACGAGGTGTAAGAAAAAAGAGGATTGTATTTTGTTTAAGACGCAACAGTCGCATGAGGGGGGAATTGATGGGAGTAAAGGTTGGCAGTATAAATGGGATGAGGAGAGCGCGAAGAAGGTTTTGATGAGAACGCATACGACGTCGCTGTCGGCGAGAAAGCTTCGGGAGATTAGGGATACGAAGGAATTTCCTGCGAAGTATTTTGCGATTGGGAAGTGTTTTCGGAATGAGACTGTTGATTGGTCGCATGGGTTTGAGTTCAATCAGACTGAGGGGATTGTCGTCGATGAGAATGCGAATTTCAGGCAGTTGCTTGGGTATTTGATTCAGTTTTATAAGAAGATGGGGTACGAGAAGATTAGAATTAGACCTGCGTATTTTGCGTATACCGAGCCGTCGTTGGAGGTTGATGTTTTTCATCCGGTGCATAAGAAATGGGTCGAGCTTGGGGGCGCGGGGATGTTTCGACCAGAGGTTACGATTCCGATGTTTGGGAGGCACGTTCCGGTTTTGGCGTGGGGGCAAGGATTTGACAGGATTATTACGGAGTTTTTTGGGATTAATGATTTGCGGGAAGTTTACAAGAATGATATAAATAAATTGAGAGAGATGAAGTTTTGGAGGAAATGAAATTTGTATAAAATGAAAACATTGTCGATAAAACAACCGTGGGCAGAACTAATTTTACAAGGAAGAAAAAAAATAGAAATTAGAAAGTGGAACACTAATTTTAGAGGAGAATTTTTAATCCATAGTTCACAAATTCCAGATAAAGAATCTATGGAAAAATTTGGATTTAGGAACCTTCCTCTTGGGTTTATTGTTGGAAAGGTAAAATTGATTAATGTAAAAATATATGAGAATGATGAAGAGTTTTTAGGGGATGAGAATTTGCATTTAGCGGGAAAAGGATGGGGAAACAAAGGATTTATATTAAAGGACCCTCAAAGGATAAAGAAAATTAAAGCCAAAGGGAATCTTGGTTTTTGGGAATTTGGTGAAAAAACAACCCTAGAACAACAGGTAAAATTAGCAAGTTCTTCTGAAGAGATTGTAGAAATCTATAAATATATCAAACCATTTAATCTGGATTATCCTGATTATGACGAGTGGGTTGAGAAATGTAAAAAAGAATTAGAATCCGATTATAAAAAAGCCTATTATGTTAAAAAAGGTTCTGATATATCAGGGGTTATTATCTTTCAACCATATAAAAAGGGAGGAGATATGTTAGAAATAAAAAATTTTAGGGTTTCTTTAGCAGATAAAAAAGAAGGTATTGGATCATTGTTATATAATTCATTAGAACTGTATGCTAAAAAACAAAATTTTAAAATAATCCAAGTAGATACCCATAGTGATGGGATGGTTGAGTTTCTTTTAAAGAAAGGTTTCAATATTATCAAAAAAGAAACATTATATTCTCCTTCACAAATGGAAACGATTTTGCAAAAAAATATTGGAGATAAAAAATGACAAGATTAACTATTAGGAAGGTTGGGAAAAAGAAAGAGAAGGTTTTGGAGAAAATTGTAAAAATGAAAGTTAAAATTGAAAGTATAAATAAGGGTCCTTTTAGAAGTAAGTTTACTTTTGGAAAGAGTTGGGAGGTTGTCGATGCTATTGATAATATCTTGGAAAAAGTAGGGCTTCTTGATACTCAGAGTCATGGATTAAGGGATGAAATAATATATGGTTGTGAACCTGGACCTCAGATAGAGATTAGTAAGTTTGTTGATGAAGTTTATAATCTAGGAATGTATGATTTAGAGAATGGAGTTTATTTTATCGATGTCTTTTTAGGGAGAAAAAAAATAATTTTAATTGTAAGGACAAAGGAAGATAAACAAAAGGAAATTTCTGAAGCTGTGTTTGAATTTGCGGATTTTGAGGGAGAGTTAATGTGACAATACTAACATTAAATAAAAAAGAATTGGAAAAGAAAGTTGGAAAGATTACTACATTTAAGTTGCTAGATGATTTTTACCTTTATGAAATCATGAAAGGAGGTAGGTTTAAATATCTTTAAGACATTGATAAAAAATGGAACAAGTAACTCTCGAGAGTGTTAATAGGAATGTTATAGCTTTGCGTGAAGCTGTCGAAAAAATGAGAGAGGTTTTGTTGGAGGATAGTTTGGAGCTTAGTGATGAAGTGGTCGAGGAGATTGAGAGGTCGCGAAGTGCACCTAAAAGTGATTTTATTTCTCAGGAAGATGTTGAGGCTGAATTTCTTAAATGATGATTAGAATTGTTTGGTATAAGGAAGCACTTGATTTTTTAAAAAAGTTAGATAATAATATTTCTGAAAGGATTGTGAAAAAGATAAAGGATGTAAGATTAAATCTTGAGAGATATGTTTTTTCTCTGGTGGATATGGGTGTATCAAAAATTAGGGTCGGAGATTATAGGCTTTTTGTAAATTATTATCAAGAGAATGAGGAGCTTGTTATTCATTCAATTAAACATAGGAAAAACGCTTATAAAAAATGACGATACTTGCTGTTGATAAAAAAGAATTAAATTTGATGAAGCCTTGGAGGGAATGATGGAAATTGAAGCTGTATTATTTGATATTGGGGGGGTTTTGTTGGAGGATCCTAGGCTTGGGGATTTTTGGAAAGGGAGTGATGAATCCAGGATCTTAAGGGAAAGATTTGGGACAGGTAAGATTTCTGAAGAAGATTTTGTTAAGGAAGGTTCTAAAATTTTGGATGTTTCTCCAGAAGAATTTAGGGAGGGTTATGAGGATGCTTATTCTGTTGGGGCTATTGAGGATTCCTTAAGAGTTTATGATTCTGTGAATGTGCCGAGGTATATATTTTCTGATACAAATCCTATTCATGCTAAGTATATCTGGGAAAGATTTAAACCTATGTTTGAGAAATCAAAAGGAATTTATTTTTCTTATGAGATTGGCATTCGGAAGAGTGATCCCGAGAGTTTTAAGATTGCTCTTAAGGGGATGGATGTGCCTGCAGGGTCGGTGCTCTTTATTGATAATAAATTGGCTTTATTGGATGTTGCGAAGTCTGTTGGGATGAAGGCGTTGCTATATCGAAATTCGGAACAGTTGAGGATGGATTTAGAAGAAAGGGGGTTGATTAAATGACAATACTTACTGTTAATAGAAAAGAATTGGAAAAGAAAGTTGGGAAGATTACGGAGGGGATGGAAGATAAGATTACTGAAATGGGGACGCCGATTGAAGAAGTTACCGAGGACGAATTGTCGGTTGAGGTTTTTCCGAACAGGCCGGATTTGTTGTCGCTTGGAAATTTTGCTAGAGCTGTTAATCAGTTTAATGGCAAGGGAAAGATTGCGAATTTTAAAGTCAATAAGCCGGAGAAGGATTATGTTGTTACGATTGATAGTTCTGTGAAGGTTGTTAGACCTCATACTGTTTGTGCGATTGTAAAGGGTTTGAAGTTTACCGACGAGAAGATTAAGGAGATAGTTGATATTCAGGAGAAGTTGCATAATTCTATTGGGAGGAAGAGGAAAAAGTTGGCGATTGGGATTTACCCTCTTGACAAGATTGCGTTGCCGATTCGGTTCGTGGCGAAAAAACCGGAGGAGATAAAATTTTTGCCGTTGGAAGCTAGTCGGGAGATGACTGGAATGCAGATTCTTCGAGGGCATCCGGCAGGGAGGGAGTATGCACATTTGCTCGAGAGTGAGAACGTTTTTCCGATTTTTGTCGATGCTGAGGATAAGGTTTTGAGTATGCCACCAATTATTAATTCTCATGAGACTGGAAGGATTGACGAAAAGACGCGTGAGATTTTTATTGAGTGTTCGGGGCATAATTTGGCTTATTTGAAAAAGTGTTTGAATATTATTCTTGCTACGATTTATGAGATGGGTGGCAAGATTTATGAGATGAATATTAGGGATTCGAGAGATGGGAATTTTGTTTCTCCGAATATGACTTGTGAGGAATTGAGTTTTGAAATTAAAAATATCGAGAGGACACTAGGTATAAAACTGGGTGAGAAGGATGTTAGGAGTTATTTGGGTCGGATGGGTATTGGTTATGAAAATCGGGCACGTAATAGTGTACCTTCTAAATTAGGAAATAGATTTCCATCTTCATCGGGCAAGGGGAAGTCGGTTGCATTGATCCCTGCTTATCGGGCAGACATTTTGCATTGGATTGATTTGACGGAGGAGATTGCGATTGCTTATGGTTACGAAAATTTTGAACCTGAGATTCCAGATATTTCGACGATTGCGTTTGAAGATTCTGTCGGGAAGACGAAGCGGATTATTGGAGAAATTCTTGCAGGGCTTGGGTTTTTAGAGACGTCGTCATTTCATTTGACGACGAAGAAAGATGTCAGGAAGATGCATTTTGATTATAATGATTTTATTGAAGTCGAGGATTCGAAGACGGGGCGGGATGTTCTTCGGATGGATATGTTGACGAATCTTTTGCAGATTTTGTCGGAGAATTCAGATGCAGGGTATCCTCAGAAGATTTTTGAAATGGGTCAGGTTTTTTCGAGAAGTGGTTCGGAAAATTCAGGGACTGGTGTCGATGAGATTGAGAGGTTGGCTGTTGTGTTGATTAATGAGAAGGCGAATTTTACTGAATTGAAACAGGCTGTTGATTATTTGTTTAAGATGCTTGGGAAAGAGTATGCTCTTGAGAATGTTGAGAATTCAAATTATATTATTGGACGGTGCGGGAAGGTTGTTGTCTACGGGAAGAGTGTTGGATTTATCGGTGAAGTTGCTCCGAGAGTTTTGAAGAATTGGAAAATTAAAATGCCGACGGTTGCGATGGAAATTGATTTGGGGTTTTTGTTTCAATAAACTTATAAACTTCTTAGCTTAGTTAAGTAAATGATACATAGAATATCTGAAGTAGGTTTTTGATAATGGTGAAGGTGTCGCATGTTGTTTTTGGGATTATGGTTGTTTTGGTGATTCTTTTTGGGTTGCTTTTTGTTTTTGGGGATGAGGTTTTGCGAGTTGTAGATGATGTAATGTCTTCGGGGGGTAGCTCTAGTTCGGAAAATATTGTAGATGATGGAGACGTGGGAGTGGTTAGTGAAGCTGGAGGAGTTGAAGGTTCGGATGTTGGTGGGAGTGAGTCTGGAGATGTGGGGGAAGTAGCTGATTGTAGGATGCAACAAGTCCAATATTCTTTAAAGAATTTCAAAAATAGCGTCGAGTGTACGGATATGGGAGAGGTCGGATGTACTAGAGTTGTTGTGAGTTGTTCTATGGAAGTTTATAGTTTCTATGATGGCGTCGGTGTTTTCGGGATAAGGTACGCTTTGGTTGATTCTGATGATGAAGAGTTGGATTTTGAGTTGATTGAAAAAGAAGTTGAATTTGGGACGCCGGTGGTTTTTTCGACAGAGTTTGTCAGGAGTGATATGTCTGGTGTTGATGAGGATTTGAGTTGTCCGTTTACTGTTGAGACGGTTCCTCTAAGAGAAGTTTGTAACTAGGATGTTATTAGCCGAAGTAGCCACGTTCTTTTGAACTATTGTCTTCTTCAATGTTTTCATCGAATTTTTCGATAATATTGTAAATTATTTTTTTCAAGTCTTGCCATTCGTTAAAAGAATTCTCAATGAATTCTGTTTCTGCTTGTTCGGAATAAATCGTGTCTAGCTTTATAGCTTTAATTTGTAACTTTGAAAGTTTTTTGTAAACTTCTTTGATTTTCTTTTTGTTGTCTTCGTCGATTCCTCTCAGGATGGAGAACATAAACATCGGGGTTGCTGTTGGATTGAGAAGTGTTTCAAATAGATGGGTATATGCCGAAAGTTTTTCGTTGATTGTTCTTCGGATTTCTCTGATTAGGAAGAGAGATTCTTTGTCTATTGTTTTTTCGATATCGAAATCTTCCGATAATTCTTTGAAGTCGGGCAACTCGTATTTTTGTTTAAGTTTGTCGTAAGTTACGGCGAGATCGAAGTCTTTATTTTCCATGGTTAATTCACCAGGAGAGCATTTATAAATTTAGGGGGTGGGAGATTAGTGTGCTATGCCTGATTAGCTCAGTTGGTAGAGCGTCGCATTGGTAATGCGGAGGTCGTGGGTTCAATCCCCATGTCAGGCTTTATAGAACACACGACAGTTGTGGGCGAAAGATTTGCTTTGAACAAAAATGATCTAAATTTTGTATATTTTATTTTTGAGAGATGCAAACTGTGAGTAAATCCCCATGTCAGGATTGATCGAACCCAGGGTTCTACTTGTGTTTAGGTCTGTAAGTATTTTAGAATTTGTTCAGACCTAAATAATATCTTCCTCAAGGATAAACAATATCCTCTTCGGTAATAAGCTTAATTTCAACGTCGTCTATCAACAACTCAGGAACCATTCCAGGTACCCCTCCTGTGTGGGCTTCAAATCTAACCCACCCCGAAGAGAGAGTGTTTGTAGTATCTTTATGTTTTATTATAAGTTCATCGTTTACGTAAACATTAATAATATCATCATAACCTCTTATTTCAAGAGTGTGCCAACCATCATCAAGTCTAAAATCAACTTCCTCGAGTTTTCGCCAGTCCTCGCCAATTTGTTTGTTTAAATTATATACTCCTACATAATTCATACCAACTAAGTATCTCCTTGCACCGTCTGCATAACCCTCACTTCGTCTAAAATCAACATGTACAGAACCATCTATCATTTTAAATCTAAATTTGAAAAGATAATTATCCCATATCTTATGAACGTTTGCTCGCTCAACACCAACCAATTTTAGAACTGTATTACCATTTTCTACTACTTCACTTCCAGCCCCTTCACTGGAAAAAGTCCATTTTTCTAAACCATTTTCAAAATCATCAAAGAAATGGCATTCCTCTTTTAACATATCATTCTTACTAGTACAAACTTCCCATGGAAATATCTCTGCTAACTCTAAGCACATCTTTTTTATGTCATCCTCAGTTATTTTCTCACATATGCTGATATCTTTTGTAAACTCCGCAGCCTTAACATAACATTTGTTTCTTCTGGATTCATCGGAAGTTATTCTTTTACATACGCTGCTGTCCCCAGTCATCTCTGCAACACGAACATAGCAGTCCTCTTTTTCTTTAACGTCATCTATGTCTTCGCATTTTTCATCAGGCAATATACATCCTTTATACACCTCGCAGTTTTTACCTTCGGGGTGGGGGTCGGTTTGCAATCTACCCGCCTTATTTTTACACTTGTTTCCTTTTTTCTCGTCCTCGTCGGTGCAATATTCCCATGGTCGTTCTGGCGGTGCACTAGGGATATCGTTTTTTGTCAGTTCAAGCTCGGAAGGGTATTTTTTAAGATAAGCATCTGCTATATCTTCTGGTAATGGAAGATGTCTTTCATTTAGAGGTCCTACACCGACTGCAATAAGATACGCATTATTTATCCATGCCACTATCTGGCCGTTATTGTCTCCAAAAACTTTCTCATCTCCATATTCCTTAAAAATAATATTCCTCTCTTTTGCTATTAGCCATTTGACCGAATTGGTTACGTCTTCTTTGTTATCATACGGGCAGAATAGGACTCCATGTTCTACATCTTCTTCATCTTTGTATACTGCAGCGCAACATTTTATTGTACCTATATGCTCGCCGTCTTCCGAATATAACGGAGCTTGTGTCTGTTCTTTTATATGTCCGCCCTCGCCATACAGAGATTTTTCATATTCATATTCCCCAATATTTTTTTCAATCAACAGTTTAGAACACACTTTTTCCATTGGTTCATCTTCGTCTTCTTCTCCGCCAAATAATTTCCTAAACCATTTAAGAATCTTTTTTATTAAACCCTCGCCGACACATTCTCCTGAAACACAAATATTACTTTTACATTCAAAGTTGTTTTCACAAACTTTTTCATTTTGCTTGACGAACTCATAATCCTCGGAACAATAATTCCCTTCTTTCCGGTAGCCCATCGGGTAGCATTTATCTTCGAGTTCACAGCCATTGCATTTGTAAAATATTTTGTCTTCCGGAATCGCTTTGACTTCTTCTGCCTCTTCTTCAGGGACGCAGTTTCCCATTCCGCATGGAACTGGTTTTTCTTTTTCTTTTCTTTTGATTTCAATTATTGCGGTGTTTTCGACAAGAGGGCATCCAGAAACTTTAGTTGACATCTTAAATTTATTCTTGCCAAATCGTGAAGGTTCGTTTACATTTATTTTATCTCGATGTGTTCTAGAACCCCCACTTCCGGTTTTGTCTTGTCCGATTTCTTTCCATACCCCATTTTCATAGTCGTATACTTGAATATGAAAAGAATAATGCGGGAGACTGTTTCCTTGCTCATCGAGGATTTCCATTATAACTTTGAATTCTTCTCCAACAAAATAACTATTTTTGTCAAAAGTTATTTTCAGCTTCGCTGCGCACGTTTTAGGTTCGACTCCAATATCTGGGCAATCGTTTTCAATAGATTCTTTACATACCCATCCCCACTCGTCGCACGTACACTCGGGAATTTTTGTTCCGTCCGGGCATTCATAATATTTTACCATCCCTTCCGCGCATTGTTTTCCTATTGGGGGTTCTGGTACGACAGCGATACATTCGCAACCGCAACTTCCCTGCACAGCTCCTGCCGGACATTCCAAGGTACAAAAAGCCTCAC
This sequence comes from Nanobdellota archaeon, assembly GCA_030641715.1. Lineage (GTDB taxonomy): Archaea > Nanobdellota > Nanobdellia > Pacearchaeales > GW2011-AR1 > JAGVXH01. Next base: position 83,697 of record DAOWGX010000018.1, read on the forward strand.
AGCAATCAATATCGCACGTTTCACTTTCTTGGCAAATTCCATCCCCGCAAATTTCTTCTTCTATTTCTGATGTATCTGTATCTTCAATAGTTTCATTAACAGCTTCGGTATCATTAGATTCAGCAATTACCGAGCCGACGGAGATTAACATTAAAATTATTAGTAAACCAGACATCCCCTCTTTTTTCATAGGATTATTAACAATTAAATGTATTTAAATTTAATGTTGGGGTTAAAAAAGAAATTATTTTTATATTCTGTATAGTGCTTGAATCCTTGGGATATTATCAGGTCCTAATGTTCTTTTGTCCCCTTAGTTTATCTCTTTAACTTATCTTCGTCAGAATTATTAATTTTAATGGCGTTGCCGACTAAGTTTACTGTATCTTTTCCGATGTCAAGGAGTTTCCCCGTCGTTTCCCCAATCCATCCGAAGTAGATATAGGTTGCTTGGACGATGCCTCGTGGCGAGGTTATGTCTACTTGTTCTGAGGAAAAAATTCCCATCATTGAAAAGTAAAGTAAGAAGCCGATGATGGCTATGATGGCTATTTTAACTATCCGGACATGATGGTCCATTCTTAAAAGTGCAAATAGGATTAGTATGAATACTCCCAATATAATCCATTGGATTACCATACATTTTGAAGGGATGTCTCTTATAAAAATGTTTTTATATTGATAAAACTTGGATAGCTTATGGAAAAGGGGGGGTTTAAAATTTATTTGTTTAGGCATGGACAGACGACGTTTAATCGGGATGGGAGGTTTACAGGGGAGCTGAACGCGAGGTTGACGGAAAAGGGAAGACGGCATGCGGATAAAGTTGCAAAGAAGCTCGAGAATAAAAAATTTCAAGTTGCGATTCAGACGCATCTTTCGCGTTCTAGGGATACGTTGAAATCGGTTTTGAAGTATCATCCTGAATGTAAGTTGGTTCTCGAGGACGATAGGATGATTGAAAGGAGTTATGGTAGTTTATCTGGAAAATTTCATCAAGAGATAATTGGAAAGTATGGACAGGCTCAGTATGATATGTGGCACCGAGGATATGGAGTCGAGAATCGTCCGCCGAGGGGAGAATGTTTTGCGGATGTTGAGAAAAGGGTTAAGGAGTTTGTTAAAGATTTGGAGAAATTCATGAGGAAGAATGAAGTTAATGTTGCGATTTCGGCGCATGGGAATTCGATTAGGTTGTTTAGGAAGATTATGGAAAGAGCGTCGAAGAAGGACGTCGTGAGTTGGTTTATTCCTTATGATGGGGTGTTTGAATATCTTGTTTAAGTAGTTCATAAAGTTTAAATAGTGAGTTGGTTGTTAGGTTCTATGAAGTGGTCATGTTGGTTTTTAATGGTGTTCTTGCTAGTTGGAACGCTTGGATTTGTAGTGGCTGATGAAGGTTCTGAGGAAGTTGAAATTCCAGAAGCTAGGGAAGTAGGTTTTTTTGAGGATGTTTTTGACAGGGTAGGATTTGCTTTTATCTTTAATCGGGAACGGAAAATTGAGCGGGCTTTGGAGTTAGCGGAGAAGAGACTGGCTGAAGCTGAAGCGTTTGCCGAGGAAGATCCTGAAAAGGCTGAGAGAGCTCAGGAGAGGTACGATGCTTTTGTTGCTAAGGCCGAAGAGGTTTTGGAAAAGATTGAGGCGCAGAAATCAAATGATTGGAATCGTTCGATAAGAGATATGGAGATGATAGCGCGGATTCAGAATAAGTTTGAGAGACATAGGGAACATACTGATGAAATCTATGTTCGTGCTCTTGAGAGATTTAGAGAGAACAATGCCAGCGAGGAGAAAATTGAAAGGTTCGAGAATTTTTATGAAAGAGCTTTGAATCGTAGTGATAGAATGGAGGCAAGGATTCTCCAGAAGAGGGAAGCTGCTATTGAGAGGCATAAAGTTATAGCTGGAAAATCTGACGAAGAACTTGAAGAAATTTTAGAGGAAATTGAATCTGAAGAGGGTTTAATAGAATCTCGTGAAAAAAGACTTGAGAGAGTAGAAGTTAGGGCTGAAAGATTTATTGCCGTTCATGAGGTGAGGCTCGAGAATGCTCAAGTTCGTTTGAATGGTTCTAATTTATCGGATGAACAAAAAGCTAGGATACAGTCTCATCTTGGTAAGTTGGATCAGAGGCTGGATGCTTTTAGAGTGAAGTCTGTTGAGAGGATTGAAGTTGCACAAGAGAGGCTTGGAGAAGCTGTGGTTTCTGAAGAGGTTACGAGTAGCGTGGCTGTTATGGCTTGGGAGTAAGTAATTTTTTATACCCTTGGGGGCTTTTGTTTTTTAACTATTGGAAATACAAAAGCTTTTATAATTAGATAAGTTTTCTTATGATAATAAAAGAGGTAGAATAATGTTCTTTTCGAAGGGCATACTAGAAAACAAAAATGATGAAATTTGAGGTGGTTAGTTTTGGAAGTGCTGTTGTCGACGCTTTTGTAGATACCGAGTTTAATAAGAAGAGCAATTCGTTTAGTTATCCTGCTGGTTCTAAGATTCTCGTCGATGATTTGAAATTTGATATAGGTGGCGGGGCGACAAATGTGGCGGTTGCTTTTGCTCGTTTGGGATTGGCGACGGGTTGTGTTTGTAAGGTTGGCGACGATAATAATGGGGTGGATGTTTTGGATATGTTGGGGAAGGAGAATGTGAAATTTCTTGGTTCGAAGACGAAGGGTAAGACTGGATATTCTATTGTTCTCGACAGCAAGGACAGAAGTAGGACTATCTTGACGTTTAAGGGTCCGGGGAATGATATAAAATTGGATGAGGTTCCGAAGTTTAAGACTGATTGGTTGTATTTCTCTTCGGTGCTTGGGATGAGTTTTCGGACGCAGGAGAAACTTGCGAGGAAGTTAAAAAAGGAAGGCACGAGGTTGGCGTTTAATCCTAGCGGGTATTTGATTAAGCGGGAAGATTTGAGGTCGATTTTAAAGTTGTGCGATGTTTTGATTTTGAATAAAGAGGAGGCGGAAATGTTGTGTAGAAAGTATAAGAAGAGGGGAGATTTAATGGTTTGTTTAAGGGGGTTGGGACCGAGGATTGTTGTTATAACTGATAAGAATAAGTTGATAAGTTGCAGCGACGGGAATAAGGAATATTTTTTGAAGCCAAATAAGGTTAAGGTTGTCGAGAGAACTGGGGCGGGGGATGCGTTTGCTTCGGGATTTGTTGCGGGAGTGATTGCGGGGAAGACGATTCCCGAGAGTTTGAGGTTGGGTTTGAGGGAGAGTGAATCTGTGATTAGATATTTTGGGGCGAAGAATAAATTGTTGAGGTTTAAGTTGAAATGAAAATAGAAAAGTTTGCGTCGAAAGTTGATATGTTAGGTATTTTAGGTTTCATGTATATAATTATTTATTCTATTATTGTTTTAAGAGGGGAGTTTAGGGTTATAAGTTTGATATTGTTATTAATTGGAATTGGAGGTTTCTGTGTTGATTTTTTTATTGTTTATAATTCTTATAGAAAATGGAAGTAAAATTAAATAAAATTCTCAGAAAAGGCAAGGTGTTGTTTTTAGCTTATGACCAGGGGTTGGAACATGGACCGACGGATTTTAATGATAAGAATGTTGATCCTGCGTATATTATAAAGATTGCAAAAGAAGGAAGGTATACCGGACTTGTTTTTCAGAAAGGGATAGCGGAAAAATATAATGAGGAGATAAGATTGAGTAAGGTTCCTTTGATTGTTAAGCTTAATGGAAAAACGAATTTGGTCGGGGGTGAGCCTGTTTCGGGACAGCTTTGTACTGTTGATGAAGCTATTGGGTTGGGTGCGGTTGCCGTGGGGTATACCATTTATATCGGGAGTGAACATGAGGAAGAAATGTTGTCTGAGTTTGAGGATATTCAGAGGAAGGCGCATAAGAAAGGTTTGCCAGTGGTTTGTTGGATTTATCCTCGGGGGAAAGGGGTTTCGGGGAAGAAGAAAAAAGATTTGATGGCTTATGCTACTCGGGTCGGGTTGGAGATTGGTGCGGATGTTATTAAGATTCAATCGAATGGGAAGAAAGATGATTTGGCTTGGGCGGTGAAGAGTGCAGGGAAGACTCGGGTCGTGATTGCTGGGGGGAAGAAGAAGGATGAGGGAGATTTGATTTGGGAGATGCGGGATGCGATAGATGTTGGGTGTGCGGGGTTTGCTATTGGGCGGAATGTTTGGCAGAGTAAAAATCCTTTGAGGATTTCGGAAAAGATAAGGAAGGTGATTTGGAGATGAAGATTGGGTTTTTCGAAGTAGAAGACTGGGAAGAGGAATATCTTAAAGCTAAGTTGAAGAATCATAATTTGGTTTTTTTTAAGGACGTTTTGGATGATAAAAATGCGAGTTCTGTTGAAGATGTCGACGCTGTCTCGGTTTTTATTTACTCTAAAGTTGATAAGGAAATTTTAAAGAAATTTAAAAGATTAAAGGCTGTGATTACTCGGTCTACGGGTTTTGATCATATAGATGTTAAGGAGTGTGGGAAAAATAATATTTCTGTTTTGAATGTTCCTTATTATGGGGAGAATACCGTCGCTGAACATACCTTCGCGTTGATTCTTTCTTTGTCAAGGAAGATTCATAAGTCTTACGAGAGAACTGTGAGGGGGAATTTTTCCTTGGAGGGATTGAGAGGTTTTGATTTGAAAGGGAAGACTATTGGGATTGTTGGGTTGGGGCATATCGGAAAACATGTGGCACGGATTGCGAGAGGGTTTTATATGAATATTCTAGTTTATGATTTGCATAGAGACAAGGGGGCTGAAAGGAAATTTGGTTTGAAATATGTTTCTTTGAAAAATTTGTTGAAAAATTCGGACATAATAAGTTTGCATTGTCCTTATAATAAAAAGACTCGTCATTTAATAAATGGTAAAAATATGAAATTAATTAAAAAGGGCGCGTACATTATCAACACAGCAAGGGGAGGACTTATTGAAACAAAAGCTCTTGTAAAAACTCTGGCTAAGGGAGATTTGGGAGGAGTAGCCTTGGATGTTTTAGAAGAGGAATCGTTGATTAAAGAAGAAATGCAATTGTTGTCTAAGAATTTTCCAAAAGAGAATCTTCAGAATTTACTTGAGAATCATTTGTTGTTGACTTTTGATAATGTAATTATAACACCTCATAACGCGTTTAATAGTCAGGAAGCGTTGCAAAGGATTTTGGATGTTACGATTGAGAATGTCGAGGGTGTTGCAGGAAAAATTAAATGTAAAAATATTGTGAAAAATGATTGAAGTAGATTATAAAAATTTGAAAAAGTTGTGCGATAGGAAGATGATGAGGAAGTATATTGATATGAAAGATAGATTTAAATCTGAGATTAAAGGAAATCCCCTAGTTTATACCGTTTATATTAAAGATTTCGGAAGTTTTGAAACGGGTTTAACTGTGATTGAATCTGGGAAAGTTGGAAAGGAATATTTTATGACTAGGGGACACAGGCATAAGAATCCTATCGAGGAGGTTTATATGTTGATTAGAGGAAGTGGAAGAATTCTAATTAAAGAAAAAAAAAGTGTTAAAAAAATAAATATGAAAAAGGGTAAAATTTATCTTATTCCCGGCAGGTCCGGGCATAGACTTATCAACGTCGGGAAAAATCGTTTAGAAGTTTTTACAGTTTATAGCAAAGATGGGGGGTATGATTATGGTTTCGAATTCTAAAAATTCGAAGAGGAAGGTAGACTTGTTAGAAAAGAGTGAGGAAGTAATTAAATCTTTGCAGTTAAAAAATGGAGGTATACTTGCAACTCCGAAAGATGCGGCCTATCCTTATATTTATACGAGGGATAGTGTGATTATTAGTAAAGCATTAAACAGGATAGGAATGGTTGACGCGTCTGAAAAATTTTATTATTTTATGAAAAAGGCTGTTAAAATAGAAAATTATAAAGAGGTTTTTCAGAGGTATACTTCTTCGGGATTTCCTTCGGTAACGAGAAAAGTGCAAAATGATAATGAGGGATTGTTGTTGCATGGGATATATGATACTTATTTGCATAATAAAAAAGAAACTTTTATTGAAAATATGTGGATTACGGTAGAGATGGTCGTCGGGCTTATCTTTTCTTATTCTGGTACTGGGTTGGTTAAAACTAATTCGAGTATTCATGAATATAAGAAGCTCGAAAAGGGTTATGATCTCTGGGTAAATTGTGCTTGTTATCGAGGGTTGAAGGATGCATCGAAGATTGCGGAGATATTGAATCACAAAAAAGAAAGCAAGGATTGGGATAAGAGGGCGGAGAAGATAAAAAGGAATATTGAGAAGAAATTATTTGATAAGAAACTTAAAGTTTTTATTAAGAATAAGAGATTTCCTGATTCTCCGGATATTTCTCAGTTAGCTCCGTTTTATTTTGATGTCGTCGATGATAAGAAAATTTTGAGAAGTACTTTGGCCTATTTGCGGAAACGGATATGGGATGGCGAGATTGGAGGGTTTAGAAGGTTTAGAAAGTTTGAAGTTTGTGACGATTGGCATTGGTATACTGGAGGTTCTGGGAGTTGGTGTGCTCTCACTGCGATTGCGGCTAGATTTTATAAAAAGTTGAACAATAAAAAGGGTTATGACGAATGTGTTAAATGGTTGAGGGAAGTTTCTTTTTTCTCTGACGGATTTTTGCCGGAGCATATTGCGACGAAGGAGGAGTATGATGATTGGAAGTCTCATGAGATTGAGTTTAATTCGAGGATTTTGAATGAGATGAAAAAAGCTGAGAAGTCTGTTAAGAATTTTAGGGCGAGGAAGATGGTTTATTGGGCGAATCCGTTGGGTTGGAGTCATGCGGAATATATTTTGTTAAGGAAAGGAGATTTGAAATGAAACCGATTGTTATTGTGAATTTTAAAACGTATAAACAAGGTAGGGACGCTGTTGATTTAGCTAAGCAGGTTGAAAAAGTTGATAAGGAAATCCTCGTCGGTGTTCAGGCAAGTGATATCTATGAAATTGTTAGAAAGACTAAATTAAAAGTTTATAGTCAGCATGTTGATTTTTTAGAAAAGGGACGGGCGACGGGATTTGTTCTTCCCGAGGCTGTTAAGGGTGATAAGGCTGTTGGAAGTTTTTTGAATCATTCCGAACATAAATTAAAATTAGATGTTTTGAAAAAGACTATGAAGAGGTGTGGTGAGGTTGGATTGAAGACGGTAGTTTTTGCTTCTTCGTTGGCGGAAGCTCTGAAGATTGAAAAGTTGAAACCTGATTATTTGATAATAGAACCTCCGGAACTTGTTGGTGGGAAGGTTTCTGTTTCTAAGTCTAAGCCCGGGTTGATTGAAGGGATAAAGAAGAAATTGAAGATGAAGTTTCTCGTCGGTGCGGGGATTCACTCTTCGGAGGATTTGAGGATTGCGATGAAACTTGGGGCTTCGGGGATTGCGGTTAGTTCGGCTATTTGTAATGCTAAAAATCCTGAAAAGAAATTGCGAGACTTGGTAAGAGGATGAAAGAAAAAATACTTTTGAATATATTGCATGAAGTGCAAGATAGGGAGGGTTATCTTTCTGAAAAAAGTTTAAAAGAGATTAGTAAAAAATATGATATTCCTATTTCAAAGCTTTACAGCGTCGCTACATTTTATACGATGTTGAGAATTAAAGAACAGGGGAAATATGTTATAGAGTTATGCGGGTCTCCGAGTTGTGTTTTAAATAAAAGTAGGGAGATAGAGAAATTTTTAGAGAAGGAATTAAAAATCGAAATTGGAGAAACTAGTAAGGATGGATTATTTTCAGTTTACAAGACTTCGTGTATCGGGTGTTGCGATGAAGCTCCAGCGATGCTGATTAATGGAGAACCTTATACGAAACTGACGGTTAAACGAGTTAAGGAAATTTTAGGGGAGTTGAGAAAAAATGCAAATACTTAGGGAGACGAAGTTGGAAGGGTTGAAGTTGGCTAGGAAAATTGGGAGGGAGAGGGTTCTTGAGGTTTTATCTGAGAAGAGATTGATTGGTCGAGGAGGTGCGGGTTTTTCTGTTGCGAAGAAGTGGGAGATAGCGTTGGGTGTGAAAGCAAAAGAAAGATATGTTATATGTAATGCCGACGAGGGCGAGCCCGGGACTTTTAAGGATAAGTTTATTTTGAAGAATAATTCGGAGACGATGATTGAGGGGTTGTTGATTGCTGCTTATGTTTTAGGGGCTAAGAGATGTTTTATTTATCTTCGAGGAGAGTACGATTATTTGAGGGGGGAGCTCGAGGAAAAAGTAAGGGAGGTTTTGAAGGAGTCTAAGATGAAAGTTTCGATTGAAATTGTCCGGGGTGCGGGAGCGTATATTTGTGGAGAGGAAACGGCGATTTTGCAGTCGATGATGGGGAATCGGGGTAATGCGATGTATAAGCCTCCGCGTCCAACTGTTTCAGGGTTATGGGGTAAGCCGACTGTTTTGAATAATGTCGAGACGTTAACATGTGTTCCTCAGGCGTTGGTATACGAGGATTGGAATCCCGATTATAGGCTGTTTTCTATTTCTGGGGATGTGAGTCATCCAGGGGTTTACGAATGGGAATTGGGGATTAAAATGTCGACGATTTTGGAGGTTGTTAAGCCGAAGGAGAAACTTAAAGCGATGTCTTTTGGTTGTTTTGGAGGGATTATGCCTGTTAAGAAAAATTTGTCTATTTCTCAGGATACCCTATGTAAAAATGATTGTCAGCATGGGGCGTTTAGTATTATTTTTATCGGGGAGAGGCATAACGTCGTCGATATTTGTTTGAGTATTGCGAAATTTTATACTTATGAATCTTGTGGGAAATGTACCCCGTGCAGGGAGGGGACAATAAGGTTGGTTAATTTGTTGAAAAAAATAAAAAACAGGGATGCTGACGAGGGTGATGTGAAATTGTTGAAAGAGTTTGCGGAGCATATTCAGGAAACGAGTTTGTGCGGATTGGGGCAGTCTTGCGGGAATCATATTTTGACGAGTCTTAAACATTTTAGGAAAGATTATAGGGAGTATATAAAATGAGAATTAGCGTCGACGGGAAACGATTGGAGGTTGATGGGGAGAAGACTATCCTGGAGATTTGCAAGGGGTTAGGTATTAAGATTCCGACGCTATGTTATCATAAAAGTTTGTTTCCAGAGGCCAGGTGTAGGTTGTGTCTTGTTGACCTCGACGGTAAATTGGTGACTGCGTGTTCGACTAAGGCGGGGGAGGGTTCTGAAATTATTACAGATTCTAAGAGGGTTTTGAAAGCGAGGAGGAGGAATATGGAGTTGATGAATCCTGGGGCGAATATTAGTGAGTTGTCGGATGATTTTGAGGCGAGGGAAATTTATGAGCAGGTTGGTTTGGACAACGAGAGGTTTAAGCCGATTAAGAATTATCTTCCGGAACTTGGTGCGGCACTTGTGAGGGATAATAATAAGTGTATTAATTGCGGGCGGTGTGTTCAAGTTTGTGAAAAGATTCAGGCTATCTCGGCGGTGGATTTTGCGAGCCGGGCTCATAATGAACATGTGACTCCTTATAATGAAAAGCATTTGTCCGAGATTGCGTGTATAAAATGCGGGCAGTGTTTGATTAATTGTCCTGTCGGGGCCATCTCTGAGAGGTCGCATTTGAAAGAGGTCATCAAGGCGTTGGAGAATCCTAAGAAGCATGTTGTTGCACAGACGGCACCGTCGATAAGGGCGGCGTTGGGGGAACTTTTCGATATGGAAGCTGGGACTTTGGTGACGGGGAAAATGGTTACAGCGTTGAGGAAGTGCGGTTTTGATAAGGTGTTCGACGTGGATTTGGGTGCAGACATTACGATAATGGAAGAGTCTGCAGAGTTGTTGAAAAGGATAAAGAAAGGAGGACCTTTTCCAATGATTACGACGTGTTGTCCTAGCTGGATTTTAATGATGGAACATTTTTATCCTGAATTGATTCCTAATATGTCGACGTGTAAGAGTCCGCATGAGATGTTGGGGATGCTTATTAAAACGTATTATGCGGAGAAGGCGAAGGTGAATCCGAAGGATATTGTCGTCGTGAGTATAATGCCTTGTGTTGCGAAAAAGTTTGAGTCGACGCGTCCTGAGTTGAATACAGAGGTTGATTATGTTCTCACGACGAGGGAGTTGGGGAGGTTGATTAAGCAGAAGAAAATTGATTTTGTGAATCTCGAGGAGCAGGATTTTGACCCGACTCTTGGGATTGCGAGCGGGGCTGGGGATATTTTTGGGAATGCCGGGGGAGTGATGGAGGCAGCGTTGAGGACGGGTTATGAGGTTGCTACAGGGAAAAGATTGAAGAGCGTTGAGTTTGGTAGTCTTCGGAATTTTGAGGGGATAAAAACAGGTTCGATAAAATTGGGTGATAAGACTATTAGGTATGCTTGTGCGAATGGCGGGGCGAATATTCGGAAGTTATTGAAGGATAAGGATAAGTATCATTTTATGGAGATGATGGTTTGCCCTGGAGGGTGTGTCGGAGGAGGAGGACAGCCGATTTATTTTGACGAGGATGTTTTGAAGTTGAGGAGTAAGGCGTTGTATGAGCAGGATTCGAAGAAGGAATTGAGGAGGTCGCATGAGAATCCGATTGTTAAGGAAATTTATAAGAAGTATTTGGGGAAACCGTTGAGTCGGAAGGCGGAGAGGTTGTTGCATACGAGGTATCGGAAGAGGGATGGGTTTTGAGGGGGTGTGCGGTAACTGTTAATTTTTCTTCTAAATCTCCCTTTATTAATTATTAAATAGTAACGTTATAGGGATCTTTATAAATTATATATTTCTGAAAAATGTATGGAAAAGATTAAACTAGGAGGGGGAACAATAGAGTCCCATTTTGGAGAAAGTATAGACAAAACACCAGAACTTTTAGCAAGGTATGACAAAGGTGAAGGAGTTATTCTTTCGGAAGCAGATATTAGACTTTTAGGTATTAGAAATTTTAGGGACGTATCAATTATAGCAAATAATGAATGGATTACTTCAACACTCTTAGCAGCAAAAGGGGAAACTATGAAAGTTATTTTACCTTATGAAATTGGAAGTAGAGAACTAACAGAATCTGCAAGATTTGGTTTAGGTTTAATTAATCCTAATGAAGATTTAGTTAATTATGAGGTAAACTTGGATGTTGATGGTAGATGGGAGAAGCTAGAAGGGAATGGAGTTTATACTTTACAAAGAAGAGATCTAGTTTTTAATAAAAGTTTGACAGAAGCTCAAGCCATGAAGCATGGGTTACTTCTGACAAAGTTGGGACACCCAGATTATGTTGATTCTAAATTTGCAAGGTCTAAAGACGAAGTTGCAGAAATTATTGGAAAAACTTTTGAATTAAGAAAAAGTGAACGTGGTTATGATACAATGATGGCCCAGTATATGCCTGATGTTAGTGATAAAGGAATTTTGAAAACGTGGCGTGTTGGTAATCTCAACGAGGGGGCTATATCGAATGCGAGGGTGTGGTTCGTCCAGGACTATGGGCGGTTCGCCTTTGATAGCGTCGGAGACACTAAAATATACTCCGAAAGCGTTGAAGTAGATAAAGCAAGAGCTCAACTTCAAAGTTTAGAAGGAATGTTGCAAACTGGCCAAATTGACAAAATTAGAAGTGCTTTAGATGAAAGAGATAGATTGAGAGATAATGTATTAACAACTGACCAAATTTATTCTGCAATTGGGGGCTATATTGGTTCTGCTAATGAAGGTGACGTGAGAAAAGTTATTGATAAGTTGACGAGTCAATAGATTTATTATTTTGATAAATAGTTTTTTAAACATCCGAAGTCTTTTATCTCCATGAAAGTTTCTAGAGGTGGTAAGATTGTAGCGGTTGATTTGGGTGGGACGAATATACGAGTTGCTCTTATTAAAAATAAAAAAATTCTAAAATATCATAAGGAAAAAACTCCGAAGACTTCGAAGGAAATTAAGGCTAAAATCTTTGAACTCGTTGGGAGTTATATGTCTGGTGATGTGAAAGGCATCGCTGTTGCGGTTCCTGGATCGTTAAAAGATGGGATAGTAAAAGTTATACCGAACTTACCTTTGAGAAATTATAATTTGAAAGAAGCGTTGCAGAATAAATTCAAGGTTCCGGTGGTTGTTAAGAATGATGCTGATTGTGTTGCTTTTGCGGAATTAAAACTTGGTTGTAGGAAGAAGAATTTTATTATTTTGACTCTTGGGACGGGGATAGGGGGAGGTGTTGTTATCGACGGTAAACTTTATAGAGGAGAGGGATACGGTGGGGAGTTGGGACATATTGTATTGGATGATGGTAAGGATTTTGAGAGTTTAGCGGCTTCGAAGAGGTTGCGGAGGGTGACGAGGGAAGTTTTTGGGGAGTCGAAATTGTTTAGTGAGTTGATGAAGATGGGGGATGTGAGGGCTCGGAGAATATTGGAAGAGTTTACGAAATATTACGGGCAGGGGATTGCGTCTATTGTGAATTGTTTTGATCCGGAGGTTGTTATTTTAGCTGGGGGGGTGAGTGAGTGTGGGGATGGATTTTTGAAGATGGTGAGGAAACATTCGGTGAGGTATTTTCATTTTCCGAAGAGGACTCCGATTTTGTGGAGTGGGTTGAAGCATCCGGGAGTGTTGGGGGCGAGTTTGTATTTTGAGTGAGAGATTGATTCTAATTGACTTCAGAGTTTTTATGACTACTTAATCGGAATATTTATAAATAATGTAGTCATAAAGATTGGATGGTTCACACAGAGATACAGGAGAAGAATGGGAGGAAATATTATTATAGGGTTAAGTCTGTAAGAGAGCGGGAGAAGGTGAGGAAAGAAAGAATTTATCTCGGAGTTAATTTAAGAAGAGAAGAATTGAAAATGAAAGAGAAGGGAGCTGATAAAAAATTAAATATTTTTGATGTTTTGTTAACGGAAGATGAAGAGAAATTTTTAGGGCAGATTAAAAGAGATTTTTCAAGAGAGCCTAAGGAAAATTACGAGAATAGGTATGAGGTTTTTTGTTCTTTGTTTGCTTATGACTCTACGGGTATCGAGGGGAATACGATGACGTTTTCGGAAACATCTCATTTATTGTTTGATGGAATCGTTCCACGGGCGAAATCGTTGAGAGAGGTTCATGAGGTTTTGAATCATAAAAAAGCATTTGATTACATGTTGGAATATAGCGGAGATTTAACCGGGCAGTTTGTTTTAAATTTGCATACTTTGGTCGTTGCAAATACCTTGAGAGAAGATTTGGTTCCTCAGGTTGGGAGATACAGGAATGTTCAAGTTTTTGTCGGAAGGTCTGTTCCTCCCAAGCCTTTTGAAGTTCCAAAAAAGATGGCTACACTTTTGAGGTGGTATTCTAAAAATAAAAAAATTCTTCATCCAGTAGTTTTAGCATCATATTTTCATACTGAATTTGAAAAAATTCATCCTTTTGTCGACGGGAATGGGAGAGTGGGGAGATTATTGATGAATTTTATTTTGCATAAGAATAAGTATCCTATGATAAATATTCCTAAAAAAAGAAAATTTAAATATTATGAGGTTTTGCAAAGTGCTCAGTATAAGGGAAATTTAGGGTCTTTTGTTAGATATTTGATAAGTATTTTAAAGAAGGATATGTTGAGGTTTTAAGGTTTTGGATAAGTGAACAAATGATTTATAAATATTGATTGTTGGATTAGTGAGAGGTTAAAGATAGGGAAGACTGAAGAAAATCTAAAGGTTGCGTTTGCTGGTGAGAGTCAGGCGAGGAATAAGTATACTTATTTTGCGAAGGTTGCGAGGAAGGAGGGTTATCATTATGTTGCTAAGATTTTTGAGGAGACTGCGGAGAACGAGGGGCAGCACGCGAAGGACGAGTTTAAGTTGTTGAAGGGTATCGGGGACACCAAGGCGAATTTGAAGGCTGCGGTTGAGGGGGAACGTTATGAGACTGAAGAGATGTATCCGAAGTTTGCGAAGGAGGCTCGGGAAGAGGGCGAGGAGGGGGCAGCGATGTTGTTTGAACAGATTGCGAAGGTTGAGAAGGGGCATGAGGAGGGGTATAGGAAGCTTCTGGAGAAGGTTGAGAAGGGGACGGTTTTTAAGAGGGATAAGCCGATAAGGTGGAAATGCAGTAAGTGTGGGCATATTCATGAGGGGATGGAGCCTCCTGGGACGTGTCCGTCGTGTAAGCATCCGAGGGAGTATTTTGAGCCTGAGTGTATGTGTTTTGAATAAGAGTTTGACTTGTTAATCTGAGAGAATATTTAAATATTGATAGAATATCTGTTTTTATGGATAACAATATTATTTGGCAACCGTGTAGCATTTATCAACCAGGTTATAGTTTTGGTATTCTGCTAGATAAGGAATTCGCGAAAGAAATGTTTAATTCGAAATTATCTCCTGAAAATTATCAAAGAATGCAATGTCTACCGAAAGAGTTAATGGGATTTACAAACCCTGAACCTTATAGATTTCATGGGGATACTTGTTTTGTAAGACAAATTAATCTTCATGTTGGGGATGGGAAGTTTTTATCTTTGGAAAATGCGTGTGGTGGTGCGAAACCTAATTTTGATTATAGAACCTCTTCTTCAGATGTGTTGACATTGATGGGATTGTTTGATTTATGGGTGGAATTTTCTGAATGCATAAGAGATAAGTGAAGGATTTATTTCCCCGAACTTTTCCTCTGGAGCGTAATGGAATGAAGCGATGAGCTGAAAAGTGAGAGTGTAGCGGAGTACAACGGAGTGGAGTTTTAATCGCTGTTAAATTCCCCGAACAGAACGAAGTGGGGTGAGAATGCAATGTGGTCGACCGAAGGGAGAAGTTCGGGGCTCGCTGAAAATTCGTTATTATCGTAGTTGTTGAAAGATAGTTATTAACTTTCAAGTGGTAAATAATGGAAAGATTTATAAATGTAAGCATCACACCATCTTTAAGGAGGAGCAAAATGACACGTGAAAATAAATATCAAGACCTAACAAAAGAAGATCAGAGATTATATGATGTCTCGATTAGTGCAGCTCAAGAAGGATATCAATTTGGTGAAGCTGGAGCAATCGAGGCTGTCCGAAGATTTGCAGTTGGTCTCGAACACTATAGAAACCCTGGTGTTTTAATGGCAATTAGAGATGCAAATCCAGAAAGAAGAGGTTATAATCCTAGAAGATTAGTTAATGATGCATCAAAATAATAAATCTTTCTATATAATTATTTTTTATTTTTCAACAATTTCGTTAAAATTTTGTGAGAGTTTTCTTTTATGATTTTAACGAAGATAATAACATTAGAATTTTCGGTTTTAACCCCTGTGGAGGCGAGCCTCGAATTGAGTTTAACAACTTTTAACCGCAGTCCCATATGCAAGCATTTCAGAAGCTCCTGCCATTACCATTGAGGTTGTAAATCTAACGCCGATGATTGCGTCAGCTTTTAAATTTAAGGCTTCGTTGACCATTCTATTGTATGCTTCATCTCTTGAATTTTTTGTCATGTCGGTGTATGTTTTAATTTCTCCTCCGATGATGTTTTTAAATCCAGCTCCAATATCTCTTCCGATATTTCTTGCTCTTACAGTGCTTCCCTTGACAACTCCGAGGACTTTAACGATCTTTTTCCCAGGAACTTCATTTCCAGTTGTAACTATTATATTTGTCATTTATTTTTACCTCCTTTTGATTCAGTTTTTATTTCTTCAATTTGGTCTTCTTTTTTATTAAAGAGAATTAAAATTCCTATAATAAAAATAGGGATGCCATAGATTAATACTGGGAGTGCAAAAAAACTAACTGCTATTAAAATTAATCCTAAGATGATTGCAAGAGTTCCGGTTATCGTTCTGCTTAGGTTCATAGAGTAATTATATAATTGAACTTAATAAATGTTTATTTGATTAGGATTTTGAATAAAGTTATCATAACATAGCTTTTTAAACTGATAAAAACTTTTAAGAGTGAGTATTATTGAATGTATTTCTTTAGTATTCTATGGATTGAAAGGAGTAAAAGTAATATGGAAGGAAGAAGATTTAACAACAATAACAGAAACAGTGGTAGAGGTAACTTTGGTGGTGGAAGAAACAACTTCGATAGAGGACCTCGGGAAATGCATAAGGCAATTTGTGCTGAGTGTAAGAAAGAATGCGAAGTGCCGTTTAAGCCGACTGAAGGCAGAGATGTTTTCTGTAGAGATTGTTTTAATAAGAGATAATAAGAAGGCTTGGAAGCTAAATTTTTAAATTATTTTTGTTATTGTAAATATTTTTATTGGTGGAGAAAGGTTGAAGTATTGGTTTAGTATAAAATGCAATCCTCCCCGGATGCTAGGAGAGTAGAATGTTCTAACCGCCGTTCCTTGAGCGTATTTTTGAATATTGTAGACAAGATTGTAGAAACATTTAAATATGTAGACACTATTATACTATTATGTATATTGAGAAAAGAAACTATTATGGTAAGACAAGATATTGGCTTGCTCATTCTTTTAGGGAAAGTGGCAAAATTCATAAAATAAGAAAATTGCTCGGAACAGATTTATCTCCTGAAGTTTTGGAAAATAGAAAAAAGAAAGCTGAAAAATTAATTTTGGAAGAAGTTGAAAAATATCAAATAATCAAAGATCCCTTGAATGATAAAATTTCAAAAGAAGAAATCGATTTTGTTAAAAGATTAGAAGCTGAAGTGAATCTAAAAGTTATTCACTTATCTGAAATTGAATGGAAAAAGTTTTCTGAAGTATTTAGCTATAATACTAATGCTATTGAGGGAAGCGAACTTACATTAAAAGAAACGGAAAAAGTAATAGAAAAAGGAGAGTGGCCAATAGAAAAGCCAAAAGGAGACATTGCAGAAGCTCTGGGGGTTAATGAAGCCATTAGTTTTATTAGAAAAACAAAAGAACATATTTCTCTAAATTTAATTAAAGAAATTCATAAAATAGTTTTTAGGAATTCTAAGAATTTTGCAGGAGAGTTTAGAAAAAGGGGAGAAGAAGTTGTTGTTCGTACTGGAACTGGAGTAATTGTTCATGAAGGAGCCTCCTCAACTAGGGTAGTTACTCTCCTTGGTGAATTGGTGAATTGGTATAATAAATATAAATCAGAATATCCGAGTATACTTTTAGCGGCAGTTGTTCATAATCAGTTTGAAAATATTCATCCTTTTGCCGATGGAAATGGTAGGATTGGCAGGATTTTACTTAATAATATCTTATTGAAGAATGGATTACTTCCATTGAATATCGATTTGAAGAACCAGCGAGAATATTATGAAACTCTGCAAGTTTATGAGAAAGAAGGTAACATCAGACCCACCATTGAGCTTCTTTTGAAAGAGTATAAGAATTTGAAAAAATTGATTAAATAGTTCTAAATGTAGACAATTTTGTAGACAAAATTAATATGTAGACAAAGTACACCCATGAAAGTTACAAAAGTCCTTTACGCCCTAACCGCCGACGACCCTAGTCAAGCATCCTAAGGTGATGTCGTTTGCGTTTGCTTTATACTAATTGGTGGCTTTTCTTTTTAAATCTTGTCAGCCTACTAATCGTGACACTCTATTGGGACAAGATTTTTATAATTATGGTTCCTCAAATTGCTAGTAATTTGAAGGTGATATTTACCAGAAAATGGCAATATTTTACCAGAAAATGGCAAAGTTTAAAAAGTATACTTGATTAAAATTATCATGGAAGCAAAAGAAAAAGTTTACAAGGCCTTTTATGAAAGTGGTAAGGAATGGCTCTACTTTAGTGAATTAAAGGACATTACTAATCTCTCAAACAGTTCCCTACAAAATGTGCTCTCCAAGCTTTTAAAGTTAAAACAAATTGGGCAAGATAAGAAGACTTCAAATATCTATTATAAGTTATCTGACTTAAAGAAGCCGCAGATATTCTTTTCATTGGATTCTGATAGGCTAAAAAGCCTAAATCTAGGGGTTAGGGTGCCATTGAATAATTTCTTAAAGGATTTGCCCGATGAAATTGCGTTTGTAATCCTATTTGGTTCTTCCTCTAGAAAACAGGAGAAAGAAGGCTCAGATATTGATTTATTGGTAGTAATTTATAACTTTTTAGATTTAAAATTACAGAGCTTGTATGAGAAGGAAATCAAACAAAAAATAAATGCACTTAGAAAAAGAATAAACTCTGAGTCAAATTATCCTCTGAGTGTTACTTACATAACCCTGGATAAATTTAAAACATCAAAGGACCATTTAATATTACAAGCTAAAAACTATGGCTTTCCAATTAAAGGAGGTTTGAATTATTATATAAAAAATGAAGAAGATTAAAGACTATTTTGAAGATGAAACCCTTTTAGATAATGAACTTGAATTTCATTTAAGGAAAGGAAATATCATTAAATCCGAGGGTGCAAAAGATCTGGTCAAAGCACATTTAGAAAAATCAAAACATAATCTGGGTTTGGTTAATCTGCTAATCGAAAATGGAAAATATAATGACTGGATAATTGTGAGTTTATATTACGCCTTGTATCATTCTTGCCTGGCTCTTCTAACCAATAAAGGATATTCCTCCAAAAATCATACTGCGACCTTACTATTCTTAATAAAAAACTATTCTGATTTTTCTTATGAAGAAGTTGAAATGATTGAGGAATTGTCTATTAACAAGTCAGACGCAGAATTTTATACTGATTTGAAACAAGAAAGGCACAACGCAAGTTATTCAACAAAAAACATTTTTACCCAAGATAAAGTAACTGAGTTAAGAAAGAAGACAATTTCTTTTATCAATAAGGTTGAGGTGATTTTAGAAGGATAAATAGTTATCCTTTGTCTTGATATTTTTCAAAAAAATTTTACAAAGCCTACACACAATGTAAGAAAATTAGTTCTTTTTTAAAACAATTAGTCTGGTATGGAAAAAAAAGATCCTTACAAACATAAAGAAAGATATCTAAAATGGCTAAAGGAAAATAGAAATAGGATAGGAGAGATTTCTTTAGAAAACTCTTCACTAATCTTGGCTTATTTATACGATATGCAAGAGGGATTAAATGTGGCAGTAAAATCAAAAAAGGGTCCTAGAAGTTACACAAGGCTCAATAATATAATTCAAAGAATGGTTTTTTTAGCAAAGGCATTTGAGGAGATCTATGGATTAGAAGATATTTCTCAAATAGATGAGAATACTCTCCACAATTATTTCAATAAAATAAAAAATGGAGAAATAAGAAGATTAGATGGAAGAGTTTACCAAGATCCAGCAAACTTTGTTAAAATTTTCAAAGCATTCTGGCATTGGTGGCAAAAGGTAAATCGAAAAGAAAGAAATGAAATAAGAGACATTACAATAGACTTGGATACAATTTGTGATAAGCCTAAATGGGTTTATATGTCTGAAGAACAAATAGAAAAATTATGTAAAACAGCTTCATTTGAGTATAAAGTCTTGATAACCTTTCTTTATGATTCTGGAATAAGGGCCCCAACAGAATTATTAAACATAGGGGTTTCAGATTTTAATAATAATTTTCAGGAAGTAACTATTCGAGAGGAAATAAGTAAAACCTTTGGAAGAAGAATAAAACTAATGTTTTCTTCTGAACTAATAAAAGAATATGTAAACAAAAAAGGTCTTTCAGAAGAAGATTATCTTTTTTCCTTCAGCCCATTTACAATTAATAATAATTTACAAAAATTAGCAAAGACAGTTCTAGGGACAGAAAAAAGTCTTGCAGGTCAAAAATACTCTGAACTTACAATGTATGACTTTAGGCATTGCTCTTGCTGTTATTGGTTACCAAAATATAAATCTGAGTCTGGTCTAAAATACCGCTTTGGTTGGAAGAAATCTGAAAGAATACACTATTATTCTGAAATGTTAGGGATGCAAGATACTATAAAAGAAGAAGATTTAATTGATGACATATCTAGTTTAATTTCAAAAAGAAAAATAAATATGATTTATACAGACAATAAGCTAAAAGAAACTAGATTAGACTTTCTTGAAAAGAAAATTGAGGAATTAATGAAAAAAGTGACTTGAGTTCCCAGTAAAATACTTCAACGCCCAAGGAAAAACTTAAACGCCCCGTAAGAACAAAGGCTTGAGTTCTCAGGAAAATAAATTAATTCGTCGTCGGTAAAAATTGAAAATCTTTAACGCCCCGTCGGTAAAAAGCCACGCCCTAACCGACGACCAGACCTTTTTGGCATCCCTTAGGGACTGCGTTTAAATATCGAGTACTTATTTTAGTATGATTTACTGACGCTGTTGGACTTTATAAATATTGTCGAGATTGAGTAGATAGATTCTTCAGATAAATTTCTCAACATTCCTTAACCTTCCAAACTTCGCCTTAGTAATCGCAAAACATAATTCGTAAGTAAAATCCTCATGGATTCCCCATTCAACTAAACAACTATAGACTTCTTCCCAAAATTCGTCCTCTTTTTTTGTCAGCGTTGCTGTTTTCATCGCTGTTGTGTGCGATGGCATGACTTTTTAAATATTGTCGAGATTGAGTGGATAGATTATTAGAAAACTATTTAATAAAACAATCCCCTATTTTTACATGGCCAAGAAACTCAAAAATTACAAAAGAGTATGTGATCGGTGCAATGAAAGTTTTCGTACAACTTCAAGATCATCGAGAATTTGTTATAAATGCTCTAAGAACAAATTAAAAAGTGCCAGCTATTCTAAAATTTAGATAAAAAAAGATTATCAAAGATTCATTATTAAGTTTGTACTAACAAGATTAGAAAAGTATGTTGTTGGAGTAATAGGCTAGATATTGTGATGTTAACAATCCTAAGTTCTGTAGTAGTCTTTTTTGTAGTTAGGAATGGATAATTCTGAAACGATTTATTTCTTAGATTTCTTGTTTCTTTTGAACATAACAAATCCGAAACCACCAATAACTAATAATATGAATGCCGTTAATGCTCCCCAAGCTACCATACCACCACCGATACCTGCACCA
>DAOWGX010000030.1 GCA_030641715.1 Nanobdellota archaeon
CGTCGGGGCACGCTGTACCCTAACAGATTTATCTTTCTTATTCGTCGGGGCACGCTGTACCCTAACAGATTTATCTTTCTTATTCGTCGGGGCACGCTGTACCCTAACAGATTTATCTTTCTTATTCGTCGGGGCACGCTGTATTTTTTCGGATTTTGATGTTTTCATAGTTCATCAAGAGGACATAGCTTAATAAGGGTTTGTGATAAAAGGGATCGCAATAATCCTTAAAAAGTCGCGGGTTCAGGGTTTGTTATGGGAACTTTAAATGGGGTCGTTATAACTGGTGTCGGCGTGGTTAGTCCGCTGGGTTCTGGGGATGAGTTTTGGAATAATTTAATTAACGGAGTTAGTGGGGTAGATAAGTTAAATAAGTTTGATGCAACTAGTTTTCGTTGTCAAGTTGGTGCGGAAGCTAAATTTAATTATTTGGATTTTGGATTTACGGATAGGGAGACGAAAAAGTTGGATTCTTTTTCTTTGTACGCTCTGAGCGCGGCTAGAGATGCTATACTGGATTCCGGATTAGAACTAAAGGAGAAAAATCTTCGAGGGGGAGTGATAATTGGCACGGGAAATGGCGGGGTAGAGTCTATTGAGGAAACAATGAAGAACTTTTTCTTAAATCCTAATCTAAATGCGGCCAGAAAAATCGACCCTCGCTTGATTTCAAAGTGTATGCCTAATGCAGCTGCCGCGAATGTCTCTATTAAGTATGTGCTTAAAGGACCTTCTTATGGGGCAGTCTCTGCATGTGCTTCGGGGTTACATTCTATTATCTGTGGTTTTAAGGAAGTTAGAGATGGAGATGCAGATTTTATCCTTGCTGGAGGTTCTGAAGCAGTGTTTACCCGTTCTGCTTATGGTTCTTTCGCAAACGTAAAGGCATTAGTGAAGGGGTATTCTGAAAATCCTACGGAAGCATCTCGGCCGTTTGAAGCTAAGCGAAAAGGTTTTGTTATGGGGGAAGGGGCAGGAGTGCTTATTTTGGAGAATTTAGAACGCGCTAAGAGGAGGGGTGCTAAAATTTATGCCGAAATTGTGGGTTATGGTAGGAGTTCTGATGCAGTTGATATACTTGCACCAGACTTGTCAGGAGAAGGGATGGCTAGTGCAATGAAACTCGCCTTAAAAAAGGCAAGTCTCTATGGGATTGGCATAAGGGATATAGACTACATTAATGCTCATGGGACTTCAACACTTTTGAATGATAGCATTGAATGTAGGGCTATCAAACAAGTTTTTGGAAAATATGCGCCCCCTGTGAGTTCGACAAAATCTATGACAGGGCATTTATTGGGTGCAGCAGGAGGTTTGGAGACTGTGATTTGTGCAAAGGTTATTGAGAAAGGGGTTGTACCTCCGACGATTAATCACGGGAGGACTGCGGAGGATTGTAAGGGATTGGATTATGTTCCGAACGTATCTAGGGGGAAAAATGTGAAGGTTGTTATGAATAATGGTTTTGGTTTTGGCGGGCACAACGCAGTTCTTATTTTGAAGAAATATGGTTGATAAAATTATTGAGATATTTTTAATTATAAGGAAGTTCTAATTGTCTTGGTTGCCACTTTGCATGACAATCTCGACTTCGCTGATTGGATTAACTTTCTTGCATGAATTTCCTGCTTTGTAGTTTTGATTCCAACGATGAAAAGAGTTTGATTTGGTTTTACAAATGCTGCTCGACCGACATTTTTACCAAAGGATTGGCTCATACCTGTCTGCATACGGTCGGCTCCTGCACCTGTAAGCATTTTGTTCTCTCTTAGAATGTGATGCGGATAAATTTTTACTTCAAGATAAAATCCTTCTCCGCCTTTTGTTTGGAGAAACCTGTTGAAATACTGTCGGACAGCCTCTATAGAATTGTCTCTAATTTGGCAGTTTTCTTTAGAGGTTACATAAATTTGGATTGGAAATTCTCCTTTGGCGAAGCCTTTTAAGTCACCCATCTTGAACTTAACAATTTGAGAGTTTGGAACAGTCTTGATATAAGACTTTGTCCTTTTTTTAGACTTACGAGTATATGGTCTCGCGTAACGCTTACTATATGCCGAACTTTTTCTTAACGCCATTTTAAATTATCTCTATATCTGTGCCGATTGCTTGTCCTGGTAAACCTTTTTCTAGAATTACCCGAACCACTCCATTCCCACCGTGAGCAGATGCGACTTTACCTCTTATTACTTTTGGTTCTTTTCCGGAGCTTTTCCACTCGACAGTTTTACCTACGAACTCTGCAGCTTTCTCGCGTGAATCTACACCTGAAATTTCAATAAGAAAATGTCTTGGTGTATATGTTTTTCGTCCTCTTCGGAACTGGATTACTTTTGCGGTGATCATATTAGTTAGGTGAAAAATTGGTTTATAAATTTAACTTTAGCTTAATTTTATGTAAGGGCTAACGCGAAGGATTTCGGAGTTCTAGTTAATGAACTGGAGGATAATGCCTGAAAGAAATATGAATATTAGGAGGATTATTACTGGCCAAGTGATTGGCATCTGAATTTCGGGGTCTTTTCCATTCCTTGTTTTTGCTTTCGCCTTTCTACTCATTAATAGTATTAGGATTCCTGTCGAACCTCCTGAGATTACTCCCCCAATTCCAAGGATGGATGCGAATCCGAGGATGTTAAATTTAGACACTAAGATGTACACGATTAGCGGGACGAGAGATGTGAAAAAGAAGTTGATAGTCTTTGAAGTTTTGAAGTCGTATTTGAAAGTGTCTCGAATTGAATAGGATAAGACGAAATAGGATGTGAGCATTGTGAAGATACCGAGGATTGTAATGAGTGGTCCGAAAGATAATGTTGCGACTTCTGTTACACCTTTGCCTAGGACGCCTACAAAAATTGAACTAAATAAAATGTAAAGAAATATTGGAATAAAGGTTCCGAGAATGATTGCTTTTTTAAAGAATTTTTCCTGACCTTTTATTTCTTGACGGAGTTCGGGTATTGAGGTGAACCCGAGGAGGGCGAACATGATGACACCGATTGGCAAGGCGAAATTCGGAAGGTTGAATGTTAGAAGATTTGATGGTTGAATTTGTGGAACGAACTTGATGAAAAAACCTAAGATAATTATTATTATTCCGAGGACGCCCCATGTTTCGAGTTTCTTTAATCCTCGAAGTCCTTCTCTTAAGAACAAAGTCATGATTAGCCAGAATGCTATACCGAAAAATATTGGGTTGATATTTCCAGGAAGTAATCTTGAGAAACTTTCCCCTTCACCGATGAGGTATGCCAAGAGTGCGGAGTAGATACCGAAGAGCATCGCGAAAAACATTGCATATTTCCCCCAACGTCCTAAATATTTTTCGGCGTATCCTGAAAGTTGATGCTTTCCCTTTGTCCGGAGTGTTATTTCACTTAAGGTGAGGTTGACAAAAATCATTACGGCACCGAGGACGACGAGCCAGAATAGTCCTGCGAGGAATCCGGATTGCGCGAAGACGTAAGGGATACCGAGGATTCCTGCACCTATTATAGTTCCAGTTAATGTGAAGGTTGTTGCCCAGAATTTTTTATTCATAGATTTCTTTCTTTTTAGAAAAAAGAAATTTCTCTCCCGCCCATCTGGCGTACCTCTGTTGAGGCAAAGTAGAAGAACTTATTTTCCAAAAATTCTTTGGGTATTTAATTTTTGCAATGGGAAGTCACCTGATTTATTTAGAGTGAGATTGTTTTTAAGGGTTTTGGAGTTTGTAATAGTTTTCTTGATAGGATATAAATTCATTGCAATAATCTTTATAAGGATTATCATACCCTTCTCGATATGGTAGAAACAATTCAAGAAAATGGTTTATGGCATGTAACCTTGGCTGAAACAGATTTAGTTAAACAAGCAGATTTAAATCCTGATGATTTTAAACAAGATTTTAGCTTCTTTAAATACAAAACTAGACCTGTAATAATTTCTCATACTTATGGCCAACATCTTGTAGTAAGTATGGATGGTAGGGAGGATGCAGATTTAATCCAATTGATGAACTCTTTTTCGAAAGTTGTTGAATATAATCCATTTTGTAAATATAATCTTAGAATACCTAAGGGAGAAAAATCCCAAATTTTACTAACTTACGAATGGGATAAGATTAATCCTAACAAAAGATTTTATGAATTAGGTGATAAACCTAATATTTCTGACCTTGTTAGAATTTAAGTGAAGGTTTTTATCTTAAAGCTTCTATCCCAGGCAATTTCCCTCCAGCAACATAATTCAACAAAGCCCCTCCGGAAAGACTAATATGTCCAAACTTCTTTTTAGGTAATTTATGTTCTTTAATGGTGTCGCTTAAATGTCCTCCCCCAACAAGACTAAAAGCTTTCGACGAAGCGATAGCCTTTAACAGCGAGACTGTTCCTTTGGCAAACCTCTTATCTGTGGAAAAACCTGCAGGTCCTTTCATGTAAATTACTCTGGCTTTTTTTATTTCCTTGACAAATTTCTCTATAGTTTTTCCCCCAATATCCTCAATTTCATATTCTAACGGAAAATCTTTTAACAAAAATTCTTTTCTGAAATTGTTTTTTATTACAGCGAAATCTATCGGTGTTTCAACGTTTTTTAATTTCGATCTTAATTTCGATTTAAACTTTTTGTAACCCCCTTTTGTTAGTGTGTTCTTTTTGAGGTATTTATTTTGATACCCTAAATCTTTTCCGTTTGCAACGAGACACATCTGTCCGAATAATCCGCAGGCAAGAACTTTATTTCCTTTTAAGAGTTTGATGTTTGATTCGGGTTTAGCTCCTCCGAGGATGTAAAGACAATTTTTTATAGAAATTTTTTCTAGGGCTTTCAACTCTGCTTCGACTAATGGACCCATGCAACTTGCTATTTTTTTGGGGAAACCAGTAATTGAGGTGTGGTCTCTGTGGCATACTGAAAAGGCATCGTTGATGTAGATATCAAATAGGGGTGATAGGTTTTTTAAGAGAATGTTGTTCTTTTTATTTGGATTGAATTCGTCGTCGACAAACCGGATATTA
>DAOWGX010000026.1 GCA_030641715.1 Nanobdellota archaeon
ACTTTGGTTCGCTTTATCACACTTGCGTGCATTGTAAAAGTTCCGCGACTGCTGCACTCCGTAGAGCTAGGAATAGTGTCTCAGATTCCTTCTCCGGGCAACTCCGCTAAGAGCCCGTAATGATCATCGCCTTGGTAGGCAATTACCCCACCAACAAGCTAATCATCCGCAGACTCATCCTTGAGCACGAGTTTCAGGAATCTACCTTACCAGGTCGAATCCCTTATCAAGTGTGAGACACAGTTTCCCGTGCTTATCCTTGACTCAAGGGTAGATTATCTACGTGTTACTGAGCAGTTTGCTTTCACCTATCTTACGACGGCAAATAACTTGCATGTCTAAACCCAAACCAAATAGCAGCATCCTCCAGCAGGATAAACTGGAATTAAACAAAATTGTTTTTTAAGACTTTTCTAAAAAGAAAGAGTTGTTCCCATATCAGAACGAAGTTCTGGAAAAATAGTTTTTCTACTTCCAGGGAATTTCTTTTTTCTAAAAAGAAAGAGCCTAATCCTTTTTGCTTTCAAAAGATTAAAGGTAACCTTTTGAAATTTGCTACTAATATAAATCAATGTATAATAATATCTAGATAATTTTTCAAATGACATCAGCACTGATGTTCCATTCAACTTAATTTCACAAAGTTGAATAATAATTATTTAGAAAGATCGCTCCATTGCTTTAAGACATAACTAGAATTGATCATCATCACACCCGACTCTTGGTCCGGCGCTCATTCTAGCCTCAAAATTATTAATTGAAGCTTTGGATATTATCTCCAAAG
The DNA here is from genome assembly GCA_030641715.1 of Nanobdellota archaeon. Classification (GTDB taxonomy): domain Archaea; phylum Nanobdellota; class Nanobdellia; order Pacearchaeales; family GW2011-AR1; genus JAGVXH01. The sequence continues at coordinate 785 of DAOWGX010000026.1, forward strand.
TTTTCATTTTACGGTAATACTGGCAAAAATCGGTTTATAAAGTTTTCTGCTTTTCGAGGAGAAATTTTTTTCGGAGGGGTTCTTGGTTATCTCGTCGACGGATAGATAAAATTATTTTTTCTTAAAATGTTTCCATGCAAAATATAGAATTGAATTATTGATATTCAGGTGATTCAGAACATTTCTCTATTAAATCATCTATTGTTGTATACATCTGTTTAGCTAAAAAAGAAGCTCCCTGCAAGAATTTTGCTTCATCAAAACCGGGCTTACCCCAAAAGATGTTAAGCCTATCAACAACTACAAACGTGTCATATTTAAGACTGGGAGTTTTAATTGTTTCTTTATTTATAGTCGATATTTTTAAATTCCCCCTATATTCTTTTTTTAATTTTAACAATTCAGGACATACATATTTTTCATATTCTTCCATTCGTCCCAAAATTTGAATGTCGGGGTACTTTTCCCCATCATATAAAGATTGATAAACATTATTCTTTTTAAAGAAATCAGGAAGAGGATTATCCATTAAAATAAGAACTTCTTTATTTGCTTCTCTTATCATCCCCTCAACTCTATCAGAAATTTCATCCTGCTTCGACCATTGAGTCTTGTACGTACTACTCATCTCCTTATTCTTGGTAATTTTCTCAAGAATCTTAATTATAAAATCTCCTGTAATTAAATTCGGTGCTTTATTTATTCCGTCGACATAGTTATCTAAAATGCTCATTAATATCCTTATCTTTCTAAAGTTTTTATATTTTTTGTTTATAAGTTTTTGTGGAATCACCTAAAACACAATAGAAAAAATTTATACTATTCCAACTAAATTAAAAATCTTTAATATTATTTTTTCTTAAAATGTTTCCATCCAAGTCCGATAAAAAATAAAGCGATAGCCCAAGGAATCAGGACGAAGACAAGTTGGATTAGGGTGTTGAAACTTCCTACGAGACTTTTTATTAGAGTGGATAGTTTAACGAGGACGACGTCGTAATATTCTGAACGCTCTTCGTTCATTGTGAAATAAATACTTGAATAGTCAACTCGCTGGTCGATGTTTTTTAGAGAGTCTTCGAGGTATTTGATGGTTCTTTCTTGATTGAAGATTCGGTCGCTCAAATCAATCTGGTCGCTTACGCTTTTTGCGTTGTTGTATATTTCTTCATATCTCAAAAGCCTCTGTTTTTCTACTTCGATTTCTATCCCTAGGTTTGTATATCTTCCTGTAACATCATTTGTGTTCTCGTTAAAAGATTCGATGGTTCCAATTTCTTTTAGCTGGGAAATTACGGAATCGTATTTTTCCACGTCGACTTTCAATTGATAAGAACCGTAATAATAAGATTTTCTTCTATCTCCTTGTTTACTTACTTGCTCGTTTAGTAAATATGTATCTGATGAGGTTATGATGTTTTTTAATTTGGATTCGGCTTCTTTGAATAATCCTCTTTTAATTTCCGTCGACAAACTTGCGGTTTTAATTATTTTTCTTTCTTCGGTTTCTGGTGAGAAATCTGAATTTGCGAAGCCGGGATAGTAGCCACCTTTTATTGAATCTGTTAAGCCCCTGCTTTCCATTCCTGCTCGAGACCATGAGTTATCGAATCCACTTTGGGTTGCGAGGTTGTTTAGGACTCCGCTTCCTCCTGACAGGAATATGAATAGAACGATTGCTAAAACGATTAGAAGCCAGTTCTCTTTGAGTATTGTGAACTGTTTTTTTATCCCCATCTTGATATTTTGGGGTGAATGAAATTTATAAACTTATCTCCATATAAAATATCAAAGAATTATCTAAACTCCTTCCTTCACTTCTTCGCCGACGCTAACACTTTCATCTTCAGTCGCTTCTCGGGATTCTTCGTCCGCTTTTTCTGCCAATGCTTTCATCTTCTCCTCAATCGCGCCCTCGCCAGATTTCAATTCTCTTTCTTTCTTTTCTCTGGCCAACTTCTTTTTTCGTGGTTCTTCTAGTACGAGTGCTTCGCCGACGAATTCTTCAAGACTGGGCAGAGGCTTATCAATTTTGTGTGCTTTCATGTATTCTCTCGCCATTAACCAGAACATTAGTCCGAGAGATTTGTTTGATTTATTGTTTCCAATCATTACGACGTCGATGTCTGCAGTGTGGTTATTCGTGTCGCAAATTCCAATGACAGGGATTCTTACGTTTTTAGCGTCGGCAAGAGCGTTTTTGTCTAACCATGGGTCGCAAATTAAAATCATTTTTGTCTCGATAAAATTATCTAATCTTGTATTTGTCAAAATTCCTGAAGGATATTTTTTAGTGAAAGTTCGGACACCAGTCAGTTCGTGGAACATTTTAGCACCCCTCCATCCTGCTTCTCTTTTACAAACTAATGTCCATTCGTTTGGTTTAAATTGTTTGATAAAGTCTATTCCGTCCGCTAACTTTTTGTCGACTAAAAGTGTGTTCAAGATTGCGAGTCCGTCAAGTCGTCTTCGGTAAACGTACTTCCTCATTGTGGGGGTAATTACTTTCATCCCTAGATACGACGCGGTTTTGATGTAGTCTTCGAGAGGTGTTAGGATGGTTTGGTCTTCTTTTTTTGGACTATCCTCTGTAGGCTTTCTTACTTCTACTGTTGTTATAGTTTCTTCTTTTTCGTTTGCCATTTTAATGAGTTATAATTCCGCTCAGGAGTTTAGAGAATTTCCTGAGAAATTTTCTCAATGAAACATCTTTGATATTCTTTAATGCTACTACTCGTTTCCGAGGTCCGCACCTGATACGATAAAAATTGTGAGGGATTTGGGTTTATAAGGTTAGTGGTGAGGTTTATTGAATGTGCTAAACCATAATTATGTGACAGTTACAACACAAATCTAAGATTACGAATTCTTTACAATTCAATGGCATATAGTAAAAAATTTAAGCTTGGGTGCATTAATTATTTCAATATTGG
>DAOWGX010000001.1 GCA_030641715.1 Nanobdellota archaeon
GGGAAAAATTTAGATAAGTTGCTTGAGAAGGTTGGTCTGAGTTTAGATGATGTTTATATATGTAATATTTTGAAATATCGTCCTCCGGAAAATCGGGATCCGTTGCCTTATGAGATTGAGGCACATACTCTTTATTTAATGAAACAGATTAAGGCGATTAAACCCAAAATTGTTTGTTCGCTTGGGAATTATGCGACGAAGTTTTTTTTGGCGTTGGGGAAGGTTGATGAAATGAAGGAGCAGCCAGGGATTACGCAGGTGCATGGGAAGGTTCGGGAGATTGAGATGGATGGTCTTAAATTTAAACTGATTCCGTTGTTTCATCCTGCGGCGATAATTTATAATAGGGTGAAGTTGACGCCTTTGTGGGAGGCGGATATGGAGGCCGTTAAGGGTGAGATTGGACAGAAAGAGTTATTTTAGGGATCTATAGGTTGGTTGATGAGATGTTTTGTCATAGACATATTTTGTATCACTTTATCGAACTTTCCTTCTTCGAACCTTTTACGTGCTAAGGATCTTCCTACTGAACAGAGTAACTTTTCTAAACCATAATAGAAGGTTACTTCATTTGGATTTACAGTAGTACGAAATTTATGTCCGTGTGTATCTTCAACTATTCTTGGTTCATTTAGAACTTTCTCTTTATCCTTATACTCTACTTGTTTTTGAATAAAATAGTTTTTTTCATCAAAGTAACTAACGATATTTGGAGTAATATAACTAATTGCTGTTGCTAATCCCCCTGAAATTAGGCAAGTTTCATCCATTTTAATGAGTCGAGTAAGAAGATATATAAATTTTTGGGATTATCTCTTTTTGAAAGGTATACTTCTAGGTGGTGCGTCTCGAATTTGAGAGAATTTGTAATGGGTTGATTCTGTTTTGAGGTTGCATTTTTTGCATATGTCTTGAAGTGTGTAGGTTTTGCATTTTAGGCATTTTTTAAGTTCGTTGCTTGGCGTGGTGCTAATGTTTGTTTCAAGAAATATCATTTTATTTTTCGTCGGTTGCGAAAAATTCACAATTATTTTCTTTTGCCCGTTTTTCGAATTCTTCTAGAATTTCAGTCATTTGGTTTTTACCTTCCTTAAAATTTTCTGTTTGAAGTTTAAGTTTAAATTGTCCCGCGGCGATGTATGTGATAGATATATTTTTATCTTCTATCTCGAAGACTTTTTTGATTCTTTTTATTCCATCGTCTTCGAGGCATTTGATTAGGATATTTTGTTTTAGTTCTAAGTTTGTTTTCCCCTTTTCGGTAAGTTTTTGTATTGATTCTTGATTTACTTTTGGGACATAATTTGTTATTAATTTTTCATCGTGTTTTGCAGCGTCGATAAATTCTGAAAGAGTTGTAAATTCTTTTAGAATTTCTTTGTTTATTTCTTCTAATCTTTCTCCGAGAATTTGTTTGAATGCGACATTGATTGCTTGTTCTTGTTTGAATTTTTGCATGACTTCTTTTTTCTCTTTAGAATTAACTCTTCGAAGAGATAGATGAATATTATCCCCTAGAATTTCTAGGATTTTACAGACAATTTGTTTGTTTGGAACAACGTATTGTCGCATGAATTTGATTCTTCCGGGGGCGATTTCGGGAGAGATGATCGTTCCTTGTTTTCCATTGGGCAGTCTTACGAATGTAATCGTATTTGTTACTTTCTCTACTTTACATAGTACTAAATCGTTTTCTTTCATTGATTTCTTTCTTTTTAGAAAAAAGAAATTTCTCGCAAGTAGAAAAACTTATTTTCCAAAACTTCGTTTTGATTTAATTTCATTCTAATTTTGAATTGATCTTATTATTTAAATTTATACTTGCTTTGAGGGTATACTATAAAATTTCTTCGACTCTTGAACGGATTTTTGCTTTTCCACTAGACGGCAAAGCCAAGATTGTGTTGCATCCAAGGCATCTAACTTTTGTAGAAGCTTTTCCAAATATTACTTGAGATTCCTTACATTTTGAGCATTTTACTTTGATAAATTTCCCTTCCATAGAGATGGGTGTTGATTTTGGTTTTTAAATCTACTTGTTTGAAATTTTAAAAATCACCTCGTTAGTGATTTGCTGATCTGAATCTAATTGTTTGATTGAGATTAAATTTTTATAATTTCTATCTCAAGAGTTTTTTTCAATGCCTCGATAAAATCCAATTCTTTTTCTTTCTCGATGAGACAGCCTGCGGCGAAGTGATGTCCGCCTACTTCTGCCATAGTTTGAGGATTGCCGTCCTTAAATATTGTGATTGTTTTTTCTAAGACTTCTTTTAAGTTTCGTCCTTCGTGCCCGACGATTCGTGCAGAAACTTTAATTTTGTCCTTGTTATATGCCATACCTATGAGGATTGTTCCTTCATTATAACTTGAAGAGGAGGAGAGCATTGAGCAGATTGTTCCGACGATAACATCTTTAATTTGGTCTTTGGCGTTTAATATTACGAAACCTTTCCCTTTTATTTTTTCCATATTTTCCGCGACCCTTAGTCCTGAAACTAATTCTTGTTTGTATTTTGTATAAATGTCAAGGGCCCGAGATTTTGCTTTTGAGTTTTCGAGGCAGTATGCGATTGCAGTGTCGCTGTGACCAAGCCGCGAACACGCATTTATTAAGACCGAGATTTCCCGGACGTCTTCTTTTGTGTTGAAAAATTTTAGGATGTAGAGATTTCCGATTATGTCGTCGACCTTGTTATGTTGAGCTCGTCGAATCATCACTGCAGTTATTAATTTTGACATTTCGTCTTCAGTTAGATTAAGTAAATTTTTCTCATAATCAATTCCGGTTTCTCTTAAAATTTCTTGAACTCCTATTCTGTTGCCTGTAACTCCCGGGATGTAAGGGGATGTGGACCATTCTAAGGCTCTTTTTAGCGGTCTTGTTGCGGGATAGAGAATGAGTCCTTTTTTTATTTTCAAATCTATCGTGTCGTTTACGATTTGTTGGTTTATCTTCGAGAGATTTGATTCGTGTCTGTCGCCGATCATTCCGATGATAGCTAATGGGGCTAGATTTTGGTTAGTTGATGAGATTGCTTTAGCGAAAAGGTAGCAGAGTCCTGCACCAGTACATTCGTTGTCTTTAGGTTTGTCCGTGAGGTGTGGGTTGATGATTTTTATTTTATCGTTTAATTCGTCAGCATGGATTTCGTGATGGTCTATTATGAAAATTGGGTCTTGAAGGTTTTGGAAATATTTGAGGCTTCCTGATGCTAAATCGCTGAAAAGAATTATTTCTTTTGGTTGTCGTAAAAGTTCTTTTTTAATTATGTTTTCTTCGAGACTTTTGACAATTTTGATTGTGAATTTTTTGTCGAGTCGTTTTAATGTTTTTGCGAGAATTGATGCAGAGGTTATACCGTCGGTATCATAGTGACTTATGATTCTTATCGGTTTGTTTTTTGAGAATTCGAGGAATTCTTTTGTAAACTGTTCAACCCTTTTTAGCATTAGGTATTGAATTCTTGTTTGCTTAAAAATGTTTAGGTGATTAGAGAAAACTGTTTTTTAATCTCGGATAGAAACACCAAAATATTTTTTGGTGATGTTTAATCTTGATTGTGCGTGCTGAAGTTTATGTTTCGCTTTTCTGTCGGTGATGTTTAATTTTAGGTGTTCTTTCATTTTGTCGACTTTCTTTTTTGCGTTTTCAAGGTCTTCGTTTTTTCCGATTCCGAGTTCTTTTAAATACGCTTTTAATTTTTTACCGAAGACTTTTGTTGTTGGAATTCCATATTGGTCTCGAAGAATTAGGCCAATTTTTGAGGGAGCATGTTTTTCTGCAAGCTTTGCTATTATTTTCTTTAATTCCGGTTCTTTCATTTTTACCCAAGTGGGTTTTTCTATTTTTGGCATGTTAGTTGGTGTAAATTATGGTTTTTAAAGGTTATTGGTTACTTTTAAAATGTAGAAGCAGGTGACATATGTCACCCCCTAAAATAGCAATCTAAAATCATTATAAACTTCATCAGGCGTCTTATTCCCCAAACTCATATGCGGTCTAAAATGATTATAATTCATTCTCCAAAGCTCAACATCCCCATCA
>DAOWGX010000006.1 GCA_030641715.1 Nanobdellota archaeon
TCCGGCAAAGGCAAAATAGACTTAGTCAAAATAAAAAGCTCCTGCGCCATAATCGAAACCTCCCCAGTCCGAGTTTTCACAACCTCGCCCCGAACACCAATAATATCGCCACCATCAATTTTCTTAAACATCCCAACAACCTCCTCGGGGACCTCACCCTTCTGAACAACAACCTGAATCGTCCCACGCAAATCCTGCAAACTCAAAAAAGACAACTTCCCAAAACTCCTCTTCACCATAACCCGACCAGCGACGACAGCCTCCTTCCCAGACTTGCCCTCATTTTCTAATTTGCTAAACTCTTCCTTAACATCGACAGAATAAACCCTCTTCTCATTCAACCCAAACCGATGCGCATACGGATTAACCCCCTCATTCCTCAGCATCGCTATCTTCTTAACTCTCTCGTCAACAATCTGCTTCTCTCTCCCGACCAACTCCATAAAATTACATATTAATCAGATTTATAAAACTATCAAAACCTAAGAATTTTAAACTCCTTAAAATCCCCCGACCACTTTCTCTCCTCAACCTGAACGCCCCTAATCTGTGCGTGCTCAGGACCCTTCCGAACAAACCCTGCAAGCCTCCCAATCGCATCGCTCTCACCCTCGACGACAATCTCAACGTCGCCACTCGACAAATTCCTAACAAACCCTCGCAACTTCAAATCATCAGCATGCCCCTTTACAAACTGCCTAAAAAAAATTCCCTGCACAGTTCCCTTCACGATAAGTTTAGCCGCCTTTTTCATTATAATTTCATCTCCTTAATTACCTTCTTTAAAGTTTTATATCTTAACATACACCACTTCCTTCTTGACGTAATTCAATTCCTTTCTCAAATCTGACTCAATAATCAAATCAACCTTTCTCTTAAACAAATTCTCAAAATATGTCCACAGCCCAAAATAATTTCTGGCAGTTAAATCGTTAAGCGAAATCAACAAATCAACATCACTTCCCCTTTTTTGCGTTCCATTCAAATACGACCCAAACAGACCAACTCGCCTAACTCCCCATCTTCTCAACGTATCCCGCCTTTTTTCCAACGTTGCAATAATTTGTTTTTTATCCATATCCACAAATATACTTCCTAGTTTTTATAGATATCTATATTTTGAGAAGATTATTTTATTTCTACTGGAAGACTATCACAATCTTCCTCAGGACAATTTAAGGATAATGTGCTTTCTCTTGTTTTATCTTTAAATATTGCCTAAACTTTCTTCCAAACTCCCCCACATTCTGATAGTGATATTCAATAGGAACTGCATATAAATCACTAAAAAATCTAACTATGGCCTCCCCATCTGGATCAAACCCCCATTCACTAGATGGATTTTCAAGTCGTTCAAAATTTTCCACAGAATCTGCCACATAATGTCTCAATCTGACTAACTCTATAAGTGTAGGTTCAAAATCCCAACCTCTTTTCAATTGAACTCTTACCTCATTAAAAACCTTTTGAACATCAAATTTTTTATTCATATTTCTAGATTTCTCTTCAGTTTTTATTCCTTCCTATCAACCTCATTATGCAAAATCGTAATCACCTGCGACGCGAACAAAACCTTCGGCCCAACCGAAATCTTATCAATCCTCTTCAAAAACTTTCCCTTATCCTTCGGAAAACCCTCGTGGTCCCCAATAATAAAAACCTCATTACCCCGCAATTCCAACTCCCTCAAATCCTTTCCCTTCCCATCCAACAACAAAACATTGCCCGATGAAGGTGGAACTTCGTTAGAAGTTCCCAATTTAGAGGGTATGCCGCGTGTGGCCCTCTCCCCATCCAACTCCTTTACAACCTTCTCAAAACTTTTCCTCTCAATCGACGCCCCCGGAAAAACCTCCAACAACCCCTCGCTGTCCGGCGACTTATACAACATCCTCTTAATCAACCCCGCAACATTCTTCTTCGAAATCGGCATCTCCTCATTCGACTCCAAAACCAAATGCCTCGGTGCATTCGGAGCCCCGTCAAAAATCAAATGAAACCTCACATCATTCCTCATTGCGTTCGAAGTAAAAAACGCCGAAATAATCACATTACAAACAATATCCATCCGCCCCGCCTTCTTCAAATCGTCCTTAATCAAATTCCCTGCCGTCACCGCCGATTTAGAGTAATAAACAAATTCCCTCATCCCACAAAATACCTCACAGGCTTTTTATACCTATAGAAATTACCAATATAGAATAATCCCCAACGATAATAGAATTTATAAATAACTAATAGCTATAATATTTATGAAAAAAGAGACGACATTTCTCAACAAAAAAGCAACAGCGAGTTTCCAAATTGTGTTGATGATATTTTCCCTGTTCGCGTTTTCTTTTTTGATATCAATTCCTTATGTGGCTGGAGAAGACCCCCCTATGTCTGTGTGTCTTCCCCCTGATTGTGTGGCTGGAATGGAAGGTAATAAGCTGGTTTCCAGCACTCTGGCTCCAGCAACTACAGAAATTGTGTTACCAAAAACTTCGACAGTTATTACAAAAGCGTTTACAATTAAAAGTGCTGGTGGTGCAGAGGTCGCTGTTCTTAAGGGAACTGCAGTTACACAAACCGCAAATGGCGGAACTATGGTTATCGACGGAACGACCTATTCTCTTACAACTACTCAGATGGAAAGTTATGTCGGAGCACCCACGAGTAAAGGTTTTCTTTCGTCGAAATTAGGATTAGTTGCAGGGGGCAGTATGGACGCATTGGTTTCTGGTCTTCAATGGGCAGTAGTAGCATACCTAACCGGAAAGATGATAGGAAGCTTGTTCGGGATGAGTGAAGGAAATACTAAAGCTTTATCGACGGCGATGTCCGCAGGGTTTGGCTCATACAGAGCACTATCAGTCTGGTCTAAAACACCAACATGGATGGCAAATCCTTTAATCGGTGTAGGTATCGGAGTCCTGGTTTTCGTAATGATGTACCGAAAAGAAAGCGTGAAAACCGTCGAGTTCAACTGCATGCCTTGGCAAGCACCGACGGGAGGAGACGTCTGCGAAGAATGCAACGACCCAGACCTACCATGCTCAGAATATCGTTGCAAATCACTCGGGCAAAATTGCGAATTAGTAAACAAAGGAACCGACCAAGAACGTTGCATAACTGTCAGACACGACGACACTAACCCTCCAATTATCAGCCCAGACAAAAACAAACTAACTTACGACCACAAATACACCAACGTAAAAAATTCCCCGCCAGGACCCGGATTCAATATCGTTTACATAAACAGCAACGACGGATGCCTAAAAGCATTCACCCCACTAGAATTCGGAGTCAACACCGACGAGCCAGCACAATGTAAAATAGATTTTAGCCATACTTCGACATTCGATGACATGGTTTCATATATGAGTGGAGATAATTTATATCTCTATAATCATTCAGAAAAATTTTCCTTGCCTGGTGCAAAAGATATTGCAAACTCTTCGTTCCCCCTAGAAAATGGGAAGGATATTACTTTCTTTATCAGATGTCGAGACAAACAAGGTAATGAGAACTTAGCAGAATACGCTGTGAAGTTTTGCATCGATCCAACACCGGATAGCACGGCCCCCCAGATTAAGGCGACATCGATTACTAATGGTGGCTGCGTTGCTGAAGATCAAGCGAGTGCAGTGGTTGAATTTTATACCAATGAACCTGCGGATTGCAGGTGGAGTCCTAAGAACCAGGATTATAATAATATGCAAAATGGAATGGTTTGTTCGAGCGAATTGTACCAAATTAATGCGGAACAATTGTTTACTTGTAAAGCTAATTTAACCGGGATCGCCCGAGACGAAACAAAATTCTACGTGAGATGTAAAGACCAGCCGGGCAAGGCAGAAGAAGATCGAAACGAGAACAAAGAAAGTTATGTATTTAGTCTTCGGGGAAGTACTGGATTGAAAATGAAGAACTTGCAACCGAACGGGACAATTTTCGGGGCGGTTAGACCTTCTCCCGTGGAATTATACGTCGAAACTTTATTCGGATGTAACAACGGACAAGCAGTTTGCTTCTACTCTCTTACCGACAAAGATAACGACTACATTATGTTCTATGACACAAACACCGAGGACGGCATCCACACACAAAGGTTGGATTTGGACGCAGGAAATCATAAGTATTATATCAAATGCGTCGATGAAGGTGGCAATGTTGTAAAGGACACGATGGAATTTCTATTAGATATTGACGAGAGCGCACCTGTTGTCGCAAGAGTTTACGAGGAAGACCAGATGTTGAAGATTGTAACCGTTAAAGACAGCGAATGTGTTTACAGCTTAGATAATTGTGATTTTAGTTTTGAGGAAGGGACGCAAATGCCTTACGCGAATTCGACAGTTCACGTAGCCGAATGGATACAAGGCAAAACTTACTATATCAAATGTCGGGATGAATTTAAAAACGAAGACGCAGATTGCTCAGTTGTAGTGAGGTTGAGTCAGAATTTCTTGTGAGGTGATTATGGAAAAAAAAGGACAACAAACAATGGCACTCCCCTTCGGAATGATATTCGCCATATTCCTAATCGTAATTTTTATCGTAGTCGCGTTCATAGGAGTTAAATCTTTTTTGAGTTTCGGCGATACTTCAAGCGTGGGATTATTCTACCAAGAACTACAAGAAGCCGTCGACGACGCATGGAGAGGACAGTCGAGTTCTTCCAAATTCGAGATGAACCTACCTTCGAAGATTGACAAAATTTGTTTCGCCAACCTATCAGCAACGATAACTCACAAAGGTGACGATTACGAATTCATCAAGGATTTTTACGTTTACGAAGCAAATATTTTCCTAATACCTCCTGGAGCAGCCGAAGGTATGGAATGGAAATTAATCAATCATCTCGACATCACAAAGATTAGCGAAACGAAAAATCCTTACTGCGTTAATGTTGCGGACGGCTTGATGATTAAAAAAGATTTTTATGATAAATTGGTTTGGATTGAGTAATGATAAATAAAAGAGAAAACAGCCAAGTCTCTACGCTCTCACCCCTCAAATACAAGAAAAAAGCCCAGTTTAATTTCGTCTGGCTCTTCGCAATTATTGCAGGAGCCACGATTTTAGTTCTGGCGATTTACGGAGCGATGAAAGCAGGAGATAGTATGAGGTTTCAAACAGACACAGAAGTTGCGAAGAGCATTTCGATAATCACCGACCCCTTACAAGCAGGTTTCTCCGAAGGCTCTTTCGGAAGAATCTTATTCAAACAAGAAACGCGAATAAACAATTTCTGTTTCGACGACGAATTCGGAAAACATGCGATTTCCGTTTCAACGAAATCCGACGTCGGCGAGGCGTGGAACATTCCAGGTGAGCAAGTGTCCGTCCATAACAAATACATTTTTTCTTCGGAAACGAATTCCGGAAAAGAGTATTACGTCTTCTCAAAACCCTTCGAATTCCCGTATAAAGTTGCAGACTTGATTTTTTTGACACCAGAGAAATACTGTTTCCTTAATGCCCCTGACGAGATTGTCGAAGAGGTTGAAGGAATGAATATCCAAAATATTGAAATAGAAAATTGCACCGTCGAAGACTCAGTAAAAGTTTGTTTCGGTTCAGGAAGCGACTGTGATGTGAAAGTTCGAGGTTCTTGTTTCTCGGGTTGCAAGTCGGTTTACAATTGGGGAAGCGTAGAAAAATATGGCTCGAATATGAATTATGTCGGAAACCTAATGTATGCCGCAATTTTCTCAGACAAGGAAATCTACGATTGCAATGTCCGGCGATTGATGCATCGAACAGGAATGATTGCCCAAGGACTTATCGATAAAGCAGATTTAATGGATGCCCGAAGCTGTAATACTAACTTAAAGATAGATTTGATTTATTGGAACAGCGCAACAATCAACGCAACATCCAGCGATTTAAGCAGACTATACACCGTCTCTAAAAATCTTGAAAACAAAAACAATAGAGAGGTTTGCGGACTATGGGACTAAGGAAAATCAAAAGAGGACAAATGCAGATTCAGCAAATGGCATTTATGATCTTGGCAGTATTTCTATTTTTTATTTTAGTCGGATTATTCTTTTTAGGGATTCAATTCAGAGATATAAAAAAGAACGTTGCACAATTACAAACCGAGCAGGCAATTTCCTCGTTGAAAGTTATTGCAGATATGCCTGAGCTAAGTTACAACTCCCGAGAATCTCTATCCTTAGATGAAGACAAGCTAATAATAATGTCAGGGAATCTTGGCTCTTATTACTCCGAATTTTGGCCCGTAGCGTCGGTAAAAGTCTACAAAATTTATCCCAAGTTCGACGAGCAGATAAAATGCCCAGCATTAAACTGTAATTATTTTGAAGTTTATGACAACAGGCAAGAAAACACAAGAACATATTCGACGTATGTGTCCATCTGCAAAAAAATTAAAGAAACAGGATATGTTTATGATAAATGCGAGGTCGGAAAATTAGTTGTCGGGGTGATTAGTACATGAAAATAGAGAACAAAAATGCCCAGCAAGAAATGGTCGGGTTTGTTTTAATAGTTGTACTTGTAATAGTAGGTCTAATGGTTTTTTTAATTATTTCTGTGAGAAATTCACCCGAACCCTCGAACAGTCTCGCGATTGAAAATATGTTGGCGTCGATTATGAAGCATACAACTGAGTGTGCAATTGTTTTCGAACCACAATTCGACAGCTTTGAAGACTTATTTAAAAGTTGTTACGAAGAAGACGAATGTAGTAATTTGGGACTGTCCGCGTGCGAATATCTCAACGAGAGCCTAAAAGACGTCCTCGAAGCCTTGGTTGATAGCGAAGCAACAATAGAATCGTACCAACTAGATTTCTTCGTAAAAGACGACGAAGGACAACAAGGCATTCTAAGAATCATCGAAGGAAACTGTACAGGTCCTTCTCGGGTAGCACAGAGAATCATCGTATCAGGTTCCGAAAGTTTAGTAATCAGAATAAAAACTTGTAACAAAATCTAAATATCAATCATCACCTGAAGCCTATCAACCACCAGCACAGGCTTCAACGACTCCCGCCTCCCAGTCTTCTCGGCATGAAATTCAATAAACCCAAACCTTTCCAAAACCGTTATGTCCTCACGAACCGACTTAAAATCCCTGCCAAGAATCTTCGACAAAGCATAAATCGACCTCGGACTTTTCGTCCTCAAAACATGAAGAATTCGCGCCTTCTCATTACTCAAAAGACTCCTTAAAAGTTTAATATCCGAAAAATCGTGAGATTTTCTCTCCCCTAAAAGTTTTGAAACAAAATTCCCACTCTTCACATTCACTTCAACATATCTTATCTTCGTTTTCTTTTTTCCAGTCATTTTTAGTGTATTTTACATATAGGGGATATTTATTTAGATATATAAATCTTATGCTTTTGATGTAGGGGGGATTTTACACCCTATATAGGGATTTAGCACGTTTAAGGGAAAGAACACCTTAGCCAAAAATGTTACATTTTGAATGTGACAGCAAAAGCTTTATAAGTAAACCCCTAAAAACAGGCATTTTTAGGAGTATTTTAAGTAGAAGAGAGTAAGCTTTATATAGGGAAAATGAGTCATACTATCAAGCGTTATTGTTTATCAATAATGCTGACTAGTCAGTGTTCATATAGGGACTCCTAGTGATGACACTTATAACGCTCCCTAGTTATAAGACCTTGCCAGACTATTAGAAAATGTTGAACGCGGATTTCCGCGGCCTTGAAGAAGGCGGCTAAACTAATGGTGCTGAAAGGAGGTTTAAAATAATGAAAAAAATATTTAGAAAAGCTATGACGGTTTTAGCAAGTACTGCTTTGATTGGAATGACAGTAGGTACAGCATTCGCTGCATCTTACCCAACACCTTTCACAACTAACACTGCAATTGTTGTTGGTGCTAATGCAGCCCCTTCAGACAATATCGCAGCCTCCAGTATTGCTTCTAATTTAGATGCAAGTTCTGCTGGAACAGGTGCTACTACAACTACGTCAGACGGTGATTCTTTCAAATTCGAGAGAACATCCACAAAGTTTAATCTAGGAAGTAACATTACAGGTATTATTTCTTCAAGTATTGATGACGACGAATTACCAACTCTTTTAGCAGATGGTAAATTTATCGACAATGACAACGATGAGTTTGATTACACTCAAAAAATCGATGTTGATGCCGGTGTCCAATTAACAATGTTTGATGATAATGATTATGCTGAAGATTCTCCTACTGTTGGATTCAAAATTTCCTCTAGTCAAACTGTATTAACATACACTCTTGACTTTAGTGATGAACCAACAATTAACGATTTAGCTACAACTGAGTTGCCATTTATGGGTAAAACATACTATGTTCTATCCAATACGACTTCAGGTGCTAATGTTGTATTAACTCTTCTTGATTCCGCTTCGGATACAATTTTATCTGAAGGCGAATCTACTACATTAAATGTTGAAGGAACTGCTTATGCAGTTAGTATCAACTTTATTAGTACTTCGGAAGTAAAGTTAACTGTTAACGGTGAAACTACAAATAGTTTATCCGAATCTCAGACATACAAACTTAGCGATGGTTCTTATCTTGGTATAAAGGATATCATGTATACTGCTAAAGATAGTGGTATTAGCAAGGTTGAATTTAGTATCGGTTCTGGTAAGTTAACACTTACTGGAGGGGGTTCCACAGATGTTAAGATTAATGATGATTCCATTTCTGGACTTACATCGACTGTTCTTAATGCAAGTGGTGGACATGCCAATGGTGCAGGTGCCACAGAAACTGTTTCAAAGATTACTCTTGTTTGGGCTGCTGATGATGACTTATTTATCACAGAAACTACTGAGATAACTATGCCAGGATTCGGAGCTGTTAAGATGTCTTATGGAGGATTAACATATCCTATTGAAGAAACTATTGAAGTTGCACAAGGTGGAGATTTATATGCTACTCTTGAAAACTTCCCATTGAAGGATGGTGAAGCTGATATTAACTTCTTATATGCTACTACTTCTGGTGCCTTTGCGGGTATCGGTAAAGATGCAGATAACAAATTAGTTACTGCGGCTACTGGTGCGGACCTTACATTCGATAAGGATACTGATGATTACTTTATTGTTTCCTGGAACGATGGGAACGATGCCGAATCTTATTTGATGAGAGCTACTAATTTCGTATTAGATGGTTCAACAAATAAGACAGATTTCCAGTATTACAAGAATGGGGCATGGGTTGACACTAAAACAGGTGCTAAGGCTGCAGATACATTTTCTATTGGAAATGCGGATTTAGTTGTTGGAGCTGTTAATCGAGTAGCTAAGCATGTTGTTATTGGTAATAATAGTGGAAGTGTTAACTTTAATGAACTTTGGTCAAAAGAAGGAATGAGAGTTAACTTGCCTTATTTATCTACTGATAATGGTACTGCTGCTGGTGCGTTTAACGTTTCCACAGAAGGTGCTGGAGGTTCTACAGGTCACAATGCTACATCTTTCTATCTCGTAATGAGTGAAGAAGACAAGGATGGTAACAAAGCGAATGCTGATGGTGACTGGATTAATTTAACTATTGGATGGGATGGATCTTCTACTGCTGAAGTAGAGGTAAGTGCTGTTGATACAGAGAACGCAGATGCTACATCTACTGAGATTGGAAGCACTGATGTGTGGAGAGATTTCACATACACTGCTCTTGCAACCGAAATCTTATACAACAAGCCAAGTTCAGGACAGAAGAGTGTTAAGATAATCTACCACGGTGATGAAGTTACTGCTGATGTATACATTACATCTCCAGAAGTAACTCTTATCTCTACTGATACTAGTGTTGGTGTTATGACTGTTAAGGACAGTGAAGTTGCTTCCGTTTCCGGAAAGAACTTGATTGTTGTTGGTGGTTCTGCTATCAACTCCGTCGCTGCTGAATTACTTGGTGGAGCTTATAGTGAAGCTGCATTTACA
>DAOWGX010000009.1 GCA_030641715.1 Nanobdellota archaeon
GAATTTTTGTAATGATGCTGGTGCTCCTCCCCGTGATTGTTTTGTAGATTTATCGAAAGCCCTTAGTTCGTGAGAAGTATCTACCATGCTTTCTTCGACGAGTAGTCCGCAGTCTCCACAGATTATTTCTCCTTGTGTTTCGTCGTAAATTAGTTTAGAACTGTTACACTCTGGACATTTTTTAAGAGGAGCCATAGTAAGGTTTATAAATTGATTGCCTTTTTAAGCTTATGGGTTAGGATGGCTTTGCACAATTCAGCCTCGTTGCACAATTTCCTTGAAAGTTGCACAAATACAAAAAATGAAAAATAAAGATTTAAATTCATAATTGTAATTTGGATATTTTATTACAAAAAATAAGGAAAAGGGTTAAAAATAGGTTTCTCTTGAGGATTTTATGCTATATACTAATGATTTAGATAGGGTTGTGTTTGAGGGATTTGATGATAAAGATGATGAATTAGTAATCATTTCTGGATGGCTTGGAAGTGTTCAAGTAGAGAAAATTATACAGAGTGGAAGAAAAATAAAAGCATTGTATGGAATGAGCTCAAACTCTGGGGTTCCTGGACCAAATCATTCCCACTTAAAACACCTTGACTTAACTGAAGACCATCTTGAAGTATATTATTCTTTACCGGGAAATGGAGTGCATTCAAAGATTTACGTTTGGAAGTCGAAAGGAAAGATAACAAAAGCCTTAATAGGTTCTGCGAATTTTACCTACCAAGGATTGTATACTCCAGATAGAGAATCTCTTATAACCATACAGCCAGAAGATTTTGAAATATTAGAAAAATATATCTCATTTATATTAGGTGGCGAAAGGGTGGAGAGATGCACAAATCCAAAATTAAAAACAAAAATCTCAAACATAAGAAAGGCTCTCAATCTAAATCCGAGAGATTTAATCATAAGAAAAGATTCTCTTGGGGCTGTCGAAACGATTCGTATGTCTTTTGTAAATAAAAGAGGGAAATTACCTCCCGGAGCTTCTGGTTTAAATTGGGGACAGGGAGAAAAAGCACATACTTGTTCGAATGATGCTTACATAAAAATTTCTGCTACAGCAATTAGAACAGGTTTTTTTAAAGCAAAATCTTATGAAAGACTAGAAGGTGTAGAACTGAAAAAAGCAAAAAAGTACAGAATTCCTGTGGAAGTAATCTGGGATGATGGTACAGCAATGGATATTTTAGAAGAAGGAAACCAGGAGATAAATGGAATTCAATATCCAAAGCAGATAGCTTCCGCATATAGGAAAGATATTTTTGGTTTGTATATTCGGAAGAGGTTGGGAGTTTCTCCTGGAGAAAAAATTACTTTAGAGCATCTAAAAGCCTATGGTAGAACATATGTTGATATTACTAGAACTGGAGAGAATCAATATTATATGAATTTTAGTAAAATAGAAAAGAAATAGTTTATGAATATTTAGATAGAAGTTTATCGACTCCTTCTGCGAGTACCTTCGAAAATCTTGGAGGAACAGCATCTCCAATTAGTTTATACTGGTCAGATTGACTTCCAA
This sequence comes from Nanobdellota archaeon, assembly GCA_030641715.1. Taxonomy (GTDB): domain Archaea; phylum Nanobdellota; class Nanobdellia; order Pacearchaeales; family GW2011-AR1; genus JAGVXH01. The sequence continues at coordinate 1,532 of DAOWGX010000009.1, forward strand.
TAAAAATAAAATCGTCATCAAAAGACTGAAGTCTTGCTGCCTCCCTTACTGTTATAGACCTTGCTTGTTTTGGGTCTGGATGAATATGTCTTAGACCATCCTTGTATAAATGAGCAACAATTGTTGTGGATTGTGCATTCCACCTGAGAACATAGTATTTATGTAATGAAGAGGTTTTGCCAGTCATTTTGGTATAAAGCTCTTTTAACTTTTCAGAATTCGTGTATTTATTTTTACCACTTTTAATATCCTCTGCCAATTTCCTGAATATCTTAATATCTCTTGCACTATGGTATCTTGGTAAATGATTTGGGATATTAGAAGTTTCTGGGTAATGAGACGAGCCTCTTACGATATTCTTTTCGCTCTTAGGAAAGAATTTAGGTAAATCTCCAATGACTTCTTTTACGACGACTTTTCTCTTTTTTAATCCAGGCATAATCTCTAAATAAAACTTATTTAAAATTTCAGATGCCTTATTTTTAAAAATATTCTTACGAACCCCTAAGAGAATAACCCTCTTTCTATTTTGAGGTACGCCATAATCTGCACAATTGAAAACTGCCTTTCGAGGAATATCATCAATCAATTCATAACCATGTTTTAAAAAAGATTCTCTAATTCTGTCAATAACTAATTTTCCACCAGGCTTGGCACTTAATATGCCTGGAACATTTTCAAAGATAAACATTTTTGGTTTAAATTTATTAACAACTTTTATATAACTTTCAAAAAGATAGTTTCTATAATCTTCCTTCATCCCTTTTTTATCCTGTACCCTCCCTGCAACAGAATATGCCTGACAAGGGGGACCTCCAATAATTAAATCTATTTTGCCATACTTTTTGATTAAAACTTTAATTCCTGTTCTTGAATATGAATGAATAGGATAATCTCCTCCCTCTTTCCAACCATTTAATAATTTATCCGTTTCCTGTATATCAAAATGAATTACTCGTTCTTTAGCTTCTTCTTTTCCGAATTTGTGAGAAATATTATGAACCTGTGTTTCACAGCATTTTTTATTCCAATCAACAACACAAACCATATCAAAGTTATTGGTTTTAAAGAAACCATCGGAAAGACCTCCGCAACCTGCAAATAAATCAATTACATTAATCTTCATCTACAACCTCTTTTATTTTTTTTGCTATATGAAACGCTAGAAGTGGAGGTACGGCATTTCCAACTTGTTTACACTGCTGAGTTTTAGGTCCCATGAAAATAAAGTTATCATCGAAGGATTGCAAACGAGCATTCTCTCTTACTGTTGGGACACGATTATATTTATAATGAAAATGATTTCGATGACCCGTATCGATGGTTCTAGATGGCTTTCTACTATGATATCTTGTCCAAGCCTCATTAAACTTTCTGGATTCGCCAATACCTTTTGGAAGATTTTTGTAATTACCTCCCTCGGGAACTAATGAAATAACTTTTTTTACGTGTTTTGCATGTTTAGTTGCAACATGATTAAAGAGTTTTTCAGAATTATTTCTCATTTTTTTTTGATATTCTGAGCTTGGTTCTGTTACATAATCAGATTTTTCTTCTCCGATGAAATCTCCTTCTAATGCAGGGAGGTCACCAATTGCTTGCTCACAAGTAATATAGTTCTCTTTATTTAATATCTTTTTAGGAAACTTAAAGTTACCTAATTTCTTTTTTAATCCAACAAAAAATATCCTTTTCCTAATCTGAGGAACACCATAATCTGCAGCGATTAAAATATTAGAGTATACATCATATTCTAGTTTATTTGCTCTCTTTATAATATCTTTTTTCACTTTTCCTTCATAAAGTTTGCCCATCCCAGGAACATTTTCAATTAAGAAAGCATTAGGAGAAAAGTCTTTAACCATCCTAAAGAAGGATAAATATAATTTATTACGAGGGTCTCCTCTTTCTCTTTTTCCAGTTAAAGAGAATCCTTGGCAAGGAGGTCCTCCAATAATTACATCAACTTTATTGTTTCCGATAATTTCTTTTATCTTACCATTATGATAATTGAATAAATCTATATTAGCTACTCTTGCTTCTTTAAAATTTGTTTTAAATGTTTCAAGTGAGGGGTCATCATTATCAACACCTAGCATTATATTAAAACCTGCCTTAGCAAAACCTGCCGAAAGTCCACCTCCTCCACAAAATAAATCTATTACATTGAGTCTCTTCGCCATCTTTCACCTTCCCTCACACCACTCACAAGTCTCTTGTGGACAATTTTTATTTAATAACATCATGGCTTTCTTCCATATATTTTCAGCACTATCTACATCAACTTTCATCTTAACCAACTCGGTATCAAAAATAACTTCACCAGTTGCCATAACTTCTCTCGGAATGTAAAAAAGCAAGAAAGCATAATCTTCCGTTTTATATCCGTTTTTTCTAAGGAGAAAGTTATAGGTGTCTAATTGATTTTGAGAATGTTGTGCCGTATCTTCTTTCAGTGGGTAGCCACGAGTTTTATAGTCGAGAACAATTAATTTTTTACCTTTTACTAAAATGTTATCAACCGCTCCACGAAGCAAATTTCCGTCCTTGTCCGTGAATTGAATTCCCTTAAAATTACTCTGCCATATTTTCATCTTTTCTTTGTCGTCAAATATTTTCATATCTACACAATCATTATTCTCACAAAGTTCAGGGGGTAACTTTCCTTGTTCCATGAATTTATCAAAATGAATTTTTAAAATTCTATCCATTCCACTTGGAAGAGTTGGAAAAATTCCGCTTGGTCTTTTCCATACCTTATGTTGTGCTAACCAAAAACATCTAGGGCATTCTTTCATTAGGTTTAAGGCGGAAGGAGATAGTTTGTATGCCATTTTATTTACTCCTTTTCTTTCGAGCAGCGTAGATTTTGGGATAGTTAAGACTATATCTTTTGGTCTTTCCTCTTTTAGGTCTGCTACTTGTTTTTTGTTTAGTTGCCATGTGGTAAAATTACTCCTATTTTTTCGAGTTGTTTAATATATTTAATTACAGTTACATAAGAAAAGCCAGTTTCTTCTGCTATTCGATGAGTCGACATTGCTCCGCCCTTCTTATGTAATATTCTGATTATTTCACGCATCTTTGCATTAAGCTCTTGTTTTTTCTTTGCCATCATCACTTTTTTTAGGGAATAGGATAAATCCTGATTGTTTTGCTCTTTCGATTGTTTCTTCCCTTGGATTATATATAATTTCAAATATTGTTTTTTCATTGATTCCTTTTTTTAATGCAAGATTTTTTGGAATTTTAATTGAGACTTGTCCTGTCTTTTTGTCGAATATAATCTTTTTTTCTTCGGGAATTTCTTCTTGTCCGTCAGAGATTACATCAAAGGCTTCATCCAATATTTTATCCTTGTTATTCATTTTAGTCTTTTTATTATATTTAGTATCTTAATAACCAGTCTATCTATTATTTAAATGTTTGCTTTTTGATTATTCTTTAGTCTAACGATTATACAAAATAGATAGATTTAAATACTCAATATATTACTCTATAATAGTTAGTCTAACTATTGTATAAACACAAAAGAAGCTAATTGGACAAAATGTTATGGGCTTTTGTCTTGCGGAAGGTTATGGGACTTCCGCTTTAAACTCAAGGAGAAAAAACATGGAAACATATCAAAGTAAGCTACACGATTACAAAGAAACAGGAATAAAGCCTTTTGACTGGGGCAGTTATAACGAGAGTCAGACTAAAGAAAAGTTCTTATTCTTCCACTTACTAAAAGAGCTACTCGAAACTGTGGACAAAACCTCTGACTAACATCTAAGTAAGGCAGGAACTGCAAAAAGCTATTACAATCAAATATTTTCTATGTGTCTGAAAGTTTATACTAAACAGTCTTCAAGGAGATTAATTTCAGACTTAGGTGTTTACAAACAATTAGGATTTATTAATCAAGTCCCTCATTTTAATACGATTCTTAATTATTTTAATAATAGAGATTTAAGAGTTATTTTACAATACTTGATAGAGTTATCGGCAGTTCCGTTAGCCCAGTTAGAAAGGAGATTCGCTGTCGATGCTAGTGGTATTGGTGCACATCAGTTTGAAAAATGGAGTGATATTCGCTCAGTTCATAATAAGCATCGAAAATATAAGAAAGTTCATATTATTTATGGAGTGTTAAGTAATATTGCTGTTGCTTGTAGAGTTACTAAAGGAACTGCTAATGATTCTCCTCAGTTTGAAAATTTATTAAAAAGATGTGCGGATAATTTTGATGTAGAGGAATGTTCGGCGGACATGGCTTATAGTAGCAAGGCTAATCTTCAAGCGGTTGTAGATGTTGGGGGAGTTCCATATATTCCGTTTAAGAGTAATGCAGTTGGTGGCGGACTTGGAACGTGGAGAAAGATGTATAAATATTTTAAACAAAACCAAGAAGAATTCTATAGGCATTATCATTTAAGGTCGAATGCTGAGACTGGTTTTTTTATGATTAAGAAAAAGTTTGGGGAGTTTGTTAGTTGTAAAAGTGATGTTGCTCAGGAGAATGAGATTTTATGTAAGGTTCTGTGCCACAACGTTTGTTGTTTGATTAGTGAAATGTTTTTGCAGAAAATTGATGTGGATTTTTTATCTGCTATTAAGAAGTTTTCTGCACAAAGTTAGGGATTAGGATTGTGCAAGACCGGTTAGGATTGATATTAAATTTGATGTTTTAAAGATATACTGAATTATTCTATTAAAATTGCTTGTATAAAACATTCTTGCGAAGGCCGATTTGTTATTTTTGCTCTTCCAAGTTCTGTTTCAATAATCGCACCTTTTACAAAGATGTTTTGTCTCGCCAAGAAAGTATTCGACGGTGTTTCGAGAACATTTTTAATTGTAGATTTTTTTGATTTTCCTCTTGTTGTTACATTTACGATATTATTTTGGAAAGAGATTAACTTTTTGTTTCCACCTCTTGTTCGAGTGATTTTAGTTTTTTTATCCCCCAGTTTTATAGTTCTTACTTGACTTAGTCTTCCAGTTAGTTTTTTCTTCTTTGGTCTTTTATACCTGCCCCCACTTGCTTTTCTTCCAATCTTCATTCCATGAAAAGAAAATTTTGCTTTAAATATCTTTCTAACCTAGTTTTTTGTCAAAATTTCTTTATAGAAAATATTCTAAAGGGGACTTTTGGTTGTGGGGGGAAGTAATCTTAGCTCTTGACTCGCGGTTTTTCGCGAAAGGCTTTTAAACCCAAAATCGTATGCATAAACATGGGAAGAATTAAATCGACATTGATTAAAAGAACGTCGAGGCAGTTGATTAAGAACTCTGATGAGTCATTTGGTAAAACTTTTGAAGAAAATAAAAAGACTCTTGGGAGAATCTTGCCTAGTAAAAAGATGCGAAATAAAATCGCGGGTTATATTGCTCGAATCAAAAGGAATACTAAAGTAATTATTGATGACGCGAAATAAGATGACAGGAGAGACAAGGAAATCGGAAGAGAATTCTATTTTTATCGGTGGTAAGCCTTTTATGAACTATGTAACTGGAGTCATAGTGCAGTTCGGTAATGGTGCGAAAGAGGTGGTAGTTAAAGCCAGAGGAAAATTTATTTCTAAATGTGTGGATGTTGCAGAGGTTGCGCGAAGGAAGTTTTTAACGGATCAGAATGTTTCTGTGAAGGAAGTTAAGATTGGAAGTGAAGAATTTGAGAATAAGGAAGGAAAATTGATTAATGTTTCTATTCTTGAAGTAGTTCTTAAAAAGGGATAATTATTTAAATCAACTATTCTTTGAGGGGGGATGCAAAATACAACCTGTTTTAGTGTGAAGGCATTTAAGGCAGTTGTGATTGCAAAATATCCTACGGTCTTGTGTTAAAATACCTGGCCATTAAAATCATTTTAACATAAATTTTTCTGGTCAATATGTCTGTGCAAGACCTCTGGAAACTAAATCATGGAGGACAAAATGAATAACTATGAAGAACGAATGAAGAGAACTTCGGAAGAAGAATATATTGAGGTTTCATATCCTTGGAACGGTGGAATAAGTCCAGTAGAGGTTCCTTGTCGGAAAGATAGTATACCTCTTTGTATTGAAGATTCTAAATTAGTAGCAGTGATTAAGGAATAATTCTACTAAGAGTTATTTTTCTTCTTTTTATTTTTCTTCTTTTCTTTTAGAAGAATGTCTAATTTTTGGTCAATCACTTTTACTTTTTTCTCAATAAATTTTAATCTTTTACCTCTTCTAAAATCTATGATAACTTTTAAGAAAAGATATATGATGTAAACGATGAATGCAATTCCGGTAATTTTTAAAACTAGGATCAATGTTCCAATTTTATCTATGATATGTGGGGGTAGGATACTTATTATTTCTGTTAGATTCATTAGAAGATTTTCTGTTGCCATGATAAGTGATTGTGGTTGAGGTTTATAATTGTTTATGAAATGAGGATGGTTCTGAATCTCACAATTTGTATTTCATAAAAATATTCTGAATTTAGTTTTTACTCAAAGCGAATTGCTCAACCTCCTCGCTACGGTCGATAGTTCAGCAAACATGGCTCTGGAGAGTGCTGACCTCTCGACCTCCGCCTCATGAGAGCGGCGCTCTACCGCTGAGCTACAGAGCCACTGATTTTAGGTTTCCCAAACTTAAAAATAGTCAATCTGGGAGCTAAGGATAGAAATTAAATTTGATTTAAAAGACTTACTATCGTTCACATTCTTTTAATTATAGTTTAATGGGAACTATGAATGATTGTATAATTATTATAATTAAGGAATCCAAATCTTTAAAAACTATAATCTTCGAGTAGAGTTATGGTAAACGGAATCGATAGGCCTTTGGATTTGCTGAATTCAGCGAAGGGTAAAGAGATTTTAGTGCAGCTGAAAACCGGCAAACAATATGTCGGGACTTTGCTCGCGTTCGACATCCACGTCAATGTGGTTCTCGACAATGCGAAAGAAGTTGAAAATGGGGAACAGACGACGAGCTACGGCTTGATGTTTCTTCGAGGAGATACGATAATCTTCATCACCCCGTCAGCGGCTAAATTATAGGAATAGTGTTTGTCGGGTTTATTTCACACGACGCTAATTCTTGAAACTTTGTTGGTAGTTGGGACTTTATCTTTCGTAAATATTTTTTCGATGTCCTACTTTTAGAACGGTTAAAATTCTTATTTCTGTTCTAACGTCGATTATGATATGATAATCTCCGACCCTGAGTTTAAATCCTCTGATTTGAATGAGGGGTTTTAGAAATACAAATGGATTGTTTTTACATTCTTGCAACTTATTCCAAATTCTTTCTTTAATTTGCTTATCAAGTTTATTCAAATCTCGCAATGCTCTTTTTTCAAAAATGAGTTTGTACATTTTACAAACCGAGGATTTTTTTTGCCTCTTCTTCTGTATAAAATTCTCCTATCTTAATTTTTTCTCTTGCTTCTTTTATTGCTTTAATTGTTTCCAGACTTAATTTTGGATTGTCTTCGCATAATTTAGCAATGAATAAAAGCTTTCTAATTAATTCATTATAACTTTCGTTTTTATATTGTCTAAATCCATCTAGTCCTGATTTTATTTCTTGATTTACTCTTATTGTGGTTTCCATATATGGATGTATACGGGTGTAGATTATTTAAATGTTTTGGGAGGGTTTGTTTTGCTAGATGATAGTCTTGGAACTTTGAAGTTAGTTAGAATTGCGGAATTTTTAGGGAGCGATAAATATTGTATGGAATTTCATTGTTATGTTTACCTTGAACTGACTCGCTAATTTCTAAGGGTTTAGAACTTCGCACAAATAGTCTTGGCTTAGCGAGGGTGTTATTTAGATGATTTTTCTTCTCTAAATAATTGGTAAAATAAAACTATTTATACGAAGATTGATAAACTAAAGTAGATATGTGGTTGTTATGGGCGATAAAGAGATTAAACGAATTATTAAACAGATTGATGATAAAAAATTTTATAGCGAACTTATAGAAAATACCTTAAAAGAAAATATCGGGGACACGGTTAGGAGAAGAAAAGTGTTTAATCTTCTTAAATATGCTGTAAGATATTCTTGTTTTATAGATTTATATTATGAAACAAAAGATACACAATACTTAAGAGAGGCTGAAAAACAAAAAACAAAAATTTTCTCTTTTTTAACTGTAGAACAAATTAAAGATTTAGAAATTATTGAAAAAAGAATTATCGGATTTTTTGAATATGAAAAAGATATGATAGATAAAATAAAAAAAGGCCTCATTTTTTCAAAAAAAAGAAATCCTCCAATTTAGTAAGATGAGGAGTGGAGACGCCTCTTATTATGGAAAGATATTTGAGTTTTTTATAGGAATTGATTTGTCAAACCAGCTAAGGATTCATACAATGCTATCAGATATCGAAAAAGATTTTTCTGATTACAAGGAAGATTATCAAAAACTTCCTAACTTCTTTTATTTATATTTAGCAACTAAAGTAAAAAAGCAGGATATCCCAAAAAATTTAAGAGAGGCAATTAGTTTGATTAAAAAGCAAAAAATTGATAAAGGAATAATCTTATTTATTTATTTGATTTATAAAGAATCGAAGAACTTAGATTTTAGCAGATGCATAACAATTAAAAAAGATATTGAAAATAAATACAATAAAATTTTAGAGATTCTTAAAAAAGAAAATAACTTGAAAGTTATAATAAAAGAAACTAATGATTTGGGTAAAAATATTTTTCAAAACAAAGACAAATATAGTTGTTTTACTGTCATTAGTATGGGTAAGAAGTTTTTTTCTAAAAAGAACATAAAATTATATTTTCAGTTTGCGACAGAACACTGTAAAAAATATCTGCTTTTAATTTGTGATGAAGTGGAAAAATGGAATTATATGGCTTTTAAAAACTTAAATGAAGAAGAAGCCATAGGGCGCTCAATAAAAAGAGGATTAAACTATGAAGGAGCATTTTCTAGAGTTTTAAATGATTTTGATAAAGATAAAATCCATATTATAAAATTTAGCGATTTACTAAAACAAGAAGAGTGTAAAAGACTTTTAAAGGTTTTGAAGGAATATTATAGAAAAGATAAAGATTTTAGGGAAGATATTGAGGGAACATTATGGGAAAATATTGGGGGGAAGTTAGATGAGTTAAAGACCAAATTAACTGAAGAAGGTTTTAACAAAAAATCAAAATTACTTATTAATTATGTCCTTGAAGAGATATCTATAATAATCTATGTAACCGAATTTTATAAAGGAGGATATCCAATTGAAATATATCCTGGTAAAGATATCCAAGTTAAAAGGAATATTTATAATAAGAAATATGGGGGGCTTTATGAAAAACTCGGTCTAAAAGGTAGAAGAGGACATATTTTTTTAAATGTGGAAGATAGGTTTGATTAGGGAGCTCCGAAAAATTTCCTAATTTCGATTATGGCTTATTTTTACTTTTCCAATAGATTTGTTGTTCATTGGGGAGTCGCACTTTTGGGTTTCTCCCCAGCATTATACTAAAATTCTAACTTGTCCAAATCCTCAGGAATGATAACATTCGGGAAAGCTTTTTTAGCTTCGTTTAAAATAATCTTTGGAATTTCGTCATATCTTTGGCTTAGGTGTATTAAGACTAACTTCTTGGCTTTTGCTTTTTTAGCGATTTTTGCAGCGTCGACGGAAGTTAGGTGTCCGTATTTTTCCGCGATTTCTTGTTCGTTTTCTGAATGTGTTGCTTCGCTGATTAGGATGTTGGATTCTTTCGCGAGGTTGATTGCGTTGTCGTTGATTTTAGTGTCGAGAATAAAAGTTATTTTCTTTTGAGGTTCAGTATACATTAACTTCTTCCCGTCGATTTTCTTTCCGTCGATTTTCATAGTCTTGCCTTTGATTAATTCGCCAATTAATGGAGAGTTCGGTAGTTTTAGTTTTGCGAGTTTTGTTTTGTCTAGTCGGTTTTTTTCTTTTACGGTGAATGAGTAGGCGATGGTAGGGCAACCGTGGTCCATTTCTGAGGATTCGATAGAGAAGTCGTCGTCTTCAAAGACAATACCTTCGTTAACTTCTTTGACGACGATGTTGAACTGGTTTCTTTGTCTTTTTGAGATGTTCCAATAGAAGTTTAGATAGGGGGAGATTTTTTCTTTGAATTCTGTTTTGCTTCCTTTTGGTCCGTAGATGGTTAGGTCGTCGTTGTAGCCGTTGAGGTTGAGGGTTTGTAGGAGTCCGGGTAATCCGAGGATGTGGTCGCCGTGCCAGTGGCTTATTAGGATTTTTGTCATTTTGCAGGGGTTGGGTTTTGCTTTTCGGAACTGTCGTTGGGTTCCTGCTCCACAGTCGATTAGGATGGTTTCGGCTTTGTATTGTAGGAGCATTGCTAGGTGATTTCGTCGGGCTGTGGGGATTGCGGAGCCTGTTCCTAGGAAGGTGAGTTTGATTTTTTCTGCCATGAAACTCTATGGAAAA
>DAOWGX010000017.1 GCA_030641715.1 Nanobdellota archaeon
CTTTGTAGATTCGACCGTCGAATTTTATTTCTCCGAGGTAAGTTCTGTTTGATAGAACTTTTTTTAGACCATTAACAGAGAGGTTGAAGTTTTTTGCGAGAGAATTTAAGGAATATTTTCGGTTGAGGAATGTTCGGTATAATGAGTGGACTCGGGCAGCGTCTTCGTTTGGGATTAGGTTGCCGTTGGTGACGTCGTAGCCGAGGGGGGCTCTGGTGACAACTCTACCGATGCTTGCTGTTTTGTCCATTCCGGATTTTTGTTTCTTACCGAAGCGTTGCCCATATTTTCTAAAAGTATCTAAAATTTTCCAGTCGATTTTTTCATCGATGTAATTTTGGAAGTCGGAGATTTTTTCGGGTGCGAATTTTGCACAGATGGGGCACAGGGGGCTTCCTAAAATCACCACTTCTTTTTTGTCTTGATAACTGCATTTTTTACAGGTCATGATTTTGTAAGGATGAGAGATTTTATAAAATGTTTTGTCTTAAAAGATGTATGAAAAAATTGGGAGGGGTATTGTTAATTATTGGAATTATCTTTATCGTGTTGGTCTTGGGGACGGGGATCTATTTTTATAATTTTCATATTTTCGGAACGGTGCGACTTTGTGTCGGCGAGGTGAATGATATAGGTATACTTTGTGAGGTAACATTTGATTGTACTGATTTGATAAGGGGGGAAATAGCGGAGGATTTTAGTGATGCACCTGATTTTATTCAAGAGAATTTTCAGAAGGTTATCGAAGAGATTGTTTATTGTGATGGAAATTGTTTTGTAAGGGACGTTCGTGGCATAGATTTAGAAACTGGGGAGTTTGAAATGTTGGATTCTTGTAGGGTTGAAGAGAAAGAAATTGTTATTGGGATTCGGGGGAAGGACGGTTTGGAAATTTGGAAATATTTGGAAAACAAAAAATTAGATTAATATAAGTTTGTAGTAATTTCTCTTAAGGTTTCAACTCCTCACTCAAGACACTACCATGCGTCGCCCCGTTAATCTTATCATAAAAATCAAAAATCAGCGCTGTCGGCATTTCGACGACAACTTGCAAATCCCCGTTGTTCTCCCACCTCTCCTCGACCATAAACTCCTTCACAAGTCCATACGCTTTCCCCGTATGAATCGCTGGAATTGTCAGCCGAACTTTTTTCATCTCAATCTTTATCGGCAATACCTTCGACAACTGATCCATAATCTCGTTAATTTGTGATTCGATGGGCTTATTCTTAACATTAACATGTGCTTCTTCTAAGGCTTTCATAATTTTATCGGGTGTATAGGGTCGTCCCTCCGCTGAAACTGCGTTCCTCGACAAAAAATCAACAATCTGCTTGTACTTCTGCTCGTGTTCCGCCTTCATCGAATCAGCAGTTCGAACAATCTCTCCACTCTTAATAATTTTCTCGGCAACAATCATGATATCGTCACTATCGAATGCGTCCTTTAACTCACTCTCCGACGCATGCTCACCCGATTTCAAATTATGAAAAATCGCATCGGTCAAAACCGCGACACCAAGATTCCCGTCACCTTTCTTAACTTTTATAGCTTCCTCCAAATCTACAAGAATCTCAAAATGCTTTCCTTCCTTTTTTATCCTCGCAACTGTATTTGTCATATTGTAAATAAGAATCCAAACTTTATTAATCTTCCTTAATATTCTAGTTCCTTCCCGCTCAACTTCTCAATCTTGCCATCTTCAACAATCCCGACATCAAACGTATTAACATCAAATTCGTCCCCCTGAACTTCTTTAAAAATACTCAATCCTAACTTTATAGCATCGTCGGAACTCAAATCATTAACGTAACTCTCCCTCAAAAGTTTCTTGATTTTATCATCATCTTCGCCAATCGCGTTAGCCTTATACCTCAAATAATTTCCTGTGACATCAACAGTATAAAGAACTGGTTCTCCATTGTATCCCCCAAACATCATCGATGTACCAAAAGGTCTTGCCCCGCCGTACTGCGTGAATTGTTGTTGGATATCTGCGATGTCTCTAATAACCGACTCAGTACTTGCTGCCGAATCATAAGTCACCCGATGCTGTTGAGCAATCATTCTAGCCTTCTCAACAAGAACTCTCGCGTCTGAAGTAATTCCTGCCGAAACAGCGATAATGTGCTCGTCAACCTCATTAATTTTATTTGCTGAGTTTTCAACGATTAAACTGTCTTTCTGTCTTCTATCTGAAATAATCACAACGCAATCCTTCCCAAGAATTCCAATCGACGCAGAACCAAGCCGAACAGTCTTCTCTGCATACTCTACTTGCAAAATATGCCCGTCTGGTGCAAACATCGTCGCCGCCCTGTCATATCCCATTTGTTGGTGTTGAATATCTTCCATGTTATAAACAAAAAATTTGCCTTAATAAAATTTGTTATACTCTATTTTTAAGCCTTTCCCCTGATTGTATTGGGGGTATTAATTGAACTAGAAAATTCCTTTCCCTTCTTCCCAACCTTCCGAAGAACCGTAAAAATTAACCCAGCAGCGATGAGAATTATAGTTACAATTGTAGGGTAGAACCAAGGGTTATTTTCTTTTATGTCGTCGACGATTTTTCCCGTTAGGGTTTTATCTTTTTTTAGGATTTCTGATTTGATTTCTTCGTTGATTTCCTGGATAAAAATATCCGCCCTGATTGAGGTCACGTTGTCGAGTCGGACTAATAAGTCATAAAAATTGTCGTCGTCGAGGTTGACTTTCCATTCTTCACCGACGGAGAGCGTTTTGGTTTGAGGTTCCGACGAGATTGTTATCGTCGCTGTTTTGTTGTCAGCGTTAAGATTATCTATTTTTAATTGGTGGGATTCGGTTCCGGATTTGAAGTCTAGTTTCCAGAATCTTCCGAGTTGTCGAGAGTAACCTTGTCGGAGGTTTGATTCGGTAGGATAATATATTGGTGAGCCTGAGGAGCCTGATTGAGCGGTTGTTTCTGTTACAGGGGCAGATATACTGAAACTTACATTCTGAGTATTATTAACATTTCCTATAGTATCATTACAATAGAAATTTGTGACATAATCTCCATCAGGTAAACTTAAAGATTTTGTAAATGTCTGGTTATCAGAACTTTCCATAGAGGTATTTGTCACACCTGCATCAAAGGAGTATAAACAAGTCCCATTCTCATTTAAAGTTGCGTTTAATAAAATCGAAGAAGTTGTAAATGATTGTTCTGATAAGGGCGAATTAATTATAATATTTGGAGAGAGTGTATCTTTAAAAAAGGTAATACTTGTTGAATTTAAATTTCCGACAGTATCATTAATATAAACCGTCCATGTATTAATTCCCTCACTACTAACCAATCCTGTCCAATTTGTACCACAAGCCATAGCCGTCGAGTTCCAACCTCCGCCATTATTAGACCACCAACATTTGTCTGAATTAAGTTCTATAAAAGTATAATTCAAAACAGAGACATTAGTATTATAACTTATATTAGTTGGATAAACTATTATAACTTGGGGAGCAATTGTATCTATATCATAACTTAAAAAAATAGGAACATAATTATAAATTTCATTTATCAATTTAAAAGTCCCCTCAATAGGATATAAAATATAATCAGCTAAATTCCTTAGACTCTTTAAAGTTCCATCATTACCCCATCCCGAACCATTAATAGTTCCATTAATTCCATTAACCCCCAAATTATGTGCAACAGTTCCATTGTTTTCATTAAAATTATAATGCCAAATTGCATCATCTTCTGTCTTAGCCAATGTTTTTGCTCTGATTGTATTTTCTCCTGAATTAAGAATCCCTTTAAAATAAAAATAATCTGAATTTTCATTTGCATTACTCATTCCTATTGTCCCAGCAGGGTATCCTTGATATTCATATTCTCTTGCGATATACCATGTAGTTCCATTATCTTCAGAAGCTACAATTACTGTTTTATCTGCTTGATAATAACTAAAATACATAACATCATTACTGTCCTTAACAGCATCATACCACCACCCTGTAATATCATGTTCAAATACAGTTTCATAATTTACATCATCACTAGTTCTAAAAATTTTGCTATAACCAAGAGAAACATCTTCCCCATAAATTCTATATTCTTGTGTGAAAATTAAAGTTGTAGGTTGCCAAAAATATCCTAAATCCATATATTCTTGAAGTTTAACCCATGTAGTTCCATTATCAACACTTCTTAATAAATAGGTTGCATTTTGATGTGTCGGAGTGCTATCACCAACAGAAACATAAACGTAATCACTATAGGGATCTACTTTAACAAAATGGATATGTCTTGCGTCCATACTATCATTATATATAGTTTCGCATGTTTCAAAGTTATCCGAACTTCTATAAACAATCCCACTGTGATCTCCGGGATTCATATCTCCGTAAGTAGCAAAGAAAGTATAGTGCCCATCAGAAGATTCGCTCATCCCATGCCCATGCCAAAAATAATTTTCTGAAAATGGCATTGTAAGAACTATTGAAAATTTTGTTAAATTATAACTTCCATCCCCATTTGGAGGGCTTCTATATAATTCATCCATACACCCAATATAGGTATAATTGTTTAAATCTTGATAAATTCCATTACAAGATGACTCTGTAAAATTATAATTATTTACAAACGTACCACCATTATCATTGCTAAAATATGTTTTATTTTGAAATAAAACCAATAAAGATCCGTCGTTAAGGATCCAATTAAACCCCTTTTGTGCTAAATTTTTTGTTTCAACTGGTCTTACGTATTCGCCATCATTCCAAAGTAAATGATTTATTTCATCCCCACTTAAAGTTCTATTATATGTTTTGATAAAATCTATACTACCATTGAAATAATCTCCATAACTCCCTTGATAATTAGAACCAATGACCCAATCATCCTCTGCAAAAAGACCTTCCCCAGCCTTACTAATACTGGTCTTTACTGGATTTACACCAACTTTATAAGTAGTATTGTATTGATCTTCATACATTGTTTGATTTCCAGAAGTATCGTTGTAAGTACCTGCGATAAAAGACCAATTTTTATCTATACCATTGTTCCATAATGAACTTCTTGCAAGAGCAGAATCATTTGCACTAACAAAATATAAAACATCATCATAAATATAAATCTTCGTTCCCCATTTTTGACTAAATAAATTATGACTTCCCGTATTATTATTTGACTTAAATTTTATAATGGTGGTAATATCTTGACTTGGAATTGATAATTGATTTTCCAAAATTACATTATCATCAATTCCATCAAAATCTAACCAAGTATTATCATAAACTTGTGCAGTAAAATTAGCCAAACTCTGGTTATTTAAAGAAACATTATTAGAGTAATTTCCAGTAATATTTTGAAGTAAATTTCCTGCACTTACTAAATTAATCCCAACAAAAAACACAACCATCAACAACCCAATCAGAAATCCTTTTCTAAAACCAAAACCTTTTTTATTATCTCTCGAGGCTCTTCGCCCCCCCCCCTAATACCGTATCAGCGACTGTAGGCTCCTCTTTTCTCATAACCTTTTTAACAGTTCCGTGTTTATAAAACTTACCTCCTAAATTCCAAAACATTTTTATCTAATAATAATAAACAAATCTTATTTTGCTAATCCCTTCAACGTCCCGCTCACCTTCTCAATCCCAATCCCCGCCAAAGCCAACGCCGCCCGAACATTCTCCAACGATTTCACCAAACAACTCCCGACCAACTTACCCGGAAAATCCTCTGTCCGAACTCTCATATAAGCCGCTTCCGCAAATCCAAGAACCCCGACGTATTCCAAAATCGCAGCTTCAACTTTATCATTCGTCGCCCTAACTAAAAAATACCTTCTCTTATCTCTCGCCGAGGGTTTAAGACTTAGTTTGTTTCTTTTTGCCATGTTTATCTTTGGAAATTAAACTTTTTAATTTCTTCCTATTTAACCTAAGGACAACGCAAAGGATTAGGATTAAAATAACGACCAAAAACACTATCACCCAAAGATAATTTTCAATCTCCATAATCTCAACCACCGCCTCCTCGACAACCACATTCCCTGTAATAACATCAGGAGTCTTCATCTCGATCGCCTCATTAATTAGCTGAACCGTCAACTCCACCTCGCCAGCAACTATCTTGTTCACCTTAATAAACAAATCGTAATAAACCGGCGACGTTAAATTCAATTTAACAGACTGCCCAACACCTAATGTTAAAATTATCGGATCGCTTTCAATAATAAGATTAACATAATCAACACCAACATTATCAATCGTCAATAAATGTCTTCCGCCCTTAAAATCAAAAATACTAAAATTAATCTTCTCATTATTCTTCAAATTTCTAGTATACCCTGTAGAAATTTCGGCAACACTGACATCATAAATTTTTGGTGTGACAGAATTAACTCCCCCACCACCGCCTCCAGAAGTACTAGGGATAACAACCGCGGGGGCAGTTATAGTAAAGCTATTCTCCTCGGAAGAATTTACATTCCCTGCCAAGTCACTACAATTAATTTTCCAAACATAAGTTCCCGGAGTAAATGTCTGGCTAAACGATTGTGTCACAGAAGCATCCATAGAAGAATTAGACAACTGAACAATTCCACCAATAATTAAACTACAACTACCAATATTGTCGTCGGAAACGTTAAAACTAAACGTCCTCGAAATAGAATTCGACGTCGCACTCGAAGGCAAACTTGTTAATGCCAAACTTGGAGGGGTCACATCGTAAATCACACTAAAATTGTTCTCCGCCGAAGAATTATAAGAGGCATTATTTACCCCCAAACAATTCCAACTATAATCTCCTTCTTTATCAAATGTCCAATTAAAAATGGTCGTATTATCAAACCCAGAAATTGCCTCAGTTAAATTGTGAACCAGATTACCACTCGAATTCCACAAATAAAAGGTCATATTACTTAGTTCACTATTCGTATCAGAAAGAACCTGACAACTAAAATTAGTAGTGTTAATATTCGTGTAATTTTCATCTGAAGGCGACAGCAAGTTCGCAGAGACTCCCCCGATTGTTAAACTATAATTCGTCGGAGCAAAATCAGAATTACCCTCACTATCGGCAGCCAAACAATTCCATAAATAAGTATCTTCCCCTATGTTTGTTAGACTAAATAAAGTTTCATTCGCTGTTCCCCTCAAGTTTTTCGTTTCATTATAATAAAGTCCCGTCGAATTCCAAACCTTTAAGGTTATATTTGCTAACTGCCAATCCGTCGCATTGCAGGTAAGGGTTTGATTAACCGTTAAATTAACTTTATTATGTTTCGGTGAAACAAGTGTAACATTCGGAGTGTCGACGTCCAAGGACAAGATAGCAGAATAGATATCAATTCTCGAATAATTTAATCCGCTTCCAGAAATATCGTCGACCAATACACCAGTTTGATTAAGTATGGTCTCTATTTCTTGAGGAGTCATTAGTTGACTTGTCAAGTTTAAAAATTGATTAAGGATTGCTATTGCCCCTGCAACCATCGGTGCTGCCATGGATGTCCCGGAGAATGCAATATACGCTCCGTCTTTATATGTCGAACAAATTCTGTTAGAATCCATATTTCCAGGGGAACAACTTCCACCCCCTTCCAGCGTCCCTCCCGTCGCAAATAATTGAGTCATGTTATTCCTATTTGAAAAAGACGAAATACTGTTAGTTTTTGTTGATGAAGCAATTGGAGTCACATTTTCAATACATGCAGGAACTCCGATATGCGTTGTGTTTCCATCATTTCCAGAAGCAACTATAACAGAAATATTTTCAGCAACAGCAGCGTCGATAGCGTTCCGTAATCCAGAGAATTCAACATCACAATAACTGTCTCTTAAAAGGCTTGAGCCCCCATCAGACAATCCTAAACTCATTGTAATCACAGAAATATTATACACAGAAGCATTATTCACGCACCAATCAATGGCAGAAATTATCATATCTGAAGTTCCATCTCCAGAATCATTAAAAACTTTCACCGCAACAATACTTACATTCGGAGCCATTCCAAAAATCCCTCCCGATGCCCCGACAATTCCTGCAACATGAGTTCCGTGTCCATTATAGTCCATAGGATTATTATCGTTGTCCCCAAAATCGTATCCTGCTATAACTCTTGAACAATTTCCCGCAAGAAAACTTTCACTCGAACAACCTCCTAAATCGGGATGAGAATAATTAACTCCTGTATCAATAACACAAACACTTTGATGAATTCCTGTGAGATTCAAGGAATTAATTTGCTTCGGCCAAATAGAACTTGTATTTGTTATATCAACAGCGTCGTCCAATAAAATTTCTATAGGATAATTGTAACTTATCTCTTCTACATAATTTTCTTTTAGAAGGTATTCAATTTCTTCTTTAGTCAGCTCGGCGGAAAATGCATTTGAAGAACTAAATTTATTCTTTATCTTTTTATCCAACTTGTGCATGATTTTATTCTCGTTGAAATTATTAATTGTCGAAGCTATAATGTTACTATTTTCATTATCTTTTAATCGAACAATTACATTAACTTTCCCCTCTTCTGCCAACTTTTCCAAAACGTTATCACTTATTTTTTCTTCTAAAGAAGGTTGCGAACTAACTACTGCAAAAAGCAATATCAAAATCGTCAAAGACCAAAAACCAAGTTTCATTTAGCAACACAGCCTCCTTCAATATATTCGCACGATTCAATTTGACAGGCATAAAGAGCAATACAAACAAGATTTTCAGAACATTCAGACAAATTCATCTCATATTTTTCCACTTCACTTTCTAAGACACATTTCTCTTGCCCCCCCATATTACAAGGACAACATGTGGTCTGAACTTTTATACACTTAACATCTTCCTCCTCACTCTTCCATTCGGGACCCGCAGGGTCATGCCCATTTGGGGCGCCAACAAACCAAAAAAATCCCAAGACTAGTAAAACCCCTCCAACGATAATCATTCCAATCAGTCCATTTTTATCCATAAAATATTCAGTATCTCCCTGATTAAAAAGATTGCGATGATTTAAAAATGAGTATTCCTTTGTAAAATGAGATGGTGAAAATATACACGGTTGGCGGATTCTCGGAGGTTGGGAAAAACATGGTTGTAGTTGAACTTGAAGAGGACGCGTTCATTTTTGACGAGGGATTTTTTCTACCTGCGATTGTTTCGATGGAAGAGCGAGATAAGGTTATGACTGAGAAGAGATTAAAATCTATCAAAGCAGTCCCAGAAGATTCTGTAATTAACAAAATCAGACACAAGGTTCGGGCACAATTCATAAGCCACGCACATCTCGACCATGTTGGTGCAATCCCTTTTCTATCTGATAAATACAATGCGCCAATTTATGGAACTCCGTTTACGATGCAAGTTCTTAATTCTCTCCTCGCTGACAACGATATTGTTCTTCGAAATAAAACATTTCCAATAAAACCGAACACAACATTTTATGTTCAAGGCAAAAACCGAAAATACAAAATCGACTTCATCAATATAACCCATTCAACAATCCAATGTTTAATGATTGCGATTCAAACACCAAAGGGAACGATTCTTTATGCTAATGATTTCAAGATGGACGATACCCCCGTTTTAGGATTAAAACCTAATTATAAAAGATTAAGAGAAATCGCAAAAGATGGGGTTCTTGCTTTTATCGTAGATTCGCTATACTCTGGTTCAGAAAAGAAAACCCCTTCGGAAAAAATCGCTAGGGCATTACTCCAAGAAGTTTTATTAACGATCCAAAATCGAAATGCCGGAATGATTGTAACAACTTTTTCATCGCATATAGCGCGGCTAAAATCAATTGTTGAATTTGGGAAAAAACTAAATCGGGAGGTAGTTTTTCTCGGAAGAAGTTTAGATAAATATTCGACTGCTGCAAAAAACGTTGGTGCTGCACCTTTTTTAAAAGATATTAGGATTTCAAAGTACCGACGACAAGTAGAAAAAACCTTGCATAAAGTTGAGCGAAATAGAAAGGATTACATGATTGTTTGCACAGGTCATCAGGGTGAACCCGGTTCAATTTTAGAAAGACTTTCACGTCATCAACTTCCATTCAAACTAAATCGTGACGATAATTTAATTTTCTCATCAAGTGTGATTCCGACAAAAGTTAATCAGGAACAGTTTGCAAAAATGGAAGCTCGTTTGAAAAAAAGCAAGCCGAGAATTTTTCGGGATGCTCATGTTTCGGGTCATGGGGGAAGGGAAGACCTTCGAGACATCATGAAGATTATTTATCCCCGACATATAATCCCGTCGCATGGAGGTTTGGATAAAACAAGACCTATGGCAGATCTCGCTAAGGAACTTGGTTACAAACTCGGAAAGCAATGCCATTTAATGCAAGACGGGGGCGTGTTAAAATTGTAGAATCTGAAAACTCAAACAAGGCTAAAGAATTAATTGGAGGTTTGAAAAATGCTTTTGAGAGGGGTGAATCTTTTGCAAAAGCCAAACAAAGTTTCATTAATGCAGGATATAACCCTCAGGAGGTAGAAATCGCAACACAGGAAATAAGAAAACTACTTTCTTCGACAAATCGTCCTGTAACCACTTCGGTTGAAACAAAATTTACACAGATTCCTAAAACATCTCAAACAAAACAATTACCCACGACATCTAGTGGGTCTCCAACTCGGAAAAAAGGGATACCAAAAGCGTTAATTATTTTCTTAGTAATCTTCCTGATATTAATTGTCGTCGGTGCTGCGACTTTAGGACTCTTTTGGGATCAATGGTTTTAAGATGACTGAAGTTTATTCGCCTGCAGAAGATTCATATTTTTTCTCAGAATTTTTAAAAAAATATATTTCTAAAAAGAGAATTAATTCCTATTTAGACATGGGAACTGGTTCGACCATCCTCTCTGATACGGTCTCTAAGGTTCTCAGTAGAAAAAACATTCTTGTCGCGGATATAAATCCTACAGCGGTAAGGCTTGCAAGAGAAAAAGGTTTCAATGCGATTGAAACAGATCTTTTCGAAAATATCAAAGACAAATTCGACTTGATAACGTTCAACGCTCCTTATCTCCCAAAAGATCTTCGTGAATCGAAATCTTCTCAGCTAGCAACAACAGGAGGAAGGCGAGGAGATGAAATTTCTTTAAAATTTTTGGGACAGGCAAAGAAACATCTTAAAAAGAATGGAAAGGTTTTTCTTTTAATCTCGAGTTTGACACCTTTGGATAAAATTAATAAATTTAATCCAGAGATTGTGGCCAGAAAAAAGATTTTTATGGAAGAATTGTTTATTTTGGAATTTTTTTAATTAATATTGTGGAACATGTTAGTTAAATCATAACTATCTTTATATACCTGTTTGAAATTCATTCTTTATGGGTAGAGAATCGAATCCGGGGAGAAAGTTAGTAGATATAACTTTGGATGAGGCGGTTCAAGTTATTAGATTAGGGGAAGGACATTCAGAAAATATACGTTATAAATTAAGAAGAAAAGAAAATCCCTTCCGCGAGAATTTCACTCAATTATTTTATAAAGATAGCAAGGGAGAGGTTATTGCAGCAAATTTTTTTGATGGTAAAGATGCCGTAACTCTTTGTCAGGGTAACTCCTATTATCGAACCTTTTATGGGATTGTTAAATATCTTGAGAAACAAGGATTTGATTTAGAATCTGCAAATTGTAAATAGAAGATTATTGTTTAAATCTTTAATCTAACCCTTCTTTTTTCAAAACATCCATTAAATCATAACTATCTTTATATACGTCGGCAGATTTCTAAAAACATGGACATAAGAGGGTATTTATTATGGTAAAATTCGCACATTTGGCAGATTGTCATCTCGGAGGATGGAGGCAGGAAGAACTGCAAAAACTAAATTTCCGGTCATTTCAAAAAATCATCGAACGATGTATCCAGGAGAACATAGATTTTATGTTAATCTCTGGAGACTTATTTGATTCTGCATATCCTCCAATAGAAATTCTCAAGGATTCATTTTCAGAGTTCAAAAAACTTCACGACGCTAAAATTCCTGTTTATCTAATCGCAGGTTCTCATGACTTTTCAGCGTCTGGAAAAACTTTTTTAGATGTTTTGGAAAAAGCGGGTTTTTGTAAAAATGTAGAAAATTGGGAGGTAGGGGAAGATGGAAGAATTAAACTGATGCCCCATATGCACGAAGATATCGCAATCTATGGATATCCTGGGAGAAAATCAGGGATGGAGATTGAAGATTTGAGGAAAGTATATTTTAACGAAATTCATCCATTTACAATTTTTATGGTTCACACCACTATCAAAGATGTCGTAGGCACAATCCCTATGGAATCGATAGAGAAACAAAAACTCCCGTTAGCAAATTACTACGCGATGGGGCATATCCATCAGCGTTATAAAACCCAAGAAGCAAATTCACATTACGTCTACCCCGGACCCACATTTCCAAATAATTTTCAAGAGCTGGTAGATTTAAACTATGGGGGTTTTCAATTAGTTGAGATTATCGGTGGAAATCTAAAAACTCAAAATATTCAAATCCCCCTTAAGGAAGTTGTTTGCATCTCGATAGAAATAGACGATGGACTGACTGCAACACAAAAAATAATTTCGGAACTAGATAAGTTTAATCTTAAAGATAAAATAGTTCTTTTGAGATTAAAAGGTGTTCTGACTCAAGGAAAAACTGGAGACATACATTTTAATGAGATAGAAGAATTCGTAAGGAAAAAGGAAGCATACGTTTTTTTGAGAAATATTTCCTCGGTTCAAGTTCAAGATACTGGTTTTGAAACGGTCTCTCTGCCAACAGAAGATGTGGAGAACGTAGAACTAAAGATTATTGGAGAATATTCACAAAAAAATCCGAGCAATTTCACAAAACATTTACCTCAGTTGATGACGGCTCTTTCAATGGAGAAAAATGAAGACGAAAAATCTTTTGTCTTCGAGGATAGACTTCTATCGGAATTAAAAAACATACTCAAACTTTCGGAGGTACTCTAATGTTATTCAAAAAACTTCATATTCAAAACATCCGAAGCTATGAAGACTTAAAAATAGAATTCCCAAGGGGTTCCGTTCTTTTAGCAGGAGACGTCGGTTCTGGGAAGACTTCTATACTCCTCGGACTTCAATTTGCATTATTCGGATTACAGCCGGGGCAAAAGGGCTCGTCAATCTTACGGCATGGAACTGATAGTGCATATGCCTGTTTGGAACTTGTTATTGATGACGAAACGATAACTCTTGAAAGAACTATAAAGAAAAGTAAAAACGGAAGTATAACTCAGGACCTAAACGTAATCACCGTCGGAACTGCAAGAGAAGAACTCTCAACCTCTGAAATGAAAGATCGCGTTATCCGTATTCTAAATTATCCAAAAGAGTTCGTAAAAAAATCTAACCTACTATACAAATTTACAGTTTACACACCTCAAGAAGAAATGAAATCAATAATTCAGGAGAGGCCTGAAATTCGACTCGATACTCTGCGACATATTTTTGGGATTGACCGTTATAAAAGAATCAAAGATAATTCCCAAATTCTCCTACAGAAAATCAAGGAGGCAATCAAAATAAAAGAAGTTCTGGCATCTGAGCTAAATCTCTTGAAGGAAAAATTTACGTTGGAGAATGAGAAAAAAATAATTCTTTCAAGGGAAATAAATAATCTAAACCTTGAGTACCAAGGATTCTCGATTAAGAAACAAGAACTTGAGGAAAAATTAAGCTCTATACAAAAAATCATCGAGGAGAAAAGGGAAATAGATTCTGAAATTGCAAAACTCCAGGTTCTCATCCAGGGGAAAAAAGATTTGGAATCCCGAATGAAAAAAGATATAGTCCTCATGCAAAAACAAATCCATGAAAAAATTGATTTCTCCGAAGGAAGACTTCAGGAAGTTTCAAAACTTTTAGAGAAACATAAAACGCTTCTCGAAGAGAAAAATTCCCGATTTCTTTTAATCTCTTCGAAGATTTCGGTTCTCGATTCCAAAAAAGAGAGCCCTTTAAAAATGAAAGAAAAAATGATGACTCTGGAAAATTGCCCGACGTGCTTCCAAACTGTAAGCCAAGAACATAAGAACAAGATTACTAAGAGAACACAATTTGATATAGAAGAAATTGATAGGGAACTTGAGCAGAAGATACAAGAGAAACAAATTCTTGTTAGGGATATAGAAAAAGAAAAAGAATTAATTAAAGGATACGAATTTGATAAAAATAATTTTCAGCAAGATAAAATAAAATTTGAACATCAAAAGATTATCGAGACGAAAATGAAAAGCGACGCATTTGTTTTAGACAGAGTTTCAAATGAGATTATTACATTACAAGAACAAACAGAACAACTAAAGATTAAGACTCAATCTTTTTCGCAGTCTCAAAAATTGTTTGATGATACAAAGTTTGAATACAAAAAAATTAATGAAGAGGCTCAGGCAAAAGAAATTTCCCTTGCTACAAAAAATAAGGAATTGGAAATTTTAAAGAAAAGATTGGAAGAACTTCAAAGGGATATCCAAGGTAAGGAAAAAATTCGTGAAGAGATTAACTATCTTCGGAGATTACAGGATTGGGTCCAGGAAAAATTTATCGCGATGATAAACTTGACTGAGAAAAATGTTATGGTGAAACTTCGAAGTGAATTTTCCTCAATTTTCGGAGAATGGTTTTCCATGCTCGTTTCAGATTCTCTGTCAGTTAGATTGGATGAGGATTTTACGCCGATAATTATAAATCAAGATTATGAAATTGAATACGATTTTCTTTCGGGGGGGGAACGAACTGCAGTCGCATTAGCCTATAGGTTAGCTTTAAATCAGGTTTTAAATTCTTTGTTATCAAAAATCAAGACGAAAGATATAGTCATCCTCGACGAGCCAACCGACGGATTCGCAACAGAACAAATCGATAAAATGCGAGATATCTTTGAGCAGCTTAAAGCCGAGCAAATAATTTTGGTAAGTCATGAACAAAAAATCGAAGGTTTTGTGGATCATGTGATGCATGTTAGGAAGGAAGGGGTTTCTCGGGTTGAATAAGATAAGATATTGTTATCTAAATTAAATGTTTTTTAGACAATTCTAGACGGATACCGCCAACTAAAAAACATTTAAATATGAGGGATTTGTTGTATTATTAATATGAAAAAGAAAAGAGGTTTGAAGCTTTCTCCAAATTGGGGGGGGGGCGAAGGGATTTTAATAAGATATCATTGTTATTCTTAATAACTTCTATTTCTATTATATTTATAGTATCTGCACTCCCGACTTTAACTTTTGTTTCACCAATATTAGCGAATAATTCTTATACAAATAATAATTGGACTTTTGTGAATATAACATCAGATGAAAATTTGAATCAATCATTATTAGAATGGGGCAATTCTTCCGGATTTACAAATGTTAGTATGAGTAATAGTTCTTTAACTAACTGGTATAAAAATATGACAAATCTTGCTGATTATACTTATACTTATAATTATACAACATGGGCTCAGAATACAAGTGGGAACTGGAGCCAATCAGGAAGACGCTTTGTGACTGCAGATACAATAAATCCAAATATAAATTTTACAAGTCCAACACCAAGTAATGGCTCATCTCAAAATAATACTAATATTTTTGTAAATGTTTCTGCGAATGATACTAATAATATTTCAACATTTATTGATTTTGACAATTCTCTTGTTGGTTGGTGGAGATTTAGTGAATCTTCTTTGAATAATGGTTCAACTCTGGAGGATTTTTCTGGATATGGAAATAATGGAACTGTTTATGCAAATGATAGCTCTGGAAATCCAAGAGATATGAGTACTTCTGCTGGTTATTTTGGTAGGGCTGGTTATTTTGGTAGGGCTGGTTATTTTGATGGGGATGGAGATTATGTTGATTTGACAGATATAAATTTGAATGAATGGACTTGGACATCATGGATTTACACAAAAAGTTATACTGGTGGCTGGCTTATGCCTATAGGTTCACGAGAAGGAGGTCCTGGGGATTTTATAGGAAGAAAAAGTGATGGGACTTTTAGAGTTTATGATGGTGACAATAGTGAGATTTCTACTGATGTTCCTAACCTAAATCAATGGGAATTTTGGACAGTTGTATATAATACAACAAATTATCTTTTTTATATAAATGGAACCTTTAAAGGTAATTCTCCTGTTGCAACTGGAGAAAATTTTGATTTTGATTTAATTGGAGACGTATTTACAGGTGCTTATGATTTCAATGGCACAATCGATGATGTAATGATTTTCAACAGAAGCTTAAGTGTAGCAGAAATCCAAGCACTTTATGCAAATCCTTCATCAAGATATTTAGAAAAGGATTTTACAGGCTTAAGTTGGGGCACTTATACATTTAAAGCTTATGCTCAAGATTTAGCTGGAAATGTGAATTCGACTGAAACAAGAGAAGTTGAAATAATAGAAAGAGTTATCCAAATAGATTCCCCAGCTTATAATGATAGAGACTATCTTTCTCCAATAGATTTGAATGTGACAACAGGTTTTTATGCATCTTGTAAATGGACTAATGATAGTGGAGCAACTAATTATTCTATGAGTACAACTGACAATAGAATATTTAATTATACTGCATCTTTATCTATTGGAAGTTATACCATTGATTTTTATTGCAATGACAGTACAGAAGAGGTCACAAACCAGACAAATTTTACAATAGTTGACCACTTGACTTATTATGTAGATAATTCTTCTGCTGCTTGTTCAGATTCTTATGATAAAAACTATGCAACAAATGAAACCACTCCTTTTTGTAATATAAATAGTACTATTGGTCTTGCAAGTGCTAGTGATGAAATAGTTGTTAAGTATATTAACGGGGGATATTGTGAAGGAATAAATGTTGGTAGTTATGGTATAAATAGAACTACAAGTTCACCAATAATTATAAGGGGTGAAAATGATTCTCAAAGAACAATATTAAATGGAACTTGTGCTTCTCAAGTTAATGGCATTAGACTAACAGAAGAAGACAATTACATCTTTAGGTCTTTTTATATATATAATTTTAGCAATGATGCTATGAATATCAAAGGAATTTCATTAGGGATTATATTTGAAAATATAACAGCAGTAGATAATGGTTATGCACATGAGTCTGGCAGTGGAGATGGAATTTCTTATCATAATGCTTCCACAGGTTACTCAAAAAATTTAAATGTAACAGGTGGCTATAAATCAACAATAGTAGATATAGAAAATTCTATAAGCAATTACACAAATATTTATGGAAGAAATAACAGATTGTATGGGATTTTCTTTTATGGAGCTGGGAGTGGGAGAGGTTCAACCCCAAACGATATAACCTTACATTATGTTTGGAATGCTACAATAGAAGATTCGCCAGGATGTTATTGGTCTGAGGTTCAGTCTCATGCATATAATATAATTTGTAATAATATCTCTGGCGAAGCATTTTATTTTGCTAATAGGGAAAATTCAGTTGAGTCATTTAATATAACAACAAACGGAGGTGTTTCTATAAACATAACAAATACCGGCAGTTATAATATTAGTTTAAAAGATGGAAGATTTAATGAAAATATAACTTTAGTTAATTCAACAAATGTAACCATTGTTAATGTAAGTTATGATATTTCTAATGAAAGTGTTGGTTCAGATTCTATCTTAACAAGAAAATGGTATCTTGATATAAGTGCAAATCTAGAAAATGTAACCATTTCTTGGACAAATGTTTCTGGCTCTTTATTAGGTTCTTCTTTGACAAATTCATCTCTTATAATTCCAAAACAGGAATTAACTGATTATATTAATAATGGGGGAACAAAAACATATTATTCAAATTATGCAATAACTGCCTCAAAATCTGGATATGATTCTCAAACCCAAAGCGTGAATATGTCAACAAATAGAGAGATTAGTTTTAGTTTGAGCCCGACAACCACAGAAGAAGAAACAACAACTCTTCAAAGTGGTGGAGAACTACCAACTTACAAACCAACCCAAAAACAATTACAAGAAGGTTATGAAAAAGGTTTGAGGAAGAATTATAAGATGAAGTTTAACGTAAATAACGAATCTCACGAATTAAAAGTTGATGATGTAGGGGATAAAATGGTTACGATTACAATTTCGAGCGAGCCGCAGACTTTTGATTTGGGTGTTAATGAAACTAAGAAGTTGGATTTGGATAGCGACGGGTTTTATGATTTGGAAGTTTTTTTGAGAAGTATAAGTGGGTTTTCTTATTGGAGGAAGGCGAATTTGGTTGTTAGATTGGTTAGGGCAGAAGTTCCCTCCGAAGAGATTACGGAAAAGGAAGGGGGGCAAAAAATAATAGAAAATGTTATTGTCGAGGAATCTAATTTATGGTTGTGGGTTGTTTTGGGGTCGGGTTTTGTTTTGGTTGTTCTTCTGATTTTTAGAAAAAAGAAGAAATAATTTAATCAGAAACACTTAACTCCCTAGAGATGCCTACCGGGTAAAAACCCTGGTTTTTAAGAGCCTAACCAAAACCCTTTTAAACCAAATTCCGCCAATATATCTATGGAAATCAAAATCATAAAAGACGAAAAGAACGAACTCGATATCGAAGTGGGTAGTCTGACAATCGTCGAAGTTCTTAGAGTTTATTTGAACAAGCAAGGCGCAAAATTGGCGGCTTGGAAACGAGATCATCCAACAAAGAATCCTATTTTGCACATTGAGGGAGACAATCCGAAGAAGCTTTTGAAGGGTGCGATTGCAACACTTGAGAAAGAAATCGATAACGCGGTGGACGAGTTTAAGAAGCTTAAATAATTCTAGTCAACCCACTTAACCCCTTCAAACTTATGTTTCGTAGAAATTAAAATTAAATCAATTACATACCAAACACCAAATCCCCCGAATGTAATCAACTTCAAAATTCCAGTCCCAACCTTGCCCATCATAAACCTATCAACACCAAGTTGTCCAAAAACCGCAGACATAACCAAAATTACAACCCAATTAACACGCCTCTCTTTCACCATGTAGCTTTATGTTTTCAAACTATATAAATCCTTTTAACCGCTGAAGGGTTTAAATAATTATGGCAACAAAAATTTCCACGGGTTCATTCGACCTAAACAAATTTCTCGACGGAGGATACGAATCCGACATCATCACAACACTCTACGGTCCCGGAGGTTCCGGAAAATCAAACTTCGGAATAATCGTCGCGACGTCGCAAGCACGAAAAGGAAACAAGGTAATCTTCATGGACACCGAAGGCGGTTTCTCTTCCGACAGGTTCAAGCAGGTT
This sequence comes from Nanobdellota archaeon, assembly GCA_030641715.1. Lineage (GTDB taxonomy): Archaea > Nanobdellota > Nanobdellia > Pacearchaeales > GW2011-AR1 > JAGVXH01. Next base: position 19,228 of record DAOWGX010000017.1, read on the forward strand.
CATCGTGGAACTAGAGACGAAATTGAAAGTTCATTGCAAAATATTTTACTTCTGAAACCGACTTCTTTCATAGAACAAGAAAAAGATTTTCTAAAATTGTTGACTCATGTAAAAAAGGGTGATGTGTCTTTGATTATTATAGATAGTATAGCGATGCTTTACCGACTTGAGTTAGGGGATGCAATAACTTCAAAAGATAATGAGAAAATTTCCGAGGTAAATCGAAAACTCGCGAAGCAATTAAGGTCGCTAAACGAGATTGCAAGAAAACAAAACCTTCCTGTTATTGTTACGAATCAGGTTTATTCTACGTTTGCCCAAAACGACGACGACCAAAACTTCGAAAGAAAAGTTTCTATGGTCGGGGGCGACCTCCTAAAATATTGGAGCAAATGTCTGATTGAACTTCAGGATTTTAGGGGGAAAAAGAAAATCGTTTTGAGAAAACATCGGAGTTTGCCTGTTAAGGAGTTGGCGTTTGAGATTATTAACGAGGGGATTCGGAAGAGGGGGTTGTTTTAAACATTCGGAATTTCCATAGGAGAAACAGACTTTGTAACGACTTCTAATTTTTGATTTTTTAGATAATGACGAACTGCTTCATCCCCTACAATTAGTGAACGGTGAGGCTCAGAATCATACGTTATAGTCCCTCCAAATCTTCGTTCAGTATTTCTTGGAGAAAATATATCAATATAAATTCCATCAAACTTATTCTGTTCAAATGTGGTGCGTATTGTTTTTTGTATCGCTTCTGCCAGTTTTGTTGACCCATCATCCAAGTTATAAATAAAATCATTTAACAATATCTCTTTTTGGGAGCCTTTCCACCCCTTACTTTCCTTAAAAATTTTTAAATTATCAGTAAGCGTTTTCACCAATCTGTTTGGCATCTCAATAGAATACGCATCTTGTTGTAATCTTCCTAAAGAGATACTCCTTTCTTCATATCCTTCCATCCCACCAGGGGTAGTCTCCCCGTTGTGACCCATACAATTCTCTAAGATTAATTGATTACCATATTTTGAAAAGTTAGTAAAAAATTTCTTAATACCTTCGATTTTTCCATTAGCCCTAGAACCATAATGATAAAACGCATAATCTAGAATCTTATCCTCTAATTGTACTCCTTTGTCCATCAACTCTTGAGCGTACTCCACCGATTCATTTAATCTTACGCCAGAAGACTTGAGCATGTCTTTAAGGAGGTCTATCTCTCGAAATTTTTTTGAAATTATCAAATTTTCATCAAAAATAGCCTTAACCCTTCCGGCTAAATCTTCGGAATCATTTATTGCCATTCAATCTAAACCTTCATTATCTTTATAAGAATTATTGTACCTCACTTTTTTATTATATTATTATAAATCACACATTTATTTTTAAATAAAACACCCCTTTATTCTTCATGAAAGATGGGAACTACTCTGCAAGACTTAATGACCGATTAGATGATTTTATAGAAATGAGGAAAATTTATACAAACCTAAGGGGGAAAAATTTAGATCTTTTTACTGTAAGTGGCAGACTTATAGCATTGCCCGATGCAGAGCGGGAACCACATAAATATTCAAGAGACTACCTTGTTATGAATGAAAAAGATTGGGAAAGATATTCTAAAATACTCAAGAAAACGACAGTAGCCGAAACACTTGCAAAAAGAGATTATTCTGATAGGAACAAATCAGAGGAGGATTTAATTAGGGAAGGAATGGATCTTGCCAAAATGTTATTAGAAAGTAATGCTGAATCTGGAAGACCTGTGAAAAAATTTACTCATGATATATGTTGCACTTTTGGATTACAAGCACTAAAGGAAGCCGTAGCCGGAGGACTCCCCCTAATTGAATCTTAGATTTATGTTGATTTCTTCTTACGCTTTTTCTTAGGTTTAGTTTCCTTACTATGATCAACAACTTTCCCGTCGACAATCTCAACCTCACCACTCGCTAACTTCGCCTTAAACTCCGCCTTCTTCTTCATCGCCTCCTCATTAGTTTTACATTCAGGATTAAAACAAAACTTCCAGGGCGCTCTTCCCTTTTGAAAACTCATAACCATCGGAAATCCGCATTCCCCACATACTTCTAAAGCGCCATCTTCCTTCCCAACCTCCTCAGCCGCCTTCTTCGACAACCGTGCTGGCTTCATCATCCCCCTCGGTGGCAAAGAATAAATCGTCTTACATTCAGGATAAGCATCACACGAAACAAAATACCTCGAGAATCTTTTACCATACATCACTCTCAACTTCCCTTTATGACAAACCGGACATTTCGACATAGTATTCGCTTCCTTCTCTTGCTCCCAGACAATAGCATTAGCATCAGCCAAACTCTTCCCCATCGCATCTAAATTTTTACTCATGTCTTTAGCAATCTTACTAACAGCTTCTTTAGCTTCCCCCAAAATTACTTCTTCTTTCTCCTTAAAATTTCCTTTAGCAACCTCAATTTTCTCCAATTCCTTAGTCATCTTTTTAGTCAATTTCTCATCCAAGATAATCGGAGAATACTTCTCCAAAGTCTCGACCATCCTCATTCCCAATTCTGTAACTTCAATACTCCTCTCCCGAGCATAACCTCTTGAATAAAGAGTTTCAACAATTGCAGATCTAGTAGCTTTCGTTCCCAGCCCTCTTTTTTCCAACTCCTTAACTAGGGATGCTGCTGAGTACCGTCGAGGAGGTTGTGTCTCCTTTTCCTCCGTCCGAATTTCCAACACGTCGACATCTCCTTCTATCGTCGGAACTTTTGACTCTTTAATCGAACTTGGATAAACATTCATCCAGCCCCTGTCCTTAATCTGCACGCCTTTCGCTCCAAAATCCAAACCACTAACAACAACTTTGATCCTTTTGTTCTCAACTTTCGCCACATCACAAAAACACGAGATAAATCTCTTAACAATTAAATCATAAATTTTCTTATCAACTTCCGAGATCTTTTTAATTTCGCCGGTGGGATAGATCGCGGGATGTGCCGGATCATTTTTCTTTCCCTCCGTCGGATTCTTGTTCATAGCATACTTAACCTGTGAAGTATATTTCTTCAACATTTTAAGAATTTTATCATAGCCAATATCTTTAGGATATTTTTGACTCGAAGTTCGTGGATACGAAATCATCCCCGCAAGGTAAAGACTTTGTGCACTTTTTAGGGTTTGTGTGGGGGTAGACCCGTGATACCTATAAGCCTCCGTCTGTAACGTGGTCAAATCAAACGGAATAGGTGCCGCAACATTCTCATCTTTTACTGTCGTTGTAGCATCTCCTTTCTTCCCCTGCAGATGCTTAAACTTCAAAAGTTCCCCTTCATTAAAAATATCTTTCGGATGCTTAACCTCCACCTTCTGATTCTTAATATCCTTAACTTGCAAAAAAATCTGCCAATAAGGCTCTGACTTAAACTCTCCAATCTCTTTCTCCCTATCCGCAATAATCTTCAAAGCAGGACCCTGCACTCTTCCAATAGACAAAATTCTGAACGTCCCCGTAGAAGACAACGCCTTCATCAAACCCCTCGACAAATTAATCCCATAAAACCAATCAATATAATGTCGTGTCTCTCCCGCAATCGCAGCACCCCAATTCAGCGTCGGCATCAGGTTCTTAAAACTCTCATCGAGTGCCCCCTTAGTCAAAGACGAAAACTTCATTCTTTTCGCATCCTTTTTCTTACAGATAAATCTCACAACGTTCCAACCAATAACTTCTCCCTCGACATCAAAGTCCGTCGCTACAATGAACTCGTCCGCCCCCTTCGCCAACTTCTTCAGCGTCGTCAAATACTTCTTTGTAAAAGCACCTCGCCCCTTCTGATGTGCTGGTTGCCAGTCGACCTCAAAATTCGGAAACGGTCCCCTTTTAGCAATCTGTTGAATCCCAAACAAATGACCTACTGCACATCCAACGATATATTTTCGAGGACCTTCATAAAATTCATAATAAGCGACATTGTCTTTTGTTGTAATTTTCTCGTCGGTTGCATCACTCAAAGCTGCTGCAATTTTGGCAGCTGCAGCTGGTTTCTCTGTGATAATTAGTGTTGCTTTTTCTTTTGCCATAACTAGGTACTGTCCGGAAGGCTTTTAATATTTTCTAATTTAGATATTAGTGAAACACAAAAAACAAACTTATTTAAATCAATAAACATTCTAACCACTAGAGAGATTAAACTATGAAAATTAAAATTAAACATCTTTTGTTTTTAGCAATCCTAGTATCTTTTTTATCATCTTACTTTTTCCCCGGAGTTGGGGACGATGTTATGGTTCAAAACTCGATAACATTCATCGGAATTCTTTTCGGTATAATCGTCGGATTTTTCATCGCAGATTTATATTCAAGATATCAAGGGATAAGGAGTAATGCCGGAACGGATTCCAGTTGTTTGTCTACTTTCTACTTCTTTGCGACAATTTTAGCAAGTGAAACCAAAAATAAAAAATGGTTAGGTGACGTAGAAAAAAGAGTTCACAATTACGTTAACAAATTTATGCCACTTCCTTGGGAAAGATATTCTGAAACGGAAAAAGAATTTGCCGATTTAGGAAAGTCTCTTAAAGAATTAAAATATTCTGGAGAAAAAGCGAACGAAACTTATTCGAATATTTTAAATGTGTATAATCAACATTCCGAAGCGAGAGAAAAATTAGTTATGTTCGGGAAAGACAAACTTTCCTGGGGAGAATGGCTGATTACTTTCTTTTTAGGAGGTCTATTGTTGGCTTCGTTATTCTATGTTAAAAACACTTCGTTAGTATCTATATTGTTTACAGGGGCAATTACCTCCGCAATCCTCCTCCTATTTATGGTTTTAAGAGACTTAAACAATCTTAATTTTGGGGAGAATATAGTTTCGATAGAACCCTACGAAAGAGTTTTAGATGCTATCGGGAAGCCAAGATACTATAGTACTAAAAGAAGGGTAGTGGTTTAATTTCTGGTATTTTCTTTTCAAGAAATTAGACTTTCAGAATGTTAAACGTAATTGATTGCGAGATCCTATCTAAAAAGATATACCGACAGTAAACGAGTACATTCGCACGGAGTTCTCAAATGGTTTTTTCGAATATCTCTGGGAATATATCCTCGAGAATTTTTAATTTTAATTAATGTCTCATATTTTCTTGTCCTTCTTTTCCAAGTTTCCGTGAAATACCTCTTGAAAGAGAGTCGCTCATATCTATCAGGCACTAGTCTGGACCTCAAAGTATACAAACATGCATCTGGAATAGTAGCCCAATTAATTAACATCTTCTCAACAAGTGTTGCTCGAGGTTTAGTCTTGACAATCGGCATCTGATTCTCCCGTTATCGAAATCGCTATTTTCATAGATTCTCATAAAATGATTATATTTAATAAACTTACTAAATCCTCTTCCTAACAATTAAATCTCCAAAATCTTCCCACGTCGGCCGACCTGCATAACTTTCGTCTTCCCGATCTTATCCTCAATCCCTTCGCCTTCATGAATATGTGCGGCAATTAACAAATCAGGTTTAAAATCTTTCACCGCTTTTCTCAAAATTTCATCGCCAGAAATTCCGGAAAATTCCGCCTTAGTTCCCTTCGCATGCAGATGCGAAACCAAAACTTTCTTCTTTGTTTTCATACGCCCAAAATTCATTTTTATGTTCTCTAGGTCTCCCTCATCTAAACTTAATTTCCAATTCGGACTTCCAATTCCAGTAATCCCAATACCCTTGTAAGTCACATAATAATTATGAATACTTTTCCCTTCTCGTGCCAACATCGCACACTCCTCGTTAAAATCACAATTTCCCGGAACAAAAACAATCTTCTGTCCCTCTTTTCTAAACGGTTCCAAAATCCCTGGCTCACCCTCGCTGTATCCATAAACATCTCCTGCAAGAACAACTAAATCTACCTTTCCTTTTTTCGCTTTCTTCGACAATTTTTTCGCTATATTCACATCCCCATGCAAATCCGCCGCTGCCAAAATCTTTAACTTCGCCATAGAGTATTCAATCAACACTTTTTTAAATAACTTCCCGTTTCAATTATTATGCTAAAATTATCCGAAATAAAAAATTGGAATGTTGAAATAGAAAAAGAAATAACACGAAACTGGAAAGAGTCAGAGCTTTTCGCTTTCAATCCAAAAACGAAAAAGAAAATCTACTCCATCGATACACCCCCCCCTTACATTAACTCTCCAATTCATATGGGACACGCTGTAACTTACTGCTTTATGGATTTTTTCGCGCGATACCGGCGAATGAAAGGAGAAGAAGTTTTGTTTCCATTAGGCTTAGATCGAAATGGACTTCCAATTGAGATGGCGACCGAGAAAAAATTTAAAATCTCGCCATTTAAAGCAGGTAGAGAAAAATTCACAGAATACTGTAAAAAACTCTTAAATGAAGCATCAACAGAATCAATCGATTCATTTGCAAGATTAGGAATCTCATTTTCATCCTATAAAGAAGACGATACAATAGGCTCTGTCTACAACACCGACTCTCCGGAATACCGAACCCTGACCCAATCAACTTTCATCGAACTTTACAAAAAAGGACTAATTTACGAAGCATCACGAATCAACAATTGGGACCCAAAACTCAGAACCACCCTCGCTGACTCCGAAATTAATTACGAAGAAATCCAATCTACGTTCAATGATATTAAATGGGCTGTCAAGGAAACCGACGAGGAAATCGTAATCGGGACAACGCGACCAGAATTAATCGCAACCTGTGGAATGGTTATCTACAATCCTGAAGACGAAAGATACAAGCATCTCGAAGGTAAAACTGCGATTTCTCCAATCTTCAACGAAGAAATTCTAATCAAGGCACACCCCCTTGCACAGATTGACAAAGGAACTGGATTGGCTATGATGTGTTCTGCAGGAGATTTGTCAGACATCCAGTTTTTCAGAGAAATGAAACTAACCCCCAGAATCGCAATTGGGCAAGATGGGAGGATGAACGAGAAAGCCGGAGTTCTCGAGGGTTTGAAAGTTAAAGAAGCAAGGGGGAAAATTATCGAACTCATTAAAGAAAAAGGCTTACTCATTAAACAGGAACAAATTATACATAGAACTCCAATCTCTGAAAGATCAAAAGCCGAAATAGAATTTATTGAAATGCCTGAGTTTTATTTAAAACAAAGGGATTTCAAAAGAGATATAAAAAAAATAATCAAAGATGTAAATTTTTATCCTAGAAGTTCAAAGAAAATCTTAGATAGTTGGATTGATTCCGTTTCAATCGATTGGCCAATTTCACGACGACGATACTATGCAACTCCGATTCCTTTATGGTATTCCGAAAATCTGATTGCTTTAGCTCCGCAAGGAACTTATACAGAACCTTGGAAACAAAACCCTCCAAAAGAATCCGAAGTTCTCGATGTAAAAACAAAAAAAGTTTTAGGAACTGTCGCAGATTATCCGAAAAATAAATGGATCGGTGAAGAGAGAGTTCTAGATACTTGGTTTGATTCTTCAATCTCCGAATTGAATATGTTAAAATACAAATCTGACGACGAGTTTTTTAAAAAATCGTATCCTGCAACACTTAGACCTCAAGGAAAAGAAATCGTCCGAACTTGGTTATACTACACAATTCTAAGAGGATTTTTAGAAACCGGAAAACCTTGTTTTAAAGATACTTGGATTCATCAACATATCCTCGACGGCAACGGACGAAAAATGTCAAAGTCCTCAGGAAATGTAATAGACCCGCAATTAATCTTAAATGAAGACGGAGCCGAAGCATTAAGATTCTGGGCAGCGACGGAAGGTGATTTATCTAAGGGAGATTTTGTTTGCTCACGAGAAAAAATACGGGCAGAAAGAAAATCTTTAAATAAATTATTAAACATTTCACGTTTTGTAATGATGTTTGAAAAGCCAAAGACAAAGCCAAAACTGACCTCGCTAGATACTTTGATGATAAATTATATCGAAGGACTAACTGCTTTATGTGACAAGTCTTACGAAGTCTACGATTTCAATCACCCCGCACAAGAATTAAGAAACTTTCTCTGGGAAATTTTTGCTTCAAATTATATTGAACTTGTGAAAAATCGAACCTACAATGAAGAAGAGAAATTTACGGAAGAAGAATCAGCTTCAGCGAGGTACACACTTCATTTTCTCCTCGAGAGATTGCTAATTTTACTATATCCCGTCATCCCCCAGATAACTACCACTATTGCATGTGAAAAGGGAACAGATTTGTTAACGATGGGATGGCCTAAGGCAAAAAAAACGAAATTTAAGGAAGATGAGGGACTTATTAAAAGATTAACTGATTTCAATAGCATGGTTTGGAAAGCAAAAAAAGAATTGGGAATCTCACTAAGAGAACCCCTAAAAGATATCGAGATTCCAAAAGAATTGCAATCATTCAAGAAAGACTTGAAAGCGTGTCATAAAATATGACACAAAACTCTATAAATAAAATCTCTCATATCTAACCATGGACGAAGCACAAAAATTTGAACTGGAAAACCTAGTAGAAGAACTTGAAGGCTACAGAGGACGACACACAGAGCTAATCACTGTTATGATTCCCGCGGGAGCAACGCTGACGCAGACAACGAAACAACTTGAGAACGAAAAAGGGACGGCGACGAACATAAAATCAACAGGTGCGAGAAAAAATGTTATTAATGCCCTTGAGAGAGCAATACGAAAATTGAAGGAAATCGAAAGAACTCCTCCTAATGGATTAGCGGTTTTTTCAGGAAACGTATCGGACGTAGCAGGAAAAGAAGACCTCGAAGTCTGGGCAATCGAACCGCCTAAAAAATTGAAAGTCAAGATTTATCGTTGCGACCAGACGTTCGTTTTAGAACCTTTGAAAGAAATGTTAGAAACCGACGAAGTCTATGGTCTCTTAATTATTGAACGAAACGAAGCGTCAATCGGACTTCTCGACGGCAAACACATAAAAGTTTTACAGCGTATGACTTCGGGGATACCTGGAAAGACACGGGCGGGCGGCCAAAGCGCTCAAAGATTCGCCAGAATAAGGGAGTCTGCAGCGAAAGAATTTTTCAAGCGAGTTGCAGAGGCAATGAAAAAACATTTTTGGGATAATAAAAAATTAAAAGGAATTCTCGTCGGAGGACCAATTCCAACAAAAGATGAGTTTCTCGAACAAGGGCAATTGGTAACCGCACTAAAAGAAAAAGTAATTGCGGTGAAAGATTTGGGTGGAACCGAGATGCACGGGTTGCAAGAACTTGTTCAATTATGTGGAGATGTTTTGGCAGAACAAGAAATTACGAAACAGAAGAAAATCCTCGATAACTTTTTTGAAAGACTTGCAAAAGAGCCTAACAAAATTGCTTACGGTGAAGCGGAAGTCGAAGATAGGCTGAACAGGGGGGCGGTGGACAAGTTGATCCTCTCTAAGTCTCTGTCTAAAGATAAAATAAAACTCTTAGAAACTTTAGCAAAAGCATCCTCGACAGAAATACATTTCGTCACGAAAGAAACCGCACAAGGAGTTCAATTTGATAATCTTGGTGGTGTTGGCGGTTTGCTAAGATTCGAAATACATGATTAAAATCAAAAATGTTTAGCTATGTCTTCTAAAACTTCATATCCTGCTTGAATTCTTTCTTCAGAAGTTTTGTGTCCTATTATCGCCCTTCCAACAACTACAATATCAGAACCATACTCGACAGCATTTCCTGGAGTAGCAACTCTCTTTTGGTCTGTCCCAGCAGAAGTCCTCGGACCCTTTATCCCCGGAGTAACGTATATAAAACCCCTTGGAAGCATATTTTTAATCATAGGCAAATCTGTCGCCGAACAAACAATTCCATCAAGCCCGGCTTTATTCGTCAAACGTGCAAGGTATTGAACATGGTCTTCAACTCTTCCAGGGATTCTCAATTCCTGATTAAGAATCTTGTCATCAATACTTGTCAAAACCGTAACGCCAACTATTTTTGGAAGCCTTGTCCCGTATTTCTTAGCTCCATCTCTTGCTCCCTCAACCGCAGCCCTCATCATCTCCAATCCTCCAGAGGCATGAACATTAAACATATAAACCCCTAATTGACTTGCAGCATCAGCCGCCCCTTTAACCGTAGCTGGAATATCATGATATTTTAAATCAAGAAATACCTCAGCCCCATAATCTTGAACCGTCCTCACTACTTCAGGTCCAAACCTTGTATATGTTTCCTTACCAATCTTAAACAGCCCGACAACAGGACTTAATTCCTTCACTCTCGACTCAACACTTACTTCCCTCGAAGGAGCATCTCTCGCTTTTAAATAATAAATTCCATCTAACGGCAAACACGTCCTCTTTCTTGCTCGTTGTTCTTTTCGTGTTAATTTCATTTTAGGATAATCAAAAATAACTTTATAAATTAACTCCAATAAAATTCATCTAAACCAAGTAATAAAATTAAAACACCCGAACCACCCAATTTGGAATAACCCCTGTATCCCCACAATGATAAACCTTATGAAAAATTTCGTTCCAGGTTAAATCAACCTTTATCTCGTCCTTCATCCAATCGTTCTCCCCTATCCACGCAATCTGCGGTGGCTTAAACCTCCCCGGCTTAAATCCGAAACACGCTTCGAAAATCTTAATTCCTTCACCCAAATATTCCTTATCACGGACTTCCGCAAACTCCTCGAACGAATGGTAAACTCCATGCATCCTTAACTCCTTATTTCTCCCCAAAATATCATCGCACCAATCCTTATCTGTCGACACATTCTCAAACTTTGGAATCACATAATAAACATCAGCTAAATCCAACAACTCCTCCTCGCAAAAAATCGAGGGAGAAACATCATCAATCTGGGTTGGTAAAATTAATCGTACAAAAAATAAACAAATTATAAGTCCTGTAGATACTATTGCAATATTCTTCAAAATCCCCATGTAAATTTATGTCGGTAATCTTTTAAAACTCTCTTACTAATAATCTGTATGGAAGAACCTGAAACAAAAGAAGTAAGTTCTGTCCCAGTCATAACCGAGTCCACAGCAGAAGAACTTGATAATGTCTTCGAAGACAACGAACGAAACTCAACTGAAAAAGTAGAAGCCGCACTTTTTATTGCGGGGCGATTTCTGAACTTACAAGAATTGATTATGCTAACCGACATAAATCCTATAATGCTCAAGGAAATTTTACACCGCCTCGAAAAAAAATATTCCGACGGCGTTCTCCGTTTAATCAATAGGAGTAATTCGTGGAAAATGGATGTTGCAGAAAAATATCATTACTTAATAAACAAATTGGCGACGGGAAGTGCAGAATTTACTAAGGCTGAACAAGAAACCCTCGCCATCATCGCCTACAAGCAACCAATAAAACAATCAGTAATAATAAAAATTCGAGGCAACAAATCCTACGACCACATTAAAAAATTTCGAGAACTTGGACTGGTCATCGCAAAACAAACTGGTCATACCCTAAACCTTTCGCTCTCCGAAGAATTTTACGAGTATTTTAATGTACATAAAAAAGAGCCCCCTCAATATGAAGAAAATAAAAAAGAGAAATTAGAGTAATGGAATGGCTAACTGTTCTTTATCTGGTCTACACATTTATAGCCTTTTATTTTTTATTCTTATATATCTTAACCTATATGCAGAACCGAAAACAGATTTATGAAACCGTTAAGCCAGACAGAATCCGTTCATTATCTATCGTTATCCCGTGTTTCAATGAAGAGAAGAGTATCGGTAAAAACATTGAAGCATTCTTAGCATCAGATTACAAAGGATTAAAAAAATTAATCATCGTCGATGATTGTAGCACAGATAATTCTTATGATATAATAAAACAATACGCGAAAAAATATCCGAGAGTCATGGCACTGCAAACACCAGAAAATACGGGACGGGCGGCCGGTGCGAAAAATTTCGGAATTAAATACGTAAAAACAGAACTAATCGGATTCAGCGACGCGGATTCGTTACCGAACAAAAATGCTATCTCAAAGATGGTCGGTTTCTTCAATGACTCAAAAGTGGGAGGGGTTACATCGAGAGTCTTTGTAAATAGTCCAAAAAATTATTTAACAAGAGCCCAGGCAATAGAATATAAAATAATTGCATTCACTAGAAAACTGCTGGGATTTTTAGAATCAATCTATGTAACTAATGGGCCTCTGAGCATCTATAGGAAAAATGCTTTCGATCAAACTAGAGGTTTTGACAAGGGTAATTTAACCGAGGATATTGAATTGACGTGGCACCTGGTATCAAAGGGCTGGAAAATCCACATGTCGATTCCAGCGATTGTTCGCTCTTATGTTCCGACGACGGTTAAAACCTGGTTTCATCAAAGGATAAGATGGAATGTCGGCGGAATCCAGACGGTTGCAAAATACCGAAAAAAATTCTTCCAATGCGGAATGCTCGGGCTATTTATAATGCCCTTTTTTATATTCTCCTGGTTCATTGGAATCACCGGCCTCTTCTTCCTAGGCTATCGTCTCACAAAATACATCATGATGAAATTTCTCGTAGCTAAATATTCTGTAGCCGCCCAAGTTGCGCTGGTACCAATGAACGATTTTAATCTTAATCCAAGCATATTATTTATCTTCGGAATGGTTCTATTCACTCTAGGGTTAATCTATACAATAACCGCATTATTTTACTCGAAAGAAAAAGGACGAATCACAGGTCATCCTTTTCGCGACATCTTTATATACTCTTTTTTCTATTTGCTTATGTATCCTCCGTTGCTAATTGTCTCCTTTTACAAATACTTCAGGGGCTACAACACATGGTAAAATGCTAAAAAGTAAAAAACATGTCTTTTGGGAAGCTCTCACCATCACGGTAGCAATCTTCTTAATCGGGTTATTTCTCGGAATGTTAATCGAAACGAGTAACTCAAGTAAAATCAGCAACCTATATTTACAATCCGAAATAAGTCTCACAGATGCGATGGCAACTTCAAGACTAACAGAAGAATTCGAATTTGATTGCGATGCGATAAAGCAAAGCAATATAAATTTCGCAGACAGAATTTATCAAGAAGCAAGACTTCTCGAAAAATACGAAGAATCTGGAAGACTAACGGACAACCTGATTCTCCTCCATAAAAAATACGACCTCCTAAGAACAATCCTGTGGACGAGCAACCAAAATTCTTTAGAGAGATGCAACAACTATAATCTCGTAGTTTATCTTTACGAATATGAATCCGAAGATGTAACGAAAAAGGCAACTCAAAATGTTTGGTCGAAAATTATACTCGATGTGAAAAATCAGAATGATGATATTTTACTTTTGCCAATCGCAGCAGACCAGAACCTAACATCATTAGACTTATTGATTAACGAACACGGCATAACACAATTCCCATCATTAGTAATTAACAACAACCAAGTTTTATACACTCTCGAAAACACCGCATCCATTGAACAGTTTCTTAACTAACATATACTTCCCAACACAACATTCTTTAAAAATAACCTCTTGCTCCTAATTTTATGAGATGTGCGGTATGTAAAAGAGAAAGCGATGAAGTCAAACTATTCGAAGGAATTTTGAAGGCGGAGATGGTTCAGGTTTGCACAGAGTGCGCCGAAAAAGAAGGAATCCCTTTAATCCACAAACCTTCTGAAGAACAACTGCAGAAGGCTGAAGAGCGATACTCCGTCCGAGAACGAATGGAACGCCTCTCCGGAATGAGAGACACAACCGAAATAAGCGACGACCAAATAATCACTCAAGGAAATCTCGCAAAACTCCGGGCCCCTCCGAAGAAACAATACAATGATGAAGTTCTCGATAATTATTACTGGACCCTAAACATCGCGCGACGAAGAAAAAAACTCAGTGTAAGTCAACTTGCAGGATTAATAAAAATCGAAGCTAATATCATACAATCAATCGAAAAAGGAAAAATCCCCGAGAACTTTAAAGAACTCTTCCTAAAACTCGAATCATTCCTAGGCATCAAACTTCTGAAAAATCACAAAACAAAAATCAATTTCATAAGGACAAAAGACGAAGAGCAAGAAATTTTTAAATCAGTTAGAGAAAAAATGGGACAAGGAGAATCAGATAAAATCCCCTCCGAAGAAAAACGAGAAGTTATTGAGAGGATTGCGAGGGGGGAGATTGATTTTTCGAAAAGAGAATCTCTCCAAGACGTAAATCTCAATGATTTAGTAGAGATGAAAAAAGCCCGAGAGAAAAAGAAGGTGAAAAGAAAGATTCAGATTCAGACTGATGCGATGTTAGGGGATGATATTGATTTGGATATTGATGAATTATAAAGAAATTATCAATCGCTAAAAATCTTGGGCTTCAATAATATTATCTATGGATATCGTATTAACACCAACACGGCTTGCAAGCTGCCCGGAAATCTCTCTCCCAGCAATATCGACCGCACTAACAACTAAATAATTATCTAAGAAATTACTAGATTCATAAACAATTACATCTCCTGGTTCAACACTCATAATATCTTCCTTCTTAAAATTCTTATCATAAAGTTTTGCCATTATCCAAGATACCGCAATCTCCCCGGCCGTGGCTCATAAATCAGCCCCTCTTCCAGCAACTTCTTAATCTCGACATTAATCGAATCCGGACTCGCCTCGACATCCATAATAATCGTATCAACATCAATCCCTCCGTCAGCCTCCGCACCCTTAATCTTCTCCATAATCGAATTCTTCAAACCCGAATCCCCCTTCTCCTCAACCGGCATATCCTTCCGGGCATTCTGAATCTCCAACTTCCGAACAAGCAACCACCGAGGGTCAACCTTCTTAATCACCTCAGGAATCATATACAACTCACCATTCCACTCCCGAACATTCCCAATAACCTGCAACGTATCCCCCTGCAAAACATCCTTCAACGCCCCAATATCCTCGCCAAACGCCTTCAACTTTATCTGCCCCGACGCATCATCAACCGTCAACGACGCAAACTGCTTCTCCCCTTCCTGAACATACTTATCAACACAATTCGCAAGAACATTAATCCGCACAACTTTCTTATCCCCTAATTCTAAGAATAGGAACTTCCCCTCGTCCATCATCGGCTTTCCTTTGAGGACGTCGCCAATTCGCATTTTATACGCGATGTTTCTCTTCCGAATCTCTTGCCCGACCGGCGTGTTTGGTTCCATGTTTTAGAAAAGTAGCATTAGTTTTTAAGGATTATTGGGGTAGAGTTACATTCTTTGGATGTAACCTCGCTTAGGCCGAAACAAATCCCCTGACCTCAACAACTTCCCAATCGCCTCGTCGACATCAGCAGCTTCAACCTTCCCCTTCAACGCTTTCTCAACCTCCTCCAACGGAATCAACTTCCCCAACCGATTTTCTAAATCCTCAATCGCTCCGCGAACAACCGAAATCTTATTCCTCGCCGACGCTGGATTCCCACTAATCCTATCAATATCAATCGTCTTCGTTTCCTCATCATAACCGACCTGCATAAGATAACCCTTAACCAAAGCAATCGCAACCTGTGCATCCTCGACGCTAACTTTCTTCTTCAATCTCATCCGAGCGTGCGCCTCCGCCAAACGAACCAAGGCTTCCAACTGCCTCGCACCGATTGGAATCGGTTTATTCGGAGAATCCCCAATCTGTGGTTGATTACGCAACCCCACATAAAACTTCTTCATTTCCTTAATCGCCTCGTCGGTCAAAACAGGATTATATTTTTGTTTTGTGTAAGAGATATACTTCTTAAGAAGGGCCTTGTCAATTACACCGTGCTTAGCCTCTTGCTTGTGCTCTTGCAAAACGTGTGTCGCAATCGCTTCGTCCCTGTCTTTGCTAGGGATATCTCTCATAATAAAAATCGCATCAAAACGCGAGAGAAGGCTTGGTGGTAAATTTACTTGTTTAGGAATCGATTGTGTGGGGTCAAACCTTCCGAATTTTGGGTTGGCTGCGGCAAGAACCGAAGTCTGAGCCCTAAGCGTTGCCTGAACCGCAGCCTTCGAAATTGTTACGGTTTGTTGCTCCATCGCCTCGTGCATCGTCGATCTATCCTCCTCATTCATCTTATCAAACTCATCGATACAAACTAAACCTTTGTTAGCAAGAACCATCGCCCCGGCCTCTAAACTCCAACCCTTCAAAAACTCATCCTTAACAACAGCCGCCGTAAGCCCAACACCCGTCGCGGATTTCCCAGAAACGTACCTTGCCTTCGGAGCAACGCTCGAAATAAAACTCAGCATAACCGATTTCGCAACACCAGGATCACCAACTAACAAAACATGAACATCTCCCCTCATGGGCGTTCCGTCGCTCCTCTGTTTCTTCACTCCCCCGAACAACTGCAACGCAAGTGCTTTCTTAACCTCGCTGTGTCCCCAAATCGAAGGAGCAATACTCTCCGCCATCTTATTCATCAAATCAGGATCCATCGATATCTCCCTAATCGCCTGCTCGTCCTCGTCGCTAATATCAATATCCTCGAAACTCTCCTCCAAAGGAATAATACTATTCGCTTCAATTGCTAGATCAAATCGGGTAAGCATCGCCCCCGATGAAGACGAGATCGCAATCTCTTTCAAAACACCGATAATCCTAATACGACTCCCTGGCGTAGTCCTAGTCTCCATTTTCGGATCGACCAAATCCTCCTTCAAAAAAATCACCATCCTCTTAGGCTGTTCACCGCCACTCAAATTATCCGACGCCTCCTCGATAGTCAAAACCTGTGCATCAACCATATCCTTATTAATTTCTTTAAACCCTCCTCGACGACCACACGAACACCGACTCGGCTCCTTAAATTTCTTATCAATCTGCAAGACAGAAATAATCGTCCCACAACTCGGACACTCAAACTTCGCGTTCGTAACCTGTGGCCGAACCTCCGACGCCTGCCGAACAATACCATCAATACTAATCATTTTTCCCAAATGCTTCGCCCGAATATTTCTAATAAAAATCTCCTGCGTCGGAGAAATACTCATAAATCTCGCCCTTGCATCATTCGGTGCCCACGGAAGTTCCTCCAACGCAATCTCCAATAACTGAATCGTCTCCTCGGGCCTATCGATTAATTGTTCTGCTAACATCGGGGAATGAGCCGAAAAATCGTCAAAATCAATATGGACAATTTTCTTCCCAGCCTTGGCAACCTTGCCAATCACCTTCCGGTTCATCTCAAAAAATTCTTTTGCATCTAGTAAGAATTCATCCTGATTAATCGCTCCCCCTTTTTGCTCCTCTTTATCTTTATCCATATTAGAAACAAGAAAACGCCCCTTAAAAATAAATCTATGCTTCAAAGCATATATCAGTTATAAACAAACTCACTTCTCCCGAAAATCTCCTTCGTTGTCCGAATACTCCTGGGAGATTTATCACTTCTCCCATAAACACCAATAAATCGCCCCACACAAAAAACTGCGAAAACATCCCCTTTCTTAAAATTAGGAGCATCGACAACATCGCCCAAAAACAACGGCTTCCCAGTCCACAACGATTTAACCACTCGCTTCTCAACTTGAATAATAGGTAAAACTTTCTTAATCGCATCCTCTGCAGGTATAAGCATCCTCCGCAGTTTCTTCTCGTCGCCATTTTTCCACTCATCAACAGCGTCCTCAAACTTATTCAAATCATAAATCTTATCTTCGCTAAAAATTCCCGCTGCAGTCCGACGCAATTCACCCATATGCGCACCACCAACCATCTCACCCAAATCCGAACACAACTTCCGAATATAAGTTCCGCCTTCAACTTTACATTCAAACAAAAAATCCCTGCCGTTCTCAGACGCTTCCAACAAATTCCAATTGTAAACTTCCCTCTCCCGTTCCGCTCTTTTAACAGCCGACCGATGCGGAGGAGTCTGCAAAATCTTCCCAACAAAATTCGCATCAATCAACTTCTGCAACTCTATAATATTCTGTTCCTTATGGGTGTGCAAAATCCCGACATAACTCTTATCATGCTTGATAAAATACCCTGCCAACTTACAAGCCCGCCCAAGAGTAATCGGTAAAACTCCTGTCACCTTCGGGTCAAGCGTCCCCATGTGCGAAGTCTTTTTCAATCCTAATTCTCGTCGGACGAATTCTGAAACTGAATACGATGTTGGTCCGGCAGGCTTGTCAATATTTATCAAACCGAAATTCAGTAAGGTTGTTATATCTTCCATAATTAAAATCATCAATAGGACTTTTTAAATTTTTAATTGCCTTGCAATTATTACTCTAACGATTAAACCCTAATTTCCTAAAAGATTTACTTTTTCAAAGCCTTCCGAACCGGCATCGACTTCTTCAAATGAGCACCCTTCGCTGTATGCTTCTGAGTCTTAACCATCGCCTTCTCGACCTTCTCATCCAACTCCGCACCAGCCTTAACATCTTCCTTCTCCTCAACTTTTTCCTCTTCAGTTTTCTTCGCTTCAGGAACGTCTTTCGAAACCTTAACTTTCTTATCCCCAACTACAGCATTTTTCTTCTCGTCCCACGCCTTAGCAAACCTAACAGCCTCGGGAACATCAGCCAATTCGACATAAACAATACCTTCCTTTTTAACAGCTTTAACTTTTATTTTACTCACAGGTTTCTTAATTCCTCTAAACCACAATTCGTTATTCAAATAAGTATCAATTTTAACTTTTTTCAAGTCTCTATTTTCAACCCTCATATGTCGAGCCAAAAATTCCTTCAAAGTCTTAACAGCCTTCTTCGCTCGTCGATACCGAGGAACATTCAACGAACCCTTTTTTAACGGAACAACATATTCTCTTTCAAGTTCAACCTTAGGAGCAACATTCTTTTTCTCAACCTTAAGCTTACTTTTTTCAACAGCAGGTTTAGATTTTTCATCATCTCCAGCAATAATCTTCTTATTCTCCTCGCTGTTTTTGAACTCTTCGAGCTTTTTAGGCTCTTCAACTTTCTTTTCCACATTAGTCTTTTTTTCTTCAGCCATTATCCTAAATGTTTTTTCTTCGTAGTCCTTGGTTTAATTTTTAACTTGCTTCTATACCAGCTTCGCTTAACATGTGTAATACTCGAAGGATGAATCTTCTTGCCCTTTCCAAACTTTTTTAAAACTGTCCAAAACGGAGCCCACTTGGTCTGTCTCTTCGCCCTATCAAGGTGTCTTTTCTTACTACTCTGTGCCTTCGCTTTTCTACTTACCATCGTTTATACTCTCCCCCTTATCTTCAATTCCATTAACAGGTCCAGATGTATCTTCCTGAATAATTTCAACAGGCCTAATGTTAATAGTTTCAAAGTTCAACCCTTCCTTCGCTTCAACTTCAATCGAATCCAATAACTTTCTACCTGTTGCAGTCAATCTTCGACCATGTTGCATCCTCAAAACCTTTTCAACCAAGCCTGCCTCTTCCGCTTGCTGTAAAATCACACGAATAATCTTCCCACCAGATTTCTTAAACTTACTTTTCTTCCCACCCCTGTCCTTTCTCGAACCATAACGAGTTCTCAATTTACCGACACCGACGATACCTTTAATGTACAACTGTCTTAAAATCGAAGCCGCTCGAGTATACCAGAAATCGTCATTAACCGGAGGTCTTTCACGCGAAACCCCAGACTTAACAAAAGCAGCCCATTCAGGAACCTCGAATTCTTCCAAACCTTTTAACGCCTCGGCTAAAGCTGGGATAAACTTTACAGGGTCTTTTGCATAAATTGTCTTTGCCATATTATTCGGGCTCTCTTTGCAGAGATAGATAAGCCGAAGCTCATTAACCTAATAATTACTCAAAAAATCACTTTATAAAGATTACTATAGAACAAATTAATGTAGAAGCAGGTGACATATGTCACCCCCTAAAATAGCAATCTAAAATCATTATAAACTTCATCAGGCGTCTTATTCCCCAAACTCATATGCGGTCTAAAATGATTATAA
>DAOWGX010000022.1 GCA_030641715.1 Nanobdellota archaeon
TAAGCTTTGCTCTTTGTTTTGAACCTCTTTTTAGTGTGCTAGCTTTACCAGTACTCTGTTGCTTAACTTTCTGCTCTGTTTTCTTTTTACAAAAAGGGCAGTACCTTTGGATTTTTTTTGGAATTTTCATAATAATAGTTTTGAAATTTCCTTTTTAAAGTTTTGGTTTGTATGGTCCCGCAGTAGCTCAGGGAGATATCTCCCTCAGCTGTGTACCCTCTTAGTTAGCGACAAACAAAATTTATTTTTCATTTGGTTTTTGCTGCACAAAAACTTTGCGTGAAAAATCAATTTTAGTTATCGTATTTGGAGCGAATAAATTTTTTTTAACGGTTCCTCCCAAAGGGCACCCTAACCTAAAAAATTTATTCGCGGGCCTGGGCAACTTGGGCTATGTTTAGGGGAAGATAAGGGATAGTAATTAGCGAGAGTAAATCCGGAAGATTAAAATTATTTTTGCTTCTTATATTTTCGTTTGTGGAAGAAGATTATCGCGAAGATTATTGCTGCTCCCCAGAATAAATACGTCCAGATTGAAGTAGGTTTTTCGTCAGTTATTCTCTCAGTAAAATATGAAGAGTCAAAAACTATTGTCTTGGTTATCGTTCTTCTAACGTTAATTGTATCTGAATAGATTAGGTTTATGGTAATTGCGCCGTTAGATGGTGTTGCCTCAAAATCTGCCGAGGTGTACTCGTTTGAATCGAGATCACCAACAACGATCCTATTTGGACCTTTTACGTTTATCCTATTCTGTTTTGGAATTTCAACTGCTAGTGCTTCGACGTCGGATTTCGCGATGTTTAAAATTTCTAATTCTAATTCGTGTGTTTGATAATCGTAATTTTTTACATAAACTTCGAAATCTGCTCGAACGTCGTCGATTTCTAGATTAAATATTTGAGATAAGGGTGCGTCTCCTTCGTTTTGGATGTTGACCTCTATAGGGTTTGCTCCATCGAGCGCGTTCTCATCAATTCGAACTTCGTAAGGGATTAGGAGATTTGATTCGTAGTCTTTAACGTAATCTATTTTACTGAATTTTTTTGTGCCGTCTTCTCCAGGGTCAAGTTCTATGGGATAGTCTTGAAGCAAATTGAAAGTTATGTCGCTACAATCCGGGCTGTCGAGTCCTTCAATTTGAAATACTAATTTTACGTAATCCCCCGGGACTGCAGGATAAGGGTCCTGGTTTAATAGACTGATACTCAAGTCGCACGCATCAGCACTTGTTATCGATAGAGATAAAACTAGTAGTAAGAATATCACGACTTTTTTCATAAGTGTTAGTAATGTCTTATGTTTTTAAAAGTTTGTAAATAAGGATAAATAAAAAGGAGCCAGGTTTCGATTGTGTAATGGCCGAGTCCTTGCGATTAATCTCCTAAATATTTAAAAAGAGAAGTTGGTAGAAAATTGGGAGATGGTGAAAAAATGTATTTATTGTTCTGAACTTGTAGAAGGGAGTTCCGTCGTGGACATGTGTCAACGTTGTATGTATCAGGTTTGGGGTGAAAAGATGGCGAAGGCAATTGTTGCAGGAATGGAGGGTGAAAGAGATAAGGGAAATTTGGAACTAGGACAGGTGGGTAACGAAGTTAGAACACGGGAACACGTAGTCGATGTAGAAGAACCGGTGGTTGAACCGGTTAGGCAAGAGGGGATTGAGAGGTCTAATATTCTGGTTGTAGAACCTCCGATTGAAGACGTCAACGGACTTGGGGATAGCGAATGTTTGATTGAACAACCACCGTTCGGAGAAGTGGAAAGTTTTACGAGATAATAAAAGAATTATGGAACAAACTCCTCCAATTTTACAAATAATTTTTGCGGAAAACTTTATAAAGGGAATTTTTGTTGAGATTGTAGGATAGTAATTGTCCGAGTTGGCGACAGCGTGATAGTTCTGTCTCTTTATATTATGGTACATCAAAGAAAACGAGTTAGAGAAAAAGGAAAGTTAAGACTTAGTCAATACTTTAAGGAAATTAGCGAAGGTACGGATGTTGCAGTTGTAACAGATGTAGGTGTTAGGGCAATGTTCCCGAAGCGACTGAAAGGTCTTAATGGGAAAGTTATTGGAAGCCGGGGAAGATTTAAATTAGTTCAAATTAAAACAGTGAACAAGATGAAGACATTTATAATTCATCCAATTCATTTGAGGGTATTAAGATGACAATTAAAGAAGAAACTCCAATCACTATGGCGGAGGTTGTTGCATTAGTGGGAGATTCTGAAAAGGGTGTTGCGATTAAGAAATTTATTAAAAATTTTAATAAGATGTCCGTTGAAAAAGCAAGGGAAATGAAGAAAGAACTTGAAACTCTCAATTTAATTAAGTTGAAAAATGTGCATATTGTGAAGATTATCGATTTCATGCCGATGGATGCTTCTGAATTAAATAAAGTCATTGTTGATGTTTCCCTTGATGAGGGGGAAATAACTAGTATTCTTGAGGTTATTAAAAAGTATTAATCATGGCTAAAGAAGAAAATGCGATTATACTAGATTTCTTACCTTATGGTTATCCTTTAGAGAAAAAGATGATGCCTTTGGCACAGGCTGTTGGAACCAATGGGTTCACACTTTTACAACTAGTTCCTCGTCGAGGGATAAAATTTGAAATTGGTGAAACTGTTTATATTGGTGACGATAAAAGAGAAAAAGTACAATACATCCTCGGAAGATGTCCTAGAGAAAATTTAACTGAAACTTCTAAAATTCAATTAGAGGAATTTGTCGAGGAATTTGTTGGAGAAAACGAGGAGAAATTTGTAAAATTCTTTAATGAAGCACAAGCTATGAATACGAGGTTACATCAATTTGAATTGCTTCCAGGTCTTGGGAAAAAACATACCTTGGCGATTCTCAAAGCTAGAGAAGAGAAAACTTTTGATACTTTTGAAGATATTAAGGAAAGGGTTCCAAATTTACCCTCGCCGAAGAATCTCGTGGAGAAAAGAATCATGAAAGAACTGACTGAAATAGAGAGGCATAATTTATTTATATCATAATGGCAAACGAGAAAAAATATGCGGCAAAAGAGAATGAGGATAAAATTTTAATTAGAATTTTGGGCAAGGATGTCCGGGGAGACAAGGAGTTGTTCACGGAGCTTACAAGGATTTCGGGAATTTCTTGGACATTTGCGAATGCAGTTTGTAAGGTTTTGAAGATTAATAAACATCAAAAAATTCAGGATTTTTCTGATGAAGAAATAATCAAGATTGAAGAGTTCGTTAAGAATCCTTCAATTCCAGGATTTTTGAAAAACCGACAAAAAGATTTTGAGGATGGCGAAGATAAACATCTGAGTAGCGTAGATTTAAGGTTGAGAAGAGAGTTTGATATTAAGAGGCTAAAAAAAATCAAATCTTATAAGGGTATTAGGCACGGAGCAGGATTGCCTGTGAGAGGACAAAGAACTAAATCAAATTTCCGTAAGAACAGAAAACCATCTGTTGCGGCAAGGAAAAAATAACAACATTTCAAATGGGAGATATTAAGAGAAAACAGAAACTGTTCAGCAGACCAAAAAAACTGTATGACAGGGCAAGGATGGATGAAGAGAATGTTTTAGTTAAGCGATATGGTCTAAAGAATAAAAGAGAAATTTGGAAAGCAAAGACTGCGGTTTCAAAACTTCGTCGAAGAGCAAAAGGTCTTATTGGAAAAGATATCGAAGAGCAACAAGGATTTTTTGATAAGTTAAGTAAAGAGGGATTTATTATCCAGGACATTTCAGATGTTCTAGCTTTAACTGAAGAGAATTTATTTGAGAGACGATTGCAAACTATTTTATTCAAAAAAGGAATGGCGAATACAGTAAAACAGGCGAGACAGTTGATTGTTCATAAAAATGTTTTGGTTGATGGCAATGTCGTGAATATTCCTTCCTTTGTTGTGACGAGGGAATTAGAGAATAAGATTACGTTGAAAGAACGAAAAGTTGTTTCTAAGAAAGATGTTGTTGACTCCAGCGAGGCTGTTGAAGATACCAACGAAAAGGTTGAAGAAGATTCTGTGGAGGTTGAGAAGAAATAAGATGGCAAAGAATGAAGATAATGTTGGAATTTTAAATATCTATGCAAGTTCTAATAATACTATTGCAACTTTGACAGATCTAGCAGGCAACACAATAGGGCGAATTTCTGGAGGGCAGATTACTAAGCACGATCGGATGAGGGCAAACCCTACAATCGCAATGTTTATCGCGAAGAAGATTCAAGATTTATGTAGAGATTATAAAATGAATACGCTTTATGTTCGGATGAAAGGGCAGACAGGATCAGTAGGAATTAGACCGGGGGCACATGTAATTGTTCGAACGTTAACTAAAGAAGGGTTTAAAATTTTAAGTATGACTGATATAACTTGTATTCCTCGGGGAGGTCCGAAGAAGAAAGGTGGCAGACGGGGTCGGCGAGTATAAGGAAACGAAAAATGGCTAAACTTATAAACTAAAAATTAGATAAAATAAAATGGAAATGATTGAAAAAACTCAAGAGAAAGTAACTTTTGTTAGCGATATTAATGTTAGTTTAGCTAATGCAATTAGACGAAGTATCGATGAGGTTCCAATTTTAGCAATTGACGAAGCAGACATTTACAAAAATGATTCTGTACTTTATGATGAGATTCTCGCGCACAGGCTCGGACTTATTCCTTTGAAGAATCAGAAGATGAAAGCTGATCAAAGTATTGAAATGAAATTAAAAGTTAAGGGAAAAGGGGAAGTTAGGGAAATCCTTTCGGGAGAATTGGGAGATTTGGTCATTTATCCTGAAATGCCAATCGTCTTAATTGGAGAGGGGCAAGAAATTGAAATTGTTGCGAGAGCAAGAGTCGGTAAGGGAATTACTCATGCAAAATTCTCTCCAGGAATTATTTTTTATAAACATTTAGCAAAAATAAAAATTACTAGTGATGGAGAAAAGCAGAGCGAGTTAGCGGAAATTTATCCGGAAGTTTTTGAGATGTTTGGCGAGAAATTAAAAGTTAAAAATGCAACAGCATGTGACTTAGATCAAGAAGATATGGAAGATTATCCTGGCGTCACAATAGGATTTGGTGATAATCTTGTTTTCACGATAGAGTCTTGGGGTCAGATTGAGGCTAAAGATATGTTCGCCGAAGCATGCAAGGCTTTGAAAGGAAATCTTTTTGAAGTCTCTAAAGTAATAAAATAATCTCTCCAAATTCACGTTAAGGGCTCCAATGCGGGGAAATGCCTACGCTGTTCGCGATTTGCACCTCACAAACAAACCAAATTAATGGTTTGTTCGGAGCGAATCGTTCAGTCAAACGGGATACGTTAAGGGCTCCAATGCGGGGAAATGCCGGAGCGGTCAAACGGGATACGTTAAGGGCGTATTGGCTTATGCCTACGGGGGTTCGAATCCTCCTTTCCCCATAAGTGAGGAATTCGAACCGGGTTCGATACCCTACCTCATGTAAAAATTGGGCGGGGCAGACCCCTCCTCCTTTCCCCATAGAGAGAATAAATGAAAATGGAAGTAAAAATAAACAAAACAAAAATAGAGAAGCGGATGAAGCACAAGATGGATGCTTCTTTAGTTGAGACTATAATTAAGTTGAAGAAGACAAATCCTGTTGTTGCGAAGGAGTTGGCTAAACCGAAAAGGAGATGGCCTGCGGTTAATTTGAAGGATATTGATATGATCAAAGGGGATGTTTTGATTGCGGGGAAGGTTTTGAGTGCAGGGGATTTGGATGGGGCTAAGAAAATTGTTGCGTGGTCAGCGTCGGGAAAGGCGATAGAGAAGATTAAGAATGTGAAGGGGACGTTTATTACGATTGGTGAAGAAATGAAAAAGAATCCTGAATTAAATGGGTATGATATTTTGAGATGATGGCAAAAATAATTTACGATGGAAAAGGTGCTGTTTTTGGTAGATTAGCGAGTGTAGTAACTAAAGATTTACTAAAAGGAAATTCTATAGACATTATTAATTGTGAAGAAATTATTATCTCGGGAAAGAAAGAACTTTTCGTTGAAAAAATTCGAGCTAAAAGAAAAATGGGTCAAGGCTCTTCGTTAAAAGGACCTAAGTATATTCGTGTCGAGGATAGGTTGGTTAAAAGAATGATTCGGGGGATGTTGCCGAGAGATAGAGCGAAAGGTCGGGAAGCGTTTAAGAGGTTGAGGTGCCATGTTGGAAATGGGGATTTGACCGAAGGGGATTTAAAGAATGTTAGGGAGTTTAAGCATATGAAACCTATGAGATGTTCTACAATTAAAGAAATTGTGAGGAGATTACGATGAATCAACTTGTAGTTTCGGGGAAGCGAAAGACTGCGGTTGCTAAGGCGACTATTAAGGATGGCGGTGGAATTGTGACATTTAATAAGAGATCTTTGACCTCCTTATCTGATTTGCAACAACTGGAAATTAGCGAGCCGTTAGTTATTGCGAAGGGTGTTTTAGGTGATTTGAAATTTGATGTTGCTGTGAATGTTAGGGGTGGGGGGATTGCTTGCCAGGTTGAAGCGGGTCGATTAGCTATTGCGAAGGCGATCGTTAAGTTCACTGGTGATGAAAATTTGAAGGCAGTATTTTTGGCGTATGATAAGAATATGTTGATTGCAGATACTCGACGAAAAGAAGCTTGCAAGCCAGGGGATTCTAAAGCTAGGGCGATGAGGCAGACAAGTTTTAGGTAATTATTTTTTTCTCGGTTTCAGATATGTCTTTAGTTTTCGTTGGACAGCGTAGAATATTTCGGGGGAGATTAAATTTTGATGGATGCCTTTGTAGATTCGACCGTCGAATTTTATTTCTCCGAGGTAAGTTCTGTTTGATAGAACTTTTTTTAGACCATTAACAGAGAGGTTGAAGTTTTTTGCGAGAGAATTTAAGGAATATTTTCGGTTGAGGAATGTTCGGTATA
>DAOWGX010000028.1 GCA_030641715.1 Nanobdellota archaeon
ACGCTCTATCCGATAAGTACTGAAAGCATCTAAGCACGAAGCGGACCGCAAAACGAAACAACATATGCCGCAGTAACAGACTGCGTTGATAGAGACGGCATGTAAGCATTGAGCTTTCGCGATTTGTTCAGTTCGCGTCTACTAAAAGCCACAAATATTTATCTACACTTCACTTAGAATTATATCTTGGGTAACCGAGATGTAACTTGAAAGAGAAAGAATTGAATCTAGACTTCGTGAATTTCTTATACTGTTCTTGTTATGAATATAATTTTTTTTAGAAAAACTTATTAATTGGATTTTATTGTATTATTTATGAAGAAAATTTTTTGGATTATATTTGTAGGGTTTATGTTCCTTAGTTTCATCTCTGGAGAAAGTTATCCCGATGCATTCACAAGTAATCCAGTAACCGTTTCGGTTGCACAAGAAAGCGGGACTGGTGAGAAGATGTTTTCCGAAAAGGAAATCTGCCAACTAACAAAAGGATGTTGGTCCGAAAATGAATGTTATCCTTATGGATATCGAGTTGAAGAAAAATATTGTGGATTTGATAAGGATTATAAAGAAAAATATAAGTTCGATAAATTCAGTGTTGTAAATCAATCTGAATCTGGAGCGGTTTGTGAAAATTCATTTGAATGTAAAAGTAATTTTTGTTTTAAGAGGGAATGTGTTGATACCTTAATAGAAAGTGATGGAGAAGAAGTTATTAGAATAAATAAATCTGACCTTGAAGAGTTAAGAAGCATTATCGAAGATACAGAAGAGATGATAGAAGAGGATTATGATGAAGACGTATTTAGGAGTTTTTTTAGTTCGTTAAGAAATTTATTTAAGAGAATGTTTAGTTGGTGAATTTCTTATACTGTTCTTTTTTTAGGGATAATTTTTTAAGTGTTGAAAGAAAGGAATATGTATGGATTATTATGAATTGTTAGAAGAACTCAAAAATTTTGAGTCGAATACTGCAGAATGCAAAGAAGGATTTAAAGAAGATGTTTTTGGAAGAACCATGGCCGCGTTTTCAACTAGAAAAGGGGGCACAATCTTCCTTGGTGTTGATGATCAAAGGAACCCTCAAGGAATAATTTTTACCCCAAAAATGAAGGATAGAATTTCCCAGGTTGCAAGGTCTTGTGAACCTTCAGTAGCAATCTCTATTAATCTATTGCCTCATGATAATGAAAAAGTTGTTTGTTGCATAAAGGTTGTTAAAGGTTCGGGGTGTGTTTATAGATATAAGAAGGTTCCTTATGAAAGAAGAGAAGGGATTAATCATCCACTATCTCCTGAAGAAATGGTCGAACTTCAAAAAAGAAGTAAAAAATTTCATTTTGATGAGATGCCTTCAGGAAACGATATTCGTCCAGGACTTGAAGGAGATATTGATGTAGAGAAAATAAAAAAGTATCTTGATAAGAGGGGTAAGTCTTTCAATGAAAATTTTAACATTAGACAGTTTCTGCTAAATAATGAACTAATAGATAATGCATCTGGAAATGTAAAAAATGCTGCCATCTTGTTATTTGGAAAGAACCCCTCAAAATTTATCCCCCAGAACAAAGTTAGCCTTTCTATATTCCCTTCGATAGAGATAACCAATGAGTTTATAAAAATGGATTTTGAAGGTGATTTAGAGGATCTTTTTAGAAAAATTTATATTGAGGTAGAGAAAACAATAAAGAATTTTTCATTCATCAGAGGTTTAGAAAGAGTGGATGTTCCAGAGTACCCCAAAGAAGCAATTAGAGAAGCGATAATAAATGCATTGGTTCATAGAGATTATTTTACTGATACCACAGAAGTATTTATAAAAATCTTCAAAGACCGTATTGAAATAACAAATCCTGGAGGATTTCCTTTTGGAGGACACTCTTGGAAAGAGATCGAATCTAGCGGACTTTCGATAAGACGTAATCCTAAAATTGCAGAGTTTTTCGAAAAAATGGGATTGATGGAGCAAGAGGGACATGGGATAAAAAGAATAAAAAGACTTGCAGAACAACATGGATTAAGAGCTCCAGAGATAAACACTACGGAGAATACGTTTAAGCTTATTTTCTATGGTCCTGGTGAAGATATATTCTCTATCTTAGAGTCCCCTTTTAAAAAAGTTCTTGATTCTGGCAAACTTAATGAACGTCAGAAAAAAATAATCGCTTCATTGCAAGAAGGAGAATCTAAGAGTCTGAATAGGAATGAGTGTTGTGAAAGATTTAGATACCCTCCTCGTACTGCTGCAAGAGACCTTAAAGAATTAGTCCAAAAGGGCTTCTTGAAACAAACAGGAGCTGGAAGAGGTACTCGTTACGAGATTGTATAATTGGCACAAATGGCACACAAATGGCACACAAATGCGTGTGTTTGTTTATCAAAAACCTCCTTCTCCCCCCGCTTGTCAAACGCCCAACCAAAAACTATTTAAACTATTTTATACTATCAATAATAATTAAGTCCGTAGGATTAAGAAATTAATCCTACGATACCTTTTTTTAATATGAAAAGAGTTGCAATATATATTGATGGAAGCAATTTTTATTTTTCTGTGAAAAGAAAGTTTAATTGTAAAATTGACATAGAAAAGTTTTGTAAAAAATTAATTGGTGAAAATGATTTAATAAAAATAAATTATTATATTGCACCAATTGAACAGTTTACGAATCCTGAGATGTTCAGTTCTCAACAAAAGTTTTTTGAAAAATTGAAAAAGATCAATAAATTTAAAATTATTCTTGGAAGATTAGAAAAAAGAAAACGGGACGGAGAAACTTATTTCGTCGAAAAAGCAACCGACGTCAACCTAGCACTCGACCTCGTTTTGGATGCACAAGCAAATGAATACGATGAAACCTACCTCATTTCTAACGATGGAGATTTTTCTGGTGCGGTGAAGGCTGTCATAGAAAGATTTGAAAAAGAAGTCGTCTATGTTGCGATTGGCAATAATAAAACTATTTCGCATCATTTGAAAAAGATGGCGAGTGAAACTTTGAAAGTTGATGAGGATTTTATAGACGATATTAAATTATAAGTCACCTTCCAAGAACCTTAACCAAAACCCTATTCCCCAATCCCATCAAACCCCCCATAAAAAATCTGCCCACATCCCCAAATCCAACCCCTCAGTTATACATTTAATCGACGTGTCCCGGGCAGAGGATTTTGTAATCCAGTTTTTTTAATTCTTTCATGCTTTCTAATATTTGTTCTTCGCTACCTCCAGGCAAATCCGTTCGACCTCTTCCTCCTTCATAGAAAATCGTGTCTCCCGAGAACAGGACGTCCCCATAGAGAATACAAAATGAATCCTGCGTGTGTCCCGGAGTTTGGATTGGTTTCAGTTCTCTTGGAAGTTCTTCTAAATCTTCATTAGTTATTAGTTTTGCATTATTGAATAAGTGATTATTTCCGACGTGATCCCAATGGGAATGTGTCAGGATTAAAATAGCGATGTCCTTAGGTTTTATATCTAATCGATTAAGATCTCGAAGGAGTTCCCGTTCATTTTCCCTAGAAGAAGTGTCAATCAAAATGTTTTTATCATTTAATTTTATAAGATATACTGTACTCCCAAAAGTTTGAAAATTCAGTTGAAAAACATTTTGTTTAACCTTGTTTATCATAAAATTTACAAAACAACCAAACTTATAAACCCTCATTTTCTCTAAAAACCGTAACAGCTTGCTGTTATGAGTGGGACAGCTAACCGCCGGTATCCTGGTCTAAAAGGCAAAAGAAATGTTAATGATTTCTAGGAAACTGAGGAAGGTCCGCGCATCTCTTGGTAATTTAGTTTACTGAGACTTTTGAGTTGCCGATGAAAATCGGGCGTCGCGAGGCGTAGCTTCATTTCGGGTTAATAACCGAGATGACTGAAGGTTTCAACCTTCTGCTGGTATAGAGACGAGCGTATTTAGTTACGATGGAACGAGCACCTCAACTGATGCAACTGGTTTAACCCAGGCTTAGTCAGATGTTAGCACAAACTGTTCGGTTACGAAGTTTGACAGAACGTGGCCTACGTCCCACTCTTTATTTTTAAATTTAATTAGGCTTATCTTAAAAATTAAAAATGTGAATTAATCAGAAGATACTTAGCAAATATATAAATCACCGTCCGTCTTTGATGGATTTTTAACTACATAACCTATTGCCGTATTAATTACTTTCTCCATTAAATTCTCTATATGTTGCTTGTGGTCACTAAATGATATTTCCTTACTCAATTCTTTTGACAATTTCTTAGGTAAAATTCCATAAGAGCTATTCATTTTTAGCTTAGAACTACCTATATCTAGACAGAAATTAATGTGATAGTTATCTATAGAGAATGATTCAGAATAACTATTAGGATCATTAATTATTTTGATTAATACAGGATCACAGATTCTTGACTCTTCATCTGTTCCACCTACAAGAAATGTTCCATCCTCCAGATTAATCTCCCTTGAATAAGTTCCAAACATACATTCGGGGTTGGCAAAAGTATTACACTTTCTGAAGAAGTAGTAATCAGAATCATCATCGCGTATGACTAGATGGGGAGTTGGATTTCTCAAATAGATTGAACCATATTTCTCGTCGATATCTTTTCCAAAACTTTTTTCAAGACCCAAACCAACCCTATTTAATACTTTATGGATTAATTTCTCAAATTGTGACTCCTTATATATGAATACCATATGAACCTAGATGAATAATCTTTTATATATCTTTCTATTTGGTGTCCCTTTATAGTTACAAAGATTTAAACACGTTTTAAAATTTTCTCGCAATTTAGGAGAAGATTCAATTTTGAGATATTCTTTTTCATTAACAAACTCACATCACTAGATGTGCCTACCGGGTAAAAACCAGGTTTTTAAAATCTCATCAACAAACTTAAAAACCTAAATTCTCTTTCTCCTTTAATGGGATTGTAGCTCATTGGGAGAGCACACGGCTGAAGACCGTGGTGTAGGGAGTTCGATTCTCCCCAGTCCCATCGAACGACCGAAGTAGGGAGCGAACAATTTGCGCGAATTTTGTCTAAAAGAAAACAAAAGATTGACAA
>DAOWGX010000023.1 GCA_030641715.1 Nanobdellota archaeon
TGACCTAAACCGCATTAATGTGACGTTCGTATCTTTCTAATGGTACCTGATAATGAATTCCCTGATGCAACCTTTCCCGGTTGTAATAGTTTACAAATTTAGTTAACGAATCTTCTCCTTTTTTGAACTCCAATTTGTAAGTTCCGAACCATCTTTCTATTTTTCCATTCGTTTGTGGATGATGGACTCTTCCCAAAATATGTTTTATTTCATTCTCAATACAAAAATCTTCAAATGCTCCATAAATATGAAACTGAACACCGTTATCAGTTAGTATTGCATCGGGAATACCATATTTCTTAATTGCTTTTTTAAAAGCAATTAAAGTATTTACCGTCGACGCATTATCAAAATACTGTGCATGAATAATAAATCTAGAATGGTCATCTATGAACGCGATTAATTGCTTCCCTGTAAACGGACAAGCAGTCCAGTCAGTATGCCAAAGCATATTCGGCCTCGGCCATTCATATTTAACAAACTTGATTTGAGAGGGTCTTCTTCTCAAACTCATTTTCAATCCATGCTTCTTAAATATTTTCTGAATTTGTCTTTCTGAAACATTGAATCCTTTTCTTTTCATATTAATCCACAATTTATGTGCACTCCTTTTTCTTTTATTCCATTCGCCTAAAACCAAGCTCTCAAACTTTGGATTAATTTCAGTTTCTCTGGCTCCAGGTTTATTATTTTCTAAACCTTTTTCTCCTATCCTGCTGTATAATTTAATCCACCTTGAAAGAGTTTGTTTCGGTATACCTTTTATATCAGCCACCTCGCTCATAGAGGACAATCCAATATTGAAATAATTAATGCACCCAAGCTTAAATTTTTTACTATATGCCATTGAATTGTAAAGAATTCGTAATCTTAGATTTGTGTTGTAACTGTCACATAATTATGGTTTAGCACGGACTTGCACAAAAAGTCAAGTTAAACATAAAAACAATAAACTTTTGACCGTAAAGTCTGTAAGTGAAGGCGATAGTGGTGATGCTATCACAAAAAGTAGTTCTGTCAAGTCTTATAGATTAATTATTGATTTAAAGCTGGATAGTTGTAATAAGTCGTTTGAGTTAATTGAGATGTATAAGAATAAATAGATTTATAAATCACAAGAATATTTATATAGTATGGAGGAAATGATTTTCTATGATAACTGAAAAGAAATTATATGATGATGTGCAGTTTGTGAAAATAGAAAATCTGAAAGGGAGGGCAAAAGAGGTAGCTGTTGCACAAGGACACAATAATGGGCTTGCTTTAATGAAAATATCAATAAATTCTTTACCACAGTATGAAGTAACTCCAATTAAGGGAGACCCATTAAAAGCATTAATGAATCTTGCTAAGGACGACGGCATTGATTTAGACAGTGCTTTATCAAAGGCATTCCCTCTTTAAAATAATATATGACTCTTGCTATTGTCCTTTGTCATACTATTTTTAATGATGCTTTTAGAAACTATCCTGATGCCACCCCTTTAAAATTGGAAGAACAAGAATCTGCAAAATTTATAATTAGATATTTAATTGAAACAAAAGGAGATAATTCAAAAATTATAGCAATAACTTCTGAACAAGTTATGGGAGAGTTAGAATTAAATTTTCCACGTCAAGGAATAATTAATGTTTATGATATTAATAAGGAAAAAATAGTGTTTTATCCTGCTCAAATGATTCTTGCGTTAAAAAATTTATTGTTTATTGTTGAGGGGAAAGTTAAGAATAGGGGGGAATCAGTAACTATTATTTCAGATATTCTTTCTTCAAAAATAGGGAATACTCATTTGATTAGTAATATGGCTAATAAAAAACGAGAGATTATAGATTTTTATCAAAAATATGAATCTTCGTCAAAAAGAATAAAACCAGAAGATATACCTTTCCAAGTAATGACTTCTTGCGAAATTGAATCTCATTTAAGAAAAGAAGACCCATCTACTTGCATGATTATTGATAAAAGAGTTAATGGAGAATTATAATTTTGTTTTCTATCTACCAACCGCTAACTTAACAAGATAGACTCAAAATTTCGTTTATCTCAACCTAAACAGCCTCGTCCTCCTCTTATTCTCATCACCGAATCTCTCCTTGACAAGTCCTAAACTTTTCATAGACATTAAAGCCTTTTCTATTGTTATCCACTGAGAACCTGTTTTTATTGAAAGCTGTCTTATTGATAATTCTTTCTTCTTTTTCAAAATTGAGTAGAGTTCTTCCATAATCTTGTGAATTGATTTTCCACTCATATATGTTTCAGCATACATAGATTTTTATAGAAACATCATTACATAGATACATATATTAATTTAATAAAATCAGTTAAAAAAGATGGACAAACAACTTAAATGGTTTTTAGTAGTTTTAATAATAGGAATATTTTTAGGAGTATGTTTTACTTTAATAGCAGGAACAGAAGAAGTAAGGAGTTTTATACTAGTCGGAGACTTTACTCCAGACAAAGTTCCAAATTCAGAACAAGAAATTTTAGATAACTGCAAAGATTTAGATTTAGAAAAAACAGCTTATTGCATTAGAGATAACATAAAACTTTTTTATTTCCACGACCCAACACTTGAAGCCCACACAGATTTTGAAACTCTAAAAGAAAAAGGTGGAGATTGTTATAATTGGGGAATTTTCATAGTAAGAGTAGGAAATAATTTAAATTTCGACTCAGAAATGGTTTATGTGAAAGAAAATGGAATCGAAAAACATGGTTTCCCCTTAATTTCAAACGGACAAGGCTACTATATAATTGATAATTTAAATATCTATGGTGGAAAATATTGAAACTAAAATTCTCTTAACTTAAAGGTTATTGAGAAAATTGATAAACTAACTTTGTCAAAATTCCTTAATCTTCCAGCAAACATTTCCATCAACCCGTCTAACATCTACAATACGTTTTCTGTGTAATGTTCTTAAAGTATTTTTAGCAGTATTCCATGACATATCCTCAGACCATTTGGCAATTTCATTGACCGTAGCCCATCGAGAGAGTTTAAACATCGCAGACATTACTCTTCTTTCTGACTGTGTAAATTTTCTTCGATTAACCATTTTTTGTAATCTCCATAGTTATTTTCTTTTCTTTCTTATTTAAGGTAAATTCTGCTTGATGAGTATCTTTATCTATTTTTATTATATTTAGAAATTTTTTTGGTATTGTAACTTTAACCTGATTGAAGCTTTTAAGTTCTTCAGTTTTTTTATCCTTTATCGATATTTTGTTTACTATTAATTGAGTTCTAGTTTTTTCATTGGCTGGTTCGTTAGTATTTCCCCTAATAGTTTTTATTTCTCGAATTTCTTCTTTTGATAGCCCTTCTTCCATGAATATATAAATTAATACTAATATATAAAACTTTCTATGGATTATTTATACTAATAAATACGCATTAATACTAATTGAACATAAACTTTATAAAGACTGTATGATATATTAATACTAATTAATCATAGTTAGCTAAATACACGACGATTCCCCTACACTCTGAAGTGCAGGGGATAGTCTCAAAATCCATAATGGAACAACAAACAAAATTACCTATAAAGAAAAAGTATCGTCAAAAGTGGCATCTATATAATCTAGCAAAAACCAATGAGAAAAGACTTTTTTACAAATTGCTCTATGAACTATGCCAAATCATCCCAGAACCAAGATACGAATTCGGAAGACCTATGGCATCCCCGAGAGATTTAATCTTTTCCCTTGGATTAAAATTATACAACAACTTTTCAAGCAGAAAAATAATCTCAGACCTGAAACATGCAGAAGGATATGGTTATATTAAAAAATCTCCTCACTTCAATACTCTAACAGATTTTCTTAGATGTCCAGCGACCTATGATTTATTATGTAAATTACTAACCATTTCTGCAATGCCATTAAAAGAACTAGAAGACCACTACAGTCTTGATTCTAGTGGATTTGGTTCTTACCAGTATGAAAGATGGCAGAAAGCAAAATGGAAGAACAAGAGGGGGTGGAGAAATTATTTGAAAGGACATATTTGTATTGGGACGAGAACAAATGTAATCTGTTCATGCTCGATTACTCCAGGAAACTTTTCAGACATTAGACAAGCCCCAAGATTATTAAAACAAACAGGTGCAAACTTCAAGATGAAAGAGGTCTCAGGAGATAAAGCCTACTCTTCTCACAGATTGCTCAAGTTAATAGAAAGTTATGACGCTATGCCTTATATTGATTTCAAGAGAAATGTTAATCCAAGTAAAAATAGCCCAGAGATTTGGAGGCGGATGTTTAGTTATTTCCAAGAACACAAAGAAGAGTTTATGGAAAAGTATCATAAACGTTCCAATGTAGAAACTGTATTTTCAATGGTTAAAGTTAGACTTGGAGAACATCTCAAATGTAAGACTTTTGAAAGCCAAAGAAACGAATTAGTTATGAAATTTCTATGTCACAATATAACTGTGTTAATCCAAGAGATATATGAAAATAAAGTTCATATAGATTTCAAAAATTGTATGAATAAATTCATAGATAAAGACATTAAAGAAGATTATCCGTCGACAGCGATAAGAGACTATTGACTTCTCGGTCAAACTATTTTTCTAGGGTGACTAAATGTGCAACGCTGTTTAGCACAAAGATGTTTTAATCAGTAGTTCGGCAAGTAATTAAACAATCTAATTCAATCTGTTTGTATGACAATTTATTCAGAGAGTGGAGAACCAATAGACAATAAAGCGCTTAGAAAAATAAGGGATATTTTAGAAGAAAGTAGGAAACATACATGGATAATGATTGTTTTAACTATGATAATAGCAATTCTAACAATCGTTATAATAATAAAAACTTAGCCCCAACCATCAAAATCCATCTTAACCTGATATAAAATAATCGCAAATCTCTTAGCCGTGATAATTGGTTTCTTACATACAAAACCATCCATCTTAAAACTAATACAAATATTTACCATTACCCACAAATTATAAAGAAAGCAAGAAAATACAAAATAAAAAAGTCTAATCAAATAATTTTTAGAAGTCGTTCTAGGCTTAAAATCGTGGTCTAAATTTCTATAGGAAGTTTCGATACCCCACCTTCCTGAATACAGCAGATAAAGACGGTAAGCAATCGGTTCGCCAACAGGGAAGTTGCAAATAAAAGCCCGTTTGACGCCATCCTCGTCGTTAACTAAAACTAAATTTACTTTTGTAAAATTATCTCCTTTTCCAATTTGAAAATCTTTTACAACATATGCCTTTGAGCCTTCCGCCTTACTAAACCAGCTTTTTATTGTTGGAGACCTAACTTTAGGCATCAGAAAATTAACCTTATGTTTTTTTAAAACATTGATTACTTTAATTGAATCAAATCCTCTATCGAGAAATACATGGTCTATTCTAATTTTACTTTTAATTTTAGATAGACTTTTATCTAGCAACTCATCTAATCTGCTAAATGGGTTTACTGATTTAACGTCTATGATAAATCGTTTTCCTGCTGTAACAATTGAGCAAGTTAAAAATTTAAAAAAACGATTAGTTCCATTTTTTTCTTTTCCTGAACAAACATAAGGAATGCCTTTGCCGTAAAATTCTATGAGATGCTCGTCGAAGGCGATATTTATTTTTCTATTTTGTAAAACATTATATTCTTTTTTTAAAAATCTCAAAATCAAATCAAGAATTTCGTCAGACATTTTCGTTATTTGTTCTATTGATTCAAATTTTGAAAAGTGATGAAGTAAAGTATCCGAACTCGGAGTTTTAATATCTGGGTACATATCCTCAAAAGTAGTGCTACCATTATTTGTAAAATCATGTGTCGTTGCTATATGAGTTAAAACGTCGAGTAAATCCTTTGTGGAGTATTTAGCGTTATGGTGGATTGGTATCTCTATTTTGGGATAAACTAGCTTCTTAACTAGTCTGGTGGCTTCTTGGAACTCTTTTTTAACAAGTCTAATTTTTTTCTTTACAGTATCTTTGACTAACTCAATATCTAAAAGAACATTATTTTTTGCCGATTCCGAAAGTATCAACTCGACTAATTTGTCTAATGTTTTTTTGTCATAATGGGTTAAGTAGTGGTTGAATGTCCGTTTTGGCGGGATTGTTGAAATACCTAATTCAGAAGCTTCGGCTTGGTTTTTGATTAAATATTCTTCTAATTTGTTATATTGATTTATTCCTTTAATTCTTTTGAAGAGATATAGTCGGAGAATAATATTGATGTCAAATTTTGTGCTTTTAGATTTTAGAAAATCGATTTTTTGAAGGAGATACGAGACTCTTAGTGTTTTGCCTTTTTCTTGATTTAGGATTTCTCTTATTTTCGATTCTATTTGGTTTGCTTTTCTTGTCTCCCATTTTAATGTACTACCTTTTTGGATTTTTGTCCTTGTTTAATTCCAATTCTACAATCCTGACATCTTCTACAGATGCGATTTTCAAGATGGTATGATGGTTTTTCATAACCCATTTTTTGAAGTCTTCCATTTCTTCTTGCCATATTATTAATGTCTCGCATTTGTCAGTATCTTACCTCCCAAAAATTAACTTTTCCTTGTTGAATTAAATCCTTTACTCTTTGTTGATTTTCTGTCAATTCTGATTTTCCAGTTTTTATTTCAACAAAAGTTATTCCGAATTTTCCAAAAATAATTCCGTCAATTGGCTGTCCTAAAAACTTGAAGTTTTCTTTATCTTCCTTAGAGAAGTTTTTTGTAAAGGGGACAAAATTCTCAAAAGTTCTTCCAAATTTTTTATAAGCGTTTCTAAGATATTCTTCCTTTCTTTTGATTTCTTCATTAAGACTAGTTATCTGTTGTTTCATTATTATATTATTTTCCATTTTTTATCTCCTGTGAATTTAATGCGGTCGTCCCATACCGACCGCTGAAGAACAGAGCATAGTGTTCTTCGGAAAACCAAACCAAAATTACTTATTTGTAATCTATTCATATTACTAATTATTTCCTTTATAAATGTTTCGTATCTATAAAGGGGTAATATGACTTTTAGATACATTTATATATAAGTAATACGTCTTTATATTATGCAAAGAGGGAATGCAGGAGAAGAAATTTTATCTCCTACAATAAAAGAGATTGAGGAATTACACAAGGAGGTAAAGGTTCAGGATACGGGAAGGCAGTTGGTGTTACCACTACCTGCGTTATTTGTCCAGCTCACGAAAATAAAGAGGGGGGATATCTTTATATTTCACTCTTCCCTCAATGGAAAAGAATATTCAATAACCTTAAAACAAAATGAAAAAAACAAAAAGAAAGCTAGATCCAACTGATAGGGAGATTATAAGAGTTCTTGCTCCATTGAGGTTACCAGTAACGCCAAATAAGATAGCTACGACTATAAATGTTCATCAGGCAACTGTTCAAGAAAGATTGCGTAGATTGGATAAATTAAAAATAACTGATTGTAAAAAAGAAGGGAAAAATAAGAGAATGATTTGTAAAATTGGTTCCAAATGGAAACAAAAAATTAAAGATTTGAACTAATTACAAACTTCTTCTATTCTATATTTTATAATAGGTCTATAGGCTGTCACCTGTCTTTCTCTTTGTACTTCTTTATATCTTGTCTCTTTCCTTGTTGGAGGCTCTACGATGTAACTTTTAAATTTAATATCTTCTCCTAAATCAATATTGGCTTCACAAATAAATTTTTCTGATTCTCCAGGTTTTACATATTTAAAATCTACAACTTCAAATACTCCATCCTCTAAAGTTTCAACTTTACATTTTACTTTAAAAATTCCTCCAACAATATCTAAATTTGTTAATCCTATATCCCAACATAAAATATAATCGGTAATAGAGCCACAAGATCTCTCTAAATAAAGAAATCCTGCTTCATATTTTAAATAGATTTCTTTTTCATAAGGAACAGTTTCAGAATAATATTCTGTTTTTATGTATTCCTCTTGCACTTCATAAGGTGTTTGAACTTCTCGACAATCTTCTTTGATTTCTTTAATGTCATTAGAACTATCTGAAGATTTATAGACATTAGAATTAATTCCAGTAATCCTAGTAAATGTAAAACCTATAAGAAAAATTAATAAGAGAATTCCAACGATAAATGTAAAATTCCCATTGGAATGTTCTTTTTTCTTGTTCTTTTTTTCGATGATTACAATATTAAACTACCTCCCCCCGAAGAAGTCACTTATTGCTTCCCCAGTTCTTCCAATCAGGTTTTTATGCCACTGCCAACATAGATTTTCTCCAACACCCATGTCACAGGTCACTCCAACCGCTTGTGCTTCTTGTCCGCCGATAAAACCCCATACAAGAACGACAATCAGTAAGAAAATAATTCCAATAACTAGTCCAGCACTGCCTTTTTTATTCGCCATATTATTAACAACGTTATACCGATGCAGTGTTTATTTATAAATATTCCTACTTCGTTTTATGATATTGGATACTGCTGAAGCTAAGTGTATTCTTCATGTTTTGAAGATACTCAGCAAGGGAAAATCAAAATATTCTATGATGTTCAAAGAGACTAAAGCGAGTCATACGACGTTGCAATCTGTTTTGAAAGAGTTGGTCGAAAAGAAATTTATTGTTAAGAAAGATATTGGACATATGAATGTTGATTACGAATTTGGGGAGAAAGGAAAAATTTTATTGGATTTGTTGATTGAGATTGAGAAGTTATCTATTTTGAAGTAATTTTTCTATGTAACATAAAAATATATTATTTTCATTGTTTTAAATCTAAGATGGTTTTATAGTAGTCTATCATCAAAACATTTGGATAGTTTTCATATTTCTCTTTTAT
Organism: Nanobdellota archaeon; assembly: GCA_030641715.1. Classification (GTDB taxonomy): domain Archaea; phylum Nanobdellota; class Nanobdellia; order Pacearchaeales; family GW2011-AR1; genus JAGVXH01. The sequence continues at coordinate 8,794 of DAOWGX010000023.1, forward strand.
CCCTTTATCTTTTGCAATAACTGATATTTTATCCTTAGTTTCCAAAATATTATCTACCGCAACAAAAATAGACAGGTCTCCCATCTCTATAACTGGCTTATCTTTATCAATTAAATTTAATATCAAATTTTTTTTGATTCCTTCCTCTTCATTTATATCTTTTAATATTGGAATAATCTCTTTAACTATATCTTTAAAATCTTTTCTTTTATTGCGACATATTCCACTACACTTATCCCTACAAAAATGATGACATATCTCTGTGAATAAATGAGGTGTTATCCAAAATTTATCCCATTTATTCCCAACTTTTAAAAGTTCAAACAAAGAAATTAAATCACAATATTCTTGATTTTTTTGTTTACTAAATTTTAATTGAATAAATCCATCAATAAACATTTTCATAACACTTGTATCAATTAATATTCCATTCTTAGTATAAGGGAGAATATGTTTAATAAAATCTGTATGTTCTGTATTTATTTCAAGAAGCATTTTTATCCCTTTGATTCTTCTTCAGAAATGTCTTCGCTGTCTTCAGAATTAGGAGAACTCTCTTCAATCATTCTATATTTCTTTTTAATTTCTCCTTCAGTTTCTCCTTTTATTGCCTTAACACTAACTAGATTTTCTTTTAAATCTACATCTGCCTGATATACAGTTGGTTCTTGACTTGAAAGAGTTTTATAAAAACTACAGATAACAAGCCATTTATCAGAGTTTTCACCATCACCATTATTTGGTTCAAGTTTTTCCAAGCTAAATTTCAATAAACCTAAATTACCATGTATTGATTCAAATAAACTTTTTACTAATTCAATTGCTCTTATTTGTTTTGTTTGTGCCATTTTAGAACTATCTTTACCCCTTTTATAAATTTAATTATATCTGGTTATCAATAGTATGAATATCATACTTTAAAGATTTATCTTTTTTCATTTCTATTTTTTATGACATTATTGACATCCTATAATATCAATTTATAGACTGCTTGTGGAAATTTTTTAATTTATAGATTGTCTTATTAAAAAATTTAGTTTATTATATCCAATAGATATAATTATATCCAATAGATATTTAAAGTATAAAATATTTTAATTTTCATGTCTCATATACAAATAGAATTGAGTGACGAAGAAGACGATATACTTAGAACATATATGTGGTTAGCCAAGGAAAACAATAAGAGACAGGCATTAAAAGGACTCGTAAGATATTCTAAAAAGATCAAAGAAATTAATGAAGCTATAAAAATTCTTGATAAAATGGAGTATAAAAAATGAATCAACAACAACTAATTTCAGACTATATACAAATATCGAGAATACAACTTTTATCATTAATAAAAATAGATTCAAGAAGAAGCCATGAAATTAGAAGTAAAATTCATAATGAATGGGTTAAAAATAAAAAATGCGAATGCTGTAATGATGAATTAATACAATCTGGAAAATGTGTCCTGACCTGCAAACATATCAAGGCAGAATGGGGCAGGAATACAAAAGAAATACAAAAAAGAATAAATAAAAAAATAGGTATTGTTCTTTTGAGAAATCTAGGTGAGGCTTATCGCCTCACGAAAATTTCTTAAAGGTTCTAATTCAAGCATCTTTTTCCTCTCAGTAGGATTGCCCCTAATTCGAGAAAAAATCTTTGAAAACCATTCTAGGTTGTGATAGGTAAGAACTTCTTTGATAGCCAAATCATCCATTAATTTTGTTATCGTATTATCATTTATACAATTACAATTTTCTGGATGCTTAGAAGAATATCCCATACCAAGAGAATCCACCCAAACACTTTGCTCAATCTTTTCAGATTTCGTCTTAGGAGGTTTGCTTCTATCAATATGTTTAAACATATATCCTGGTATCGGAGTATCATCCAAACTAATGCTCTTAATTCCGCTACAAATCAGGAAGGGGGCTATCGGTTCAGACTTCCCAAAATGAGTAATGTCAAGCGGGATTCCAGCTACATGAAACTTGTTACCCATTCCTGCCTCTAATGACTCTATCAAGAGAGTGAAATTTTCCATGTTCCTTTTCCAGTCATTGTAGATAATCACAATCTCCTTAGTTTTATTCAAAAAGTTATTTAGAATACTACTAAAAGTTAGAGGACTCATACCTAAATCTAGAACGAGAACATAGGAAGATTTCAATTTAGAAACATATTGAGAAATACTTTCAAATGATTCAGATTTTCCTACAGGTAGATAAATTTTATCTAAACCTACTTCAGACTGAATTTCTTTTAATGAATCTCTTAGTTCGTCACACATAGGAAATTTTTTTGGAACTTTCACAAGAAATCTTAATTTCAAATCTCCATATTCCTTAGATCTTCTTTCAAGTAAAGATTTTTGTTTGGCAACAAACGAGGGGTCATTAATCAATCTCATCAATCCACGAAACGAATCTTGGGACACGTGGTTGTTATTTTGGCTGATGCTAAATGAATTGCGTATCCAATCAATATTTGTAGGACTAAAATGAATAGATTTAATTCCTTTTTTCTCAATTCTATTGAGCCTGTTCATAAATTTCGGTGTTAAAGAAATAATATTTTCCATAAGTTATTAGTTCGCGCCACCCGCAAGTGTTTCAACATACTTCGGACGCGATAAATTTAGTTGTAGATTGTCAGCCAAAACCCCAGAAGGCAAAATGTTTATAAAGAATTCTTTACACATATTTCTGTGAGGAAAAGTGGTAAAGGGATTATTGAACGAAGTCCTACCTAGGTTTAGCTGATTATAAATTATTTTTTTTAATTGTTTATTTTCTATCTCCATTTTTCTTTTTACTCCACTGCTTTAAGCATTACCTCTATAGTTATAGGGGCTTCGTAAATTATTTTTTTACTATCTTTTGATTTGTATTTATAAATCATACAATTTTGATGGAGGTCATCTAGTCTAACTCGAATCATCTGAGGACTAATTTTTTTCTCTATATTATCTCTTATTTCTTTTATGTCTTTTCTATTACCTGCAACAGAGAGAAGAATCTCTTTATCAATCTTATCCAATACATGTAACCTCATACTATCGATCTTTATAATTATTTTAATAAGACTTTCCTTAGAGTAATCACCTGTCTTAAGCAACGCAGAAAAATACCTAAAAGTTTCTCGTAAATTTCCTCTAGTCCTATCTAACAGAATTTTAAAAATTTCATCTTCAAACTTCAAACTTCTGTTTCCTAATGAATGAACTTTCATTCTTCCATTAACAAATTCTTTTAATTTTTCAATGGTGTCTATATCATCTAAAAGTATTGGGAAATCAAAGATTTCATAGAGAATAGAAACAATGAGCCGACTATTCATAATTTGGTTTATATCTCCTGTAGTTATTACTTGAAGGTTTTTAGGAAGAAGATCTAAAATTTCCTTTATTATTTCTATATGTTTTTTGAATTCCAATATCTTGTCCAAGTCATCCATCACCAAAACTGATGGAACCTTATCAAATATTTCTTCTAATAACTTAACAATCAATTGTAAATCTTGCTTCTCCCCATCTTTTAAAAAATCATCTATGATTTCAGTATCCTCTTTGGAAAGTAGAGGTTTAATTTTTGCCCTGATTTCTTTAATAAGAGATCTAAAGAAGCAAATTTTTTCCCTGTTATTTCGTGGGTCAATTCTTAAAACTTTCTTTCCTGCATTAACAGAATACTTTTCTGCTAAATTCATCACAGAGCTCTTACCATATCCTATTTCAGAAATAATTATTACAGATCCAGAATCTTCTTGTACAAATTTTTTTATTTGGTCCCTTGCTTCAATTCGATCTACAAACAATGGGGTCTCAACATCTTTGATTCCTATAGGGTCTAAGGAAAACGGATTTTTTTTAAATCCCCTCTCTTCATACCATTTTTTTATTTCCATTTTATTTCATCCTTATTTTTGCCAAACGTCACTTACTTTTATATTTATTGTTTTTGTTACTTTTACTCATTACTATATAAGACCTCATTCTAAGATGATTTATAAACCTTTCTATGACTATCTTGACTACATTACAGAACTGATAATCTAAGACGTATCTATACCAAAACAACAAATCCTTAAAAATACAACTCCCTATATCTCCTAATGTCACGTTGTCTAAACTGCAATTATAAATTAGTTCTCTTAGAAAGACGCCACAAATTCAAATGTCCAAAATGCTCCAGCCTTTTTACCGAGGAGGAAATCAAACTTGAAGAGTTTTGTAAGCGGAATAAAAAGATAAGGAATGAAGAAAAAGAAGAGATTGAGAAAGAACTCCAGAAAATAATAAGAGTAGAAAATAAAAAACTTACAGAAGAGGAAATGTATGAAAGAAAAATTGCTATCCAAGGAATATGGCGTGAAAAGCATCGTGAAGCTTATAACAAATATAAGCGAGAATATTGGGCAAAGCATCGAGAAAGACTTTTAGCAAGAAGAAGAGAAAATTATGCGATGAAAAAAGGAAAAATTTTAGAATAGTAGAATGTTACAGGCAAAAAATCTTGCCCACTTTTGTACTTGCCCAACTACTGTTTAATACCAAAATGTTTAAAAAGCAAAATTTTCTACTACAAATATCTAATTCTTAGATTTTTAAGAATTAGCTGGAGCAAGACATGGCGATAGGATACGATAGTGAATTTGATTACCTCGATGAAGAGGATGTCAGCGACGCTTCTGAAGATGTTTTTGTGCCAAAGATTAAGGGTGCAAAGAAACAGTCGGAAATGCTTAATGAGGAATCTGCTGAAAAATTGGCTGAGGGAAGCACTTCCGATAGCGATGAACCCGTCGAACAGCGAAGAGAAGAACCTAAGGAGGAGAAGCCTAAGCGGGAGTTCGAGTCTCTTACTTTTGTGATTAAGGTTACTACGAACAAGGAAGATAAGGCGCTTGAGATGATTGCTGATAAGGTTAAGAAAAAAGAGATTGGAATTTATGCACTTGCGAGACCTCACGGGCTTCGAGGTTATGTGTTCTTGGAATCTCCTGACAAGGAACATGCTGAAGAAGCTGTTTTTAATTTGCCTTATGTGAAAGGAATTATTGGGAAGACTGTGACTTACGACGAGATAAAACAAATGCTCGAGCCTGTTGCGGCAGATGTTAAGATTGAGAAGAATGATATTGTTGAAATTATTTCGGAACCTTTTAAGAAAGAGAAGGCGAAAGTTATTCGAATTGATAAAGGGAAAGGGGAGTGTGTCGTGTCTTTGCTTAGTGCGGTGGTTCCGATTCCTGTTACGATTAAGTTAGATAATGTTACTGTGATAAGGAGGGAGGAGTTGGATGAAGATTGATTCCTTAAATAGTTTTTTAAAGGAACTCTTCAGAAAAATAAAATGGTACTGATAAAATTGCTTGTTGAAGGTGGAAAGATGAGTCCTGGTCCGGCAGTTGCTCAGCAGTTGGGTCCTATGGGAATTAATATGGGGCAGGTCATTTCCGACGTGAACGAAGCGACTTCGGAATTCAAAGGAGTTACTGTCCCAGTTCATTTGACTGTCGATCCGAAAACAAAAGAATTTTCTATAAAAGTTTTGTCTCCTCCGACTTCTGAATTGATAAAGAAAGAACTTGGAATTGAGAAGGCGTCTGGGGATAGGATGAAGCAAAAGGTTGGGAATTTTGGGATTGAGCAAGTTATTTCTGTTGGGAAGTCGAAACATAATAGTATGCTTTCAAATGATTTTCCTGCGACTTTAAGGTCTGTTATAGGAACTTGTCAGGCGTTGGGAGTTTTAATAGAGAGTAAGGAACCGAAGGAAGTTTTAGAAGAAATTTCTGAAGGAAAATATAAGGAAGAAATCAAAGCACAGAAAACTGATGTTGACGCGGAGAAGAAAGAAGAATTGGATGCGTTCTTCGCGAAGATAGCGGAAGAGCAGGAAGCTGTTAAGGCTGCTGCTGAAGAAGCTGAAAAGATTGAGAAGTCTTCTGAGGAAGCTAAGGAAGAGAAGCCGGAAGAAAAGAAAGAATAGCTTTATTAATCATCAAAACCCCTCACATTTATGGGGCTGTGGTCTAGCCTGGTATGATTTGAGGTTTGGGACTTCACGACCCCGGTTCAAATCCGGGCAGCCCCATTGTTATTTTTTATTATATAAATTCTTTTAAAGTATGGTGACTTGAGATTTTTATGTCAAAAAAAGTAGGACTTCCTAATGTAAAAAAGACAAGACCTCCTTTAATGAGAAGTCCAAAAATCTCGAAACTTCCTGCGCCAAGTGAAGGATTTATACGGGCAATAACCCACGCCAGCTCTCCAGTAAATCTTGTGAATTCTGCGACAGAGTTCATTTTACTAATGAGACTTCAGGACGTGATTGGCTAGAGGGAGAGCAAGAAAAATTAATAGAGCAAGGCAGGGAACAGCCAGACAAATATATTGGGCATGACTATTCCCCTGGGTGGGGAACTATAGATGGCAAACAATATGTTGTGAGATGTCCTTGCAATTCGGCGTCTAGATATGAGAATTTCATTTGGGATCACCGTCGTTTAATACGGAATTACTTAATAGCCCGAGTCAAAGAAGAATTGAAGACCGCACAGGAGAACTCAAAACTCGCACAAGAAGTCTCTGCCCTACATCTCGGATAAACCAATAATTTAAAAACCCTTTTAGAAAATAATCTATATAAAATGGCAGTAAAAAAGAAAAAAATCGGAAGCGCTGGGAGATTCGGCGCAGGGTATGGAAAGGTAAGGCAGAAATTGGTAGCTGTCGAAGCTAAGCAGCGAAAGAGGCAAGAGTGTCCGTTCTGCAAGGGTCGGGCGAAAAGGCAGGCGAAGGCGATATGGCTTTGTTCAAAATGTGGAAAGAATTTTGCCGGAGGAGTTTTTCATTTAGAAGATTAGATGTCTCTAATAGTTAATTTTAAAAACAATAAAAAATAAAAAATAAAATGAGTATATACAAATGTTTTTCGTGTGGCGGGAAGATAAAATCAGAAGATTTAAATAAGCGATTTCTCTGTCCGAAGTGTGGTGCGAGGATTTTTTACAAACCGCGAACTAAAATGAAAACAGTTACATCAGATTAAAATGGTCAATGAAGAACAGAAAGCACCGGGGAATCCTTTGGCTAATTTAGATGAGGAAACGCAGAGGAAGATACAGGAGCTTCAGATGATGGAGCAGAGTTTTCAGCAACTTCTTATGCAGAAAAACGCGTTTTCTATGGAAGCGAATGAGACAGATTTTGTTCTCGAGGAAGTGAAAAAAACTTCTGGCGAGGTTTCTAGAATAATTGGGAATCAGGTTATAATCAAAAGTACGAAAGAAGAAGTTCTCGAGGAAGTGAAAAAGAAGAAGGAGTTAATTGAGCTTAGAATGAAATCTATCGACGAGCAGGAAAAGCAATTCTCTGAAAAGATTGAATCAATTCGTGAAGAAGTTATGAAAAAGATTCGTGGATAAACCTTAATTATTTCCTCAACCACATAAATATTTAAATACTGATTTTATGAAATTATTGTATGGTATTTAATAGGTTCAAAAAAATGTTTAAGACAGATGGGGAATCCTCTTCGGATTTCATCGAGATTGATTTGGAACAAGAGAAATCTGATTCGAAAATTTTCGTTAAAACTTTTGTTTTGAACACTTATGAGGATATCAATCCTGTTCTGAATTCTCTTCGAGAGGGTTATACTATTGCGGTGATTAATATTAAGGTATTGAAGTCTAAGGATGTGATTGAATTGAAGCGGGCGATTTCTAAGATTAAAAAAACTGTTGAGGCACTTGAGGGGAAAATTGCGGGGTTCGGTGAGAATACAATCATCGCGACGCCTTCAAAAGTTTTCGAGATTCAGAAGGGTGGGGTAGAGCCTGTTAAGGTTCCGAGGTCTGATGAAATCGAACGATTCTAAATCCTTAAAAACTTAATTTCTTTAAACCATATATGAAAACACAGTGTGCCCCAACCAATAGTATAAATAAATCTGTGAAGGTATTATTCATAGAAGCTAGGCGAAAATTTGAAGATTTGGATATAAATTTAAAATTGTTGGATGAGTTAAAAGGTAAAACTGTTTCACTCGCGGCGACAATTCAGTATATAGGATTAATCCCCGAGGTAAAATCTTATCTGGAATCGAAAGGTAAAAAGGTTGTGGTAAAGGAAGGTGCGTACTATGATGGTCATGTTCTTGGTTGTAATTCTTCGGCATTTGATAAGTCGGCGGATATTTTGCTTTTAATTAGTGATGGGAAATTCCACGCGATAAACAATGCAATCCAGCTCCAGAAAGAAATTTATATTTTTACGTCGAGAAGTCTTGAGAAAATCGAGCAGAAGGAAATTAATTTATGTAATAAAAAAATTCAAGTTAAGAAAGTAAAGTTTCTGGCAGCTAATAATATAGGACTTATAGTTTCGGTGAAACCCGGGCAACACCAGAAATCAATCCATGCGATTAAGGATAAGATTAAGAAACTTAGTAAAAAGGTTTATGTTTTTGAGATAGATAATATTGATACTACTGAATTTGAGAATTTTCCTCAAATCGAATTTTGGGTGAATACTGCTTGTTACGGTCTTGCTCGAGATGATTCGAAAATAATTAACTTATCAGATATCTTGGAATTTTTAGATTAAATCCTTGCCATTGAGAAAACGGTTTTCAGTGCAACTATGATTGTCGCTGGAACGAATAGAACTAACAACGAACCGAGCACGTTTCTTAATGCGGTGACGACGTAGTTGTTCAGGGCGATATATTTTAGAGGTTCGGCTCCCAGTGCTCCAACGATAACCAAAGAAAGGCTTGCCATCAAGAAAGTACTTGAATTTTTATCGCCTACATTCATGAAGCCGACAATCAAACCGATGATAACTAATGCTGAATAGAACAATACTCCTGCAGATTCGAGGGATTTATTGAATAATCCTATGACGACTGCTAAGATAACACCTATTAAAAATGCGTATGCTCCGACTAAATTTTCTTGCGATCTCACCATAGAGTACTGATGATTCTCAAATTTATAAACCTTATTATGCATACTCTATCATAGAAATCTTTATAAATCATCGTAACTCAAGAATTACAACATGGTACAAAAGTCATACGCGTTCTTGGGAATTCTTGCGGTTTTACTTATGAGTTTGGGGTTTGTTAGTGCATATACTTCAACCCAGGATGGAATTAAAGTAAATGTAATTCAAGAACTTCCAAATCCAGTGACTCCAGGATCAACACATGATATTCAAATTAATATAACAAACAATAACGGAACAACAATTGATCTAAGTTGGGTAGACACTACAGATTCTTCGGGGATAACTACTGCCGTTCCTACAAACAGTTCCTTAACAAATGGGAATTCAGCAATTTACACACTAACTTATTCTATTCCTTCAGGATTTAATGGCACAGTAAACCACAAGGTAGACTTGAGCGTATTTGTTGGAAGCACAAACATTGCCAACTTCCATCCGTATTCCACGGCAAATTACACAAACATTTCAACCACTCTAATATATGGTTGCACAGATTCTGATGCAAACAACTACGACCCAAATGCGACAACAGATGATGGGTCATGTACGTATACAATAGCTGATGGATACAAATATTGTGATGATTTTGATGGAGAAAAAGGAGATTTGGAGATTACCTCTTTTGAAATTAATAATAATGGAAAAGGTGATGACAATGAATGGGAATATTTGGATGAGATTGAGATTGAAGTGACAGTCGAGAATACAGGGGATGATAATATTGATGACGTGATTGTTGAGATAATGATTAAGGATGACGATGGCAACACTATTACTAGGAGGAAAATGGGTCTTGATGAAGACGAGTTTGACCTGGGGAGAATAAAGGATGGCGACGAGGAAGTTGCAATTTTTAAGATTGATGAATTACCGATTGATTTAGATGAAGGAACTTATAGAATTTATGTGAGGGCATACGACGAGAAGGATGAAGACTCGAACTGTGTTTCTGTATCTGAGGATTTTAATGACGATGACGAGACATATTTCGAATTCGATGTTACTTCGAGTGACGGTGCTACTGTGATTGTTAAAGATGATTCTGAGGTTATCTTGGCTTCTTGTGGCGATAAAAATGTTGAGGTAAGATTCATGGTATATAATATTGGAGATGACGACGAGGAAAAGGTTTTGGTAACTCTTGAAGATTCGAAATTAGGGATTTACGAAAAGGTTGTTATCGATAATCTTCGGGATAAAAAAGGGAAGGAAGTAGTATTCTTTATTACAATCCCTGAAGGACTTGATAAGTCATATTATGAGTTAGATATTTATACGTACTATGATTACGATGAGGATGAGGATGAGCTCGACGAGGTTGTTGCTTATGGGGAAAGTTCCGAAGAGGAAGGGGACGACTTTTCTATTGGGTTAGAAATCTTATCTTGTAAGGGGCCTGTGCCTTCGATAACTGCGTCTTTGGATTCTGAAGCAAAGGTTGGAGAGGAATTGGTAATTACTGCATCGGTTACCAATAATGGTGATGATAATAATTTCGTGGTTTCTGTAACTGAATTTGAGGATTGGGCAGAACTTGTAAGTGTTGAACCCGCGTCTCTTTTAATTAATGAGGATGGCGTTGCGACGATTACAATCAAATTGGTTCCTACAAAAGGGGGATTCCAGACACTTAAGGTTAATGCAATCGTCGATGGTGAGGTTAGCAATCAGGCGGTTTCTGTAAATATTGAAGAGAAGGAAGGTCTTTTTGCAAACGTGAGCGATACCTTGCTTTACAGCATTTCTGGAGTTGTGGCGTTGCTTATTCTGATTTTTTTGGTTCTCATTGTTCGAGTTTCGCGGAAGTCGAGAAAGCCAGAGTTCTAAAACTTTTTAAACGATAACGCTATTGATTTATATGGATAAGCAATTAGAAAAGGTTGTCGGAATGTTCTCGAGGTATTTTTTTCTACTTCTCTTAGGAATCGGAAATCTTTATATTTTTTACAAAATTCTGACACCTCTAACAATTCAATCTGTCGGTATGATACTGTCCCTCTTTACAAAAACTATAATCTCTGGTAACATGATACTTATGAAAGGAGTTGTTATTGAGATAGTTCCTGCTTGCGTCGCTGGAGCTGCGTTCTATTTACTGTTTCTCTTAATATTCTCGACGGCGGAAGTTAAACCAAGAAAACGATTCTTTGCTCTCGTGACTTCTGTAAGCATACTTTTCTTCCTAAATGTTATTCGAATAGTTTTTCTGTCATTGATTGTTGATAAAACTTATTTTTTCGTAATTCATTGGTTACTTTGGTATATTGCTTCGACAGTTTTTGTTGTGGCTGTTTGGTTTTTTATAGTAAGGTTATATAAAATAAAATCTATTCCAATATATTCAGATGTAAAATATCTAACCAGTTTAAGAAAGTCCCGAAAAAAGTCCAAGCGAAAAAAGAAGAATTAAGAATCCTGCAATAATTACGCCTGACGCAATGGCAACGAAACTTTTCCATCTGTTTAATCCCAGAGTCCACGCGACTAGGGTCCCCGTCCAAGCACCTGTTCCAGGCAGGGGGATTGCAACGAAAAACATCAACGCGAGATATCCCCAATGATTCATCCAGTTCTTGACCTTGTCTATTTTCTTTTGGAGCCTAGTTAGGATTGTTCCGATTGCACGACGGTAAATTTTCCAGTTCATGAAAATTTCATGGAGAAAATCAAGGAACATGAATATTAGAAAGATGACGAATATGTTTAGTATGAGTACGATTAGAAAGTAAGGCCAAACGGAGATTCCATGCCTGACGGTGTATTCTACGATGACGGGGAGTCCGCCTCTTAGTTCGAAAACTGGCAAGATTGTCAGGAGAAGTCCTAATAAAATCTGGGGATCCATTTATTCATTCTCCCTAAATGCCCTGATGACTTCTGTTATGAATTTTTCGACGGGTTCGATGTCATCGCAATCTCGCACTCGGATAGTATAGCAGAACGGATTTTCTTTGGATTGTATGACTGCAGGTTCGCCTTTTTCAATCATGACGATGGTTCTGTGTTTTGTGCTGCATGATGCGTAAGCTCTGCCTGTCTCGTTGTGGACTTCGAAGCTGGGGGTTGCGGCTGTTACTTTTTGGACACCTAGTCCTAATTCGAGGAAACTTCCCAGGTCTAACATTACTCGTGAAACATCTCCTCGGCACGAATCGACTTCAGGGCTTATGGAAACGTAACCTCCGATTTTGAACTCTCTGAAGGTTCCGTCGATGGCGACGTTGTTCTCTCTTGGGTCGTTTCTTAGGAAAACATTGTATTTGTAATTCTGTCCGTTCAACGCGGGGAATTCTGAGTGATAAACATCGAACTGAGTGTACTCTTCTTTCATCCAGTCAACGCCTGCATAATTAAATGACTTTAAGCTTTGGGAATAAAAATATGGTACTAATACTGATGCGAAAACAATTGCGATGATTACGAAAAACCAAATCAGTTGTCGGGTTTCATGTCTTCGAACTGATTTGGTTGGCAATTCTCCCTCGGCTTTTAGTTCTTCTTTTTCAGCATTACTCAGTTTTTTCTTAGCCATATTTTACTATATACTAATTTATTTTTAAAACCTTGTATAGGAACGCGTCCGCTGCTTTTACTGAATCACCGACGAGGTAAATGCAACTTTGATTATTGTAAACTCTTGTTTCGTTGCCCACCTCTGTTATGATTATGTTACTCCAACAATCTTTCGTCGGCAAATCGTCTTCGCAGATAGATTCATTTAAACATGCTCCCTGGTATCTTAAGGTATAACGTCCAATGTTATTTAAGATTTCTATGACGCCTTCGCTTGGGGAAGTGTAGTATAGCAACTGGTCTGAGTACGAGGATAGGTCGTAATGACCTTTGATGGGGATGTTGGCGATTTCGGAGGGGAGGTATTGGAAACCGAAAGTTTCTCCGTTGATTGAAGTCATCCAGACTCCGTTCTGTTTGTAGAATACAAATCCGTTTTCTTCAACCTTGGAATTGTCGTCGCTGTCATCGCCTTGCATCAGGGAATATCCTGCGGTGGAAACTACCATTAGTGATATTAGAACGATGCCTACTATGATTTTTTTTGTTTTGGCTTCTCGCGCTTGGGCTTCGGCGGTTTTAATGTTTCTCATGGGTAATTGTCGGGGAAGGGGTTTAAAACAATTGCTATACTAATCACTTAAGAAACAAAAATAACATAAAAAAAGCCCGACCTTTTTGAGGTCGGGCGAGTAAAAATAAATTTTTTGTTTAACTTTGTATTTAAGCAACAACTAAACTAGCTTCAGTAGCGGATGTACCCTTGTAATTCTTACCAACAGTTGTATCAACAACGTTGTTAAGCAAGAAAGTAACAGCTTTTTCAGTGTCAGCAGCATTGTAACCAGCAACTAAAAGAGCAGTATTTCCAGTCCTACTAAAGGACTTTATCATAAACTCTCCAGCAACCACACCCGTAGCGGATGTAAATGCAGCTTCACTATAAGCTCCACCAAGTAATTCAGCAGCGACGGAGTTGATAGCAGAACCACCAACAACAATCAAGTTCTTTCCGGAAACGGAAGCAACTTCACTGTCCTTAACAGTCA
>DAOWGX010000012.1 GCA_030641715.1 Nanobdellota archaeon
TATTGTTTCTCCGGAATGTTTGTTCAGTTTGCCTTTGACCATCCCATAATGTCTTATAGTTCCACCGTTATTTGTGACATCTCCGTAGACCATTCCGTGGATAAAAAATGTTCCCTGTCCTTCCACAATCACGTTGCCCCTGATAATTCCATGCAATATTAAAGTAGCACTTCCTCTGACAGAGACATCTCCATAAACTATTCCGTGAACAACCGCAACTTCAGACTCTTTCAGCTCCAAATTCTCCCTCAACTCATCATGGATTTCAAGAGGATTATCTGCATATACCATGAATAAATAAGGTGAAACTAGTATAAATAATTTTCTATTTTAAAATTTCAGTATCTTATTCTTATCAACATTTTTCGGCAGAGAAAATTCGTGTGTAAAAACACTATTTATTTTTTCGCCGATTCTTAATTATCCTTCTTATTATGATTATTGCAAAAATTGAGAAAACCGCGAGGATCATAGCGATAGAAGATATATTACCCCTCTCAAAATTTGTAGTTGCAAAACCTGAAATTATATTTGAATCGTATACAATTGAACTCTCGACTAACGGCTTATCTTCTCCCTGATTGGTGACGGATATTTTTAGTAATCCCGACGGAACATCACTAAATTCAATGATAACTTCTCTTTCAGTTTTCTCACCTTTTACCAGTTCAACTTCCTGGGTTTGTTCAGCTATCTTTTCTTTATCTGAATAAACAGAAAACTTTAAGGTTGAAATAGAATTTGAATCTGATTCAGCTAGGTATCTAATAAAAATCTCATTGTTATTTTTTAACATAATTTCAGAAAACTCAATATTCAAACTCGGTTTAATCAAGGTTATTTTTAACTGAACAGATTCGTTACCTTCGAGACATTCTAAAAATAATTCGGGTTGTTTCGTATCGGGGAGGGTTAGTGTAAACGCAAACTCCACAATTTCCCCTGTTGCAATATTCTTAATATCTGTGGAAGAAATCCATGACTTTTGTTCTTCTGAAGTTTTTAATCGACATTTATTTACAGATCTTATCCCGTTGTTTTTAACAATCAGTTCTAAGGATTTTTCTTCGCCAGAATACATGATTGCTTCAATAGGAGTTAACTCTAGATTCATGGTGGTTTGTGAGGAAAAAGAACCTCCGCCGCCTCCGCCTCCGCCACTTGAAGAAGTTGGAGGATTGGGTGTTGTTGATGTATCGACGCTGAAACTTGAATTCTCGAAGTCAGAAGAGCCCAGAGTGTTATTAATATATAAATTGAGAATGTAATTTCCATCTGTTGAAACTTCAAAAACGGAGCTTGAACAATTTGGAAGAGTAGTATTTGCTATTACTTCTCCTCCAATAGAAGTTTTAACATTGTACCAACAAGTTAGATTATTTCCTGTTGCAGAATATGTTATTGGAATCGCTGTTCTTGAGGATTTTGTTCCTGTTGGCTCTGAAATGGAAACACTCACTCCGGTAGCGTCGACGTTAAAACTAACATTATCGCTAGCTTCTAATCCTTCACTGTCATTGGCATAGATTGTTAACAGATAATTTCCATCTGTTGAAATGTTAAATGTAGTATTTTGACAATTTGTTAAACTTATGTTACTCCCATCATTTAGATTATACCAGCAAGAATCCAAATTGCCGTCGCTGTCAGAAGTGGAAAAGTTCAAAGCTAAAGATTCGTTATAATCATAAGTTGTACTATCTTGGGGGGAGGCTAGAGATATCGACGGTGCCGAGTTCAAAACAGTATAGTCAATTGAAATATTATAGAATTCGGGACTATAAGAATGGTCGTCTGTTTCAAACTCCAATTTGTATTGGAAATACTGGTTGTTGCTTAACGATAAATTTTGGGGGGATTCGTTAGTTATATCTGTCCAGTTTTCGCCGTCGCAGTTTGCATCATTGCAAGCTCTAACGCTTAGGGTTAAATTTGTTCCGGGGAGTTCTGCATATATGTAATCGAATTCTTCTTTGGGGTCAGTTCCACTTCCATTACCCTCCCCAATCCATATCGTATCTGTTGGTGTCGTCACATTGAGAGTTATGTTATACCAATCCCCTGTCGCGGAATCGACGGTAAATATTCCTAACGGATCGTTTCCATTAGAATCAGATTGTGCATAAATTCCAATCGCAACTCCAGAATCTTCTCTAGCATAAAACTTCAATAGAGTTCCATCAATTAAATCTTCCGAAAAATTAAAATAAAAGTTTTTACTAGAATCTTTCATGTCTGCTAAGTAATAATTTCCGCCTAAGCTAAAAACCTCCGTTCTATTGGTGTCGGAATGCATTGCAGAATGGAGGTAAGAGTCTAACTTTTCTCTTATTTGGCTTTCCCAAGAAATATTGTTCCAGCTCGCTTCGCCACCTGCATCAAGGACTTTTGAGACATAATTTCCGCTCAAATTCTCGCTAACTAAAACAACCGAACTCCCATTATATTCGGTATTTGTATAGTCTCCTTCATCAAAAACGGATTGATTGCCTGATTCAAAAATAGCGAAGCCGGTAATGCCGTCCCCGTTCAAAACTCCTGAAAGGTAGAACAAAGTTGTAAATATAAGCCCGATGAAAGTTAAAAGCATTATCCTTGCAACGATATCTCTTTTTCTCATAGGGTTAAAGAATCAACATGCTATTTAAATTTTTTTACTTAATCCATTAACTTTAAATATGACTTAGTTCATGTTTCTGCATGGGGGGGAGGATGTTCTTCATAACTTGTGTTCTTTTAGTCGCATCTATCGTTTCTGTTTCTGCAGAGTATTCGATTGATATTTCGGGACTAGAAGAATCCTACTCTGTCGGGGAAGAAATCGGTTATAAGGTTCTTTTGTTGGAGGACGGCAACCTAATTGAAAGAAATGTTGAGGTTTTTTTTTCAGACGATTTGGGAATCTCGGAGATAAAACTGAACGTGGAATCTGGTAGTGAAAATACTCTCCGAGTTTCTGAAAACTTTTCGAGTCTTGGTTGGAGTATTAAAGCAAGATATGGGGATAAAGAGGTAAAACGGTCATTTATGGTTCAGGAAAATTTGGAGGTAGAGTTTTCGTTAGAGGGTGGTAAACTGGTAATTAAAAATAAAGGGAATGTCAGATATACGAGGACGGTTCAGATTACGATAGGTGATGAAACGGAGTCTTATGCGCAAAATATTCCTGTTGGCGGGCAAAGGGTGTGGGTGTTAGTTGCTCCGGAAGGAAGTTATAATATTGAAATCAGTGATGGGATTGATACTTTTACTAAAAGGAACATTAAGTTAACGAGTATTGGAACGGGTAATGCGATTGGGGCTATGGATGAAAATCAGCAAATAACTGGATTGTTGGGGGGACCGATAGCTCCTGAAGAGATGGATCGGGCATTCATCCCGTCGGATAAGTTTTATGTAGCTATTACATTTATTTGCGCTGTTTTTGGTTTGGGGGTTTTGCTTTTTATTGAGAGAAGAAAGAGGAAGTAGTTTCTCTATTAACTCTGTTGTTTTTAATAGGGTTGAGATTGGTATGAATATCATAACAAACGATAGTTCTATAAATTATGATCTCCTAGGGGGTATATGGAAAAAGAAGTGAAAATTATATCGTTGAAAGGGGGTATAAAATATGAAAAAAATAATAGCAGTTAGTTTGATTTTGGGAGTTATGTTGATGACGGTGAGTTTGGTTTTTGCTGGGAATAATTACGAAAATCAAAGATACTTGGTAAAATCCGATAATGGTGTGCTTAAAATGATGTATGGTGTTCGACATAGTTTTGATAATGGATTTACAACGGATTTGTCGCAAGGACAATTAAAAGTCTTGGAAAAATTTGGTGTGGATGTGGAAGAAGTTGAAATGTACTATATAACGGCACCACCAGGAGCTTGTAGTCCTTGGCCTGAATGTAAGGATGATGAAGAACCGGTTCCAGAAGAAAGAACTTGTGAGCCTTCTATAGATAAACCGTGGGGGATTGTTAAAGTAAATGGTGGAACTGGAGGAGCAGGAGTTAATGTAGCTGTCTTGGATACAGGTGTTTATACAGACCATTTAGATTTAGATGTAAAAGTATGTAAAGATGCAACAAAGAGAAGAATCAAAGATGGTTGTGAAGATAGTGTGGGACATGGAACACATGTTGCAGGAACAATTGCTGCAAATGGCGGTAGTGATGGTTTAGGAATTTTAGGAGTAGCACCCGAAGCAGAATTAATGGCAATAAAAGTTTGCGGACCGGCTGGTTGTTGGACAGATGATATTGCAGCAGGAATAAGATACTCAGCAGATAATGGAGCGAATATAATTTCAATGAGTTTAGGTGGAGATACAGAAAGTTCTCTGGTTAAAGATGCAATTGATTATGCAGTAGGAAAAGGTGTTTTAGTTATTGCAGCAGCAGGAAATGATGGTCCGGTCGAGGGAAGTATAGATTATCCTGGAGCAAACGTAAAAGTTGTAGCAGTTGGAGCAATTGATATTAATGAAAATGTTTCAAGTTGGAGTTCGAGAGGAATTAATGATGGAGATTATATCATAGAAGCTAGGGAGGTAGAATTTGCAGCCCCTGGGGTATCGATAGAGTCCACATGGAACGATGGTTGTTATGATACGATTTCGGGAACCTCTATGGCGACTCCGCATGTGGCAGGATTGGCGGCAAAGTTGTGGGATACTGATGCGGGTACAACGAGAACAAAACTACAAGAATTAGCAAAAAAGTTACACGATTTGCATATAGAAGGAGATGATACTGCAACTGGATTTGGATTACCAATCGCTACAAGTTAAACAAACAACATTTTTTTATTTTTTATATAGTAAGGTCATATTATTGTGATGGGTGAGCTATTCGGACTCGGCATAAAACCGAATCTTTTGAAATGGTCAAGAAGGTACAATCCCCCCACCCAGAGTCGAACTGGGCCACAGCGGGCTACAACCGCCTGCTCTACCGATGAGCTATGGGAGGACGGAACTATCTAACAAAATTCTTTTATAAACTTTATCAACTCAGAGCCTGAGAATTTTAATTATGGTAATTTTATAAACGATGGAAAGTAAATCGGTTGTATGGAAATTGGAATTATTGGATTGGGAGATATGGGTAAGTTATATGCGAGGAAATTCGCTGAATCGGGTTATAGGGTTAATGGATGTGATTTGCCTGAAAAGAGGAACGGATTGGAAAAAGAATTATCTGGAACGGGAATTAGTATTTTAGACGATGGTTTTGCTGTTGCGAGAAGAAGCGATTTTCTTTTTTATGGTGTTGAAGCAGAGAATATTGGAAGAGTTGTTGAAAGATACGGTCCTTCAACAAAAACGGGAGCTATAGTTGCAGGACAGACTTCTATTAAGACTCCGGAGATTGAAGCTTTTGAAAGGTATTTACCGGATGACGTAAATATTGTAACTTGTCATTCTTTACATGGACCGACGGTTGACCCAAAAGGTCAGACGTTAGTTGCAATGAGGCACCGGAGTTCTGATGAAGCTTACAAAAAAGCATTGGAAACTTTGGAGACGCTGGGTTCAAATATCGTCGAGGTTTCGACATATCAGGAGCATGATAGAATTACTGCTGATACGCAAACAAATACTCAGACTGGATTTTTGAGTATGGCAACTGCATGGAAACATGCCGGATTTTTCCCTTGGGAAAATGCTTCTTATGTCGGCGGTATTGATAATGTAAAAGTTTTGATGGCTTTGAGAATCCTTGGTGGCAAAGCGCATGTTTATGCCGGATTGGCTTTATTGAATCCTTATGCGAGGGAACAGATTAAACAGTATGCCCAATCTGAATCAGAGTTATTTAAAATGATGATTCAAGAAAACGGGGGGGCATTTAGAGAAAGAGTAAAAAAAGCGGGAGATTTTGTATTCGGTGATGATGATGCTCCAATCTTGTTAGATTATTCGGCTAGGGGGAAATTCGGTTTGGGGATTTCTTCTAAGCAACGAAAGCCAAATTCCCATTTAAGTTTATTGGCAATGGTTGATGCATGGCATCAGATAGGTATGAATCCTTATGATAATATGATTTGCCAGACACCCCTCTTTAGATTGAGATTGGGAATTACTGAATATCTATTTAAAAATTCGGACTTACTTGAAGAATCGTTACATGCCGCAATTTATGATAAAGGAATTCGTGGAGATGATTTAGAGTTTCATTCTGCTGTGAGGGAATGGGCTTCAATAGTTGAACGTGGGGATATGGCAGGGTACAAACAGCAGTTTGATAATACAAAAGCTTTTTTTAGGGATAGAATACCCGAGGCAAAACAAAGAAGTTCAGAATTGATAGAAAAGTTAGCAAAGAGTCCTAACTAAGTATTACTTCAATTTTATTTTTCCCTTCTGCCAGTCGTCAATCACCTTAATCGCAACTCGATGCTCGTCGACCTCGCCACCCTTGACCAGAAATCCTTTCTTCTTTCCAATGTCTAAAAACAAATCGTAACTATCCTCGCCAGAAGCTCCGTAGTGTCTCTTCAAAATCTTCTCGTCTTTCTTCGTCAGAAATTCTATTATTCTTAAGGCGACTTTGTCGGGATTGTTAATCTTATGGGGGTCTTTCGCAGCGGCCATTCCGACTTGTGTTCTACCGTCGCCAAAGGGGATAATCCCTGGCGAATCCATAATCCTTAGTTGTCCTGTTCTGACCCACTGCGTTTTCTTTGTGGTGCCTGGAACTGAGGACATTTTTGCTTTGGCGTTGGGGGCGAGAAGATTAATCAACGTCGATTTTCCGATGTTAGGATAACCTACTAGCCCAATTCTCAGACTCGGTCGATTCCAATTTGTAGCCATGTTATCTAGTGTTTCTTTCAATTTTCCGATGCTAATTTTCTTTAAGGCTGAGATAAAGAATGCATTAGGATATTCTTTTTTTAATTTAATGATATCCTTCTTGCTAATCAAATCGCTTTTATTAAAAACTATAATCACTCTCTTCCCTTTCATCGATTCAACTTTCGAAATAATCTCGGAATTCCGTGTAATCTCAGGCATCCGAGCGTCCACTAACAATAACACAACGTCGCTGTTCCGGAGAACGTTTAGAACTATTGGCCAAAATCCCATGACTATGGTAATGCCACAGACAATTATAAATCTTCCTCATTAATCTAAATGTATTGTCTTGGATTCTTTTGAATTGCATATAAAGCAGCCCTCTAAACCAAACTTTGCCACTCCATCATAATAAGCTCCAAGTAAAGACAAGTCTGCAGAAAGTATGCCGTTTCCAGAACCAGAATTAAGTGCAGTACAAACAAGGCTTTTATCAACATCTGATAATCCTTTGTAGTTTTCAATAAATTTTTCCATTCCATTCAGATTAGGAGAGTTATTATTTGAAGAATAAAGTTCAATTCCTTCTTTTAAAATATCATATATGCTATTATTCGCTTTCAACCACTCTGCAAAAAGTTTATATCTTTTTTTTGAATTGTCTCCATTTCTTACTCTTTTATACCCTCCAGATCTAAAATATCTTTTAACTTTTTTAACTTCTTTCTTTTTTCTAATCCAATAGTTTTTACTCCTTTGAATTTCCTCCAATACTCCTTCACTTGTTGAAATATGTCCCCTTTTTCTGAAAGTTTTGCAAAAGCTTTTTAATTTTTTTAATGAAGCCTTTTCACTTTTCACATCTCTGCCGTAAATCGGACAAACCCATTCAAACCCACAGGTATCCACATAAACAATCCCTTCTTTCGGCAAAAAATCTGTCCGAATATTGTATTTGTTTTTTTCTTCCATTTATTGCCTAAAATTCCTACTATCACTTCTCAGTCAAACACTATTTAAATCAAATTATAATCTTAAATATATTTCAAAGTCTATGATTCTATATAAATGGAGGGTTGCTAATAAATTCAAGAGGTAAAAATGATCGTTAAACTGCAAGTTTTATATGATGACATTAATCGTCCTGGTGGGCGAGAGCGGGACGAGATAATTCGTGCAATTGATGGTGCAATGCATGGCGCAACATGGGAAGCGAATGGCGACGGGTGGATAGCCCGACGATAAGGTCTATGTTTAAACACAATCAATTTTTATTTAGTATCAGCTCTCACCTTCTTCTCTGAAGCAAAAGAGGAAAAATAAGACTTATACCATAATATGCGACTGTAGCTGCTATCTCTTTGGTTCTCTGTGAAGGGGTCCCTCTTTCTTTCAGATAGGATATATTATCTTCTACAACTTCTTTAAGCTCCACATCCTCGATTTTACTTACTAACCCTTTGAAGTCCCTCAGAGTAAATTTTCGGCTTGAAGGAATTAGGCTATGTTCATAGAATATATATTCACGAAAGCTTGAAGCAACTTCTTCAAGACCGGGGATTCTATGGTAGTTGCCATCTCGATATACTAAATCGTCAACATCTAAACTCTGAAGAAAGTTGTTTTCATTCCTCGTTCTTAGACGAAGAGATTCATACTTATTATCTTGGTTGGATTGAATAACCATTCTACTACAAGAGAATCTGAACTTTATAAGTATTTATGGTTTAAACTCTAATCTTCCCTAACTGCCAATCTCTCAAAACCAATCGTGCAGTTCTGTCAGCGTCGACATTACCACCTTTTTTTAAAAATCCTTTTGTTTTACCTAATTTCTCAACTAATATTTCACTATCGCCACTTGCTTCAATCCCATAAAAATTTTCGATTGCCTTAGCATCTGAAGACATTATATAACTTAAGATACCTTCGGGATTTTTAACATCGCTATATGTTCTTGCTCCGAGTTTTACATCTTCTCCAAAAGAGGTCCCCTCTTGGGAGGTATACTTAAATGCTGGAATCACCCCTGGCGTATCTAAGATTAAGATTTTTTCGGACATTCTAATCTTTTGCATTCCTTTGGTATACCCTGCTTGTTTTGACGTTCCGGTTGCCGCCCTTCGACTAATAATATTAATCAATGAACTTTTCCCCACATTAGGATACCCGATAATTCCAACCTGCACTCTTTTACGTGCCTCATCTAATTTCACACGTTTAGCCTCAATCTTAATTTTATTACGCAGATTCTCTATCCATTTTTTTGTTTTAACTGAGACAAAAATGTGTGGATTCAAATCTTTGGGTAAGGTTTTCTTAGATTCTTTAACATTGATTAAATCTGATTTATTCAGAACATAAATCAATTTCTTGCCCTTCTTTCTAATATCTTCTTCAACTTCTAAATTTCTTGTTTCTTCGACAAACCTCGCGTCCAAAACTTGCAAAATTATATCCGAAACTCTCACGACATCTCGCATTACATCAGGATATTTTCCTCGCTGTTTTTTTATATTCGCGATTCTCCCCGTATGCCTTGAACCAAAACTATAACGCACTCTAACCATTAGTTATTAAAGATTGGAGAGTTTAAAAATTGAAGCCTGTAAAACTAAATAGATTAATCTTTTAATTTGTCCAATTTCTTATCTAATTCTATTCTTCCTAGTGCCTTTAATTCTGCCTTTGCCCCACTTTTGTAGGCACTTCTGATAATGAAGAACGAAAAGAGGCCTGTAAAAAGAATATCAAGTCCGACTAAAAAATAAACGTTATTTTGCACTAGGATGCTATAATCTTTAGAGGCATAACCCACCAATCCTTCTTTATTAATTTCGATTGCCTCTTCGTCCTCGATTTTTGGAATGGTCTCTTCAACAACTTCTTTGGAAATATTTTTAACTTCTTCTTCGGCAACAATGATGTCGGGAGTTTCTCTTAAGTCTACTATGATATCCGAACCATTGATGGCGAAGGGTCCTTTTTCTATATTGAGACAAACCGCGCCATTATCGGTAAATCGCAAACTCAAATTAACTTCTGACAATCCTGTTTCAACCTCAAACTTAACTATGCCGACATTCTTCCCTACAAAAACAGGGTAATAAGAATCGCCTAATTCTTCACTTCCTAAGCTTCGCAATTTTAAGATAGCACCTGTATAAACGTCGTCGCTGACTATGGTAATGTTCGCAGTCATGGCGGAAACATTTACCGCTAAAACTAAAAATACTAACGCCACCCAAATTTTTTTCATAAAAATAGATATTTTAACCTATTATAAAATTTTCTAATATCTGCTTTTCTTAGAATTCCGATTAAATCTCTTGCCCTTCATATTTTTCCCCTGAAAATTCATTCTTCGAGGTCTATCTCTATTGCCAAATCTACCCTGAGGTCTTCTAGGAGAATCGAACTTAACAAAAATTTTCTTGAACTCTGGCGTCATAACTCTCTCTATAACAAGGCTTTGATTGTGTTTTTGGATATTCATAAAATTATTATAGTCCCTGCTCGCTAAGATATTTATTACGATACCTTCCGCTCCTGCCCTCGCTGTTCGTCCAATTCTATGAATATAATCTTTCGCGTCCGCGGGCAAATCGTAATTATAAACGTGTGAAACTCCGGAGATGTCGAGACCTCTTCCAGCGACGTCGGTGCAAACAAGGACGTTGACTTTTGAGTTGTCGAAACCTTTCAGTACACGCGTTCTTTTATTCTGCTCCATCCCACCGTGGATAGCTTGGGCACTGATGTCGTTGTCATTCAAATTTTTGGCGACGAAATCTGTGTTTCTTCGAGTGTTGCAGAAAATCATAACTAGATGCGATTTTTCTTGTTTTAATAGATGGGTTAATAATGAGAATTTTCCGTCGTCGCGAACATCGTAATAAACTTGTTTTAATTTCGACGCATCAACATAATTATTTACTGAAATTTCAATTGGAGTTTTCATATATTTCTCTGAAAAATCCGCAAGCTCAGAACTAATCGTCGCTGAGAACAAAAGAGTCTGTCTATCTTTAGGACATGCCCTTACAATCTTCGCGACATCGTCCTTAAAACCCATGTCCCACATTCTGTCCGCTTCATCTAAAACTAAGAATTTTATTTTAGCTAAACTTATAGAATTACGATTTAGATGATCTAGTAATCTGCCAGGAGTCGCGACGACAATGTCTGCATAAGCTAGATTTTTGACCTGATTGTTTATCGATACACCACCGTATACCGGAACGACTTCGAGTCCTTTGTGATAAGCGAGTTCGCGCATGACTCCTGCGACTTGTTCCGCTAGTTCTCGAGTCGGCGTTAAGATTAAACTACGAATTCCGGTTTTCTTTTCGGTGTTTTTTATTATTCCTGCACCAAAAGCCAATGTTTTTCCTGAACCTGTCGCTGACCCTGCTATGACATCCTTTCCTTCAAGAATCAACGGTATCGTTTTCTCCTGAATCTCTGAGGGCTTTTCGAACTTTTTGGCTGAAATAATTTTCAACACGTTTTCGCAAAGGCCCAATTTTTCAAATTGTTCCATTTTTAATAAATTCCCAAGAAAAATCTCGGACTGAATCCCCACGACTCTCGTCCAAGGACTCTAACTTATTTACATAATTTAAAAAAAAGATTGGTTTATAAGTCTTTGCGTGTTAGGATTTTTATGAAGAAATGTCCGGCGTGTAACAGCACGAGATATGAGAAAATTGAAGGGGATTTTAGATGTGCGAGGTGTGGTTATGTTAATAAGTCGAAGGAGAATATCCAAAAAGACAAATAAACCAAACCTTTTAAAATAAGCAAAATCTCCATAGCCTATATGAACCCGTAGGCTAATGGTAGACCCTCTCGCTTACACCGAGATGACCCAAGTTCGATTCTTGGCGGGTTCATCTTCCACGACAAAAATAATATTCTTGGTGAACAGCGTGTTTAGGATACTTGTGATCCTAAAAAAGTTTGTATATCTCTATTGATTAACCTTGAAGAGGAAATTTTAGGGGGATGTAGAAATCACTTTACTCTATACTTCCAGCACCACCATAATAAGATTCAAACAATAATTTTAATATCTTTATAGTAGCTTTGTCACAGATTATGATTGTTGTATTGGGATTTATCATAGTTAGAAACATAAAGTCATCATCAATAATTGACATAGCAACGCCTTCATTATCTATCCTTTTAGATGATTTATGATGTTTAGTCCATTCAAGAACGTTATCCTTAGTTTCTTTATCGAATCTAACTAAAACCTTATGATTCACTTTCCTTCTCTTATAATTTCTTATTTCATTAATCCAATCACCTTTTAATTCAGAGGAGTATTTTATTGTATAATCACTCTTTTTAGCTGTAGGCATTTCTTGAACAACCTTATAGAAATTTTTCTTTCCTTTAATAACAGTAATTGCTTCCCCAGGATTAGAATCGTAAACTATTTTAAGGTCTTTTATAGAATTTTTAATATCATTCATTTCTTTCTTTTTCTTATCAATAAGTTCAATTAGTGATTTAGGATCTGAGGCAATAAATTTTTTAGTCTTCTCAGGAATAACCTTAACCAAACCCTTATTTTCTAGACTGGCTAGAGTAGGATAAATCTTACCATAGGGGACATCAGAATCTTGAGAGATTGCCGCAGAGGTACTCTTCCCCAAATTAATTAGTGATTTATAAGCCATTTCTTCATAACTGCTAAATCCAAGAATTTTAAGATCCATAATGAATAGAATAAATTAAACAATATAAATGTTTCTATTACAACAACCTTGGTTGTTGTATAAGTATAAATATGGTTATATATTACCCCTATTAAGTAAATAATTGGAGAAAAATGGTAAAAAAGATGGTAAAAAAGTTGGGCATAATAGGAAGAGTTAAATCTTTTTATGAAGATCGCTATCAACTTCCAGGATTGGATGAAGAGGCTATCCTAAGAGTGAATAAACTTCTTAAGAGATGGAATAAAGAAGGAAGGAAAAATCCAAATTCTATAGTAAAAAGTCATTTGAAGATGGAGGAAGGATATACTCCCTGCTTAGTTGTTAGTTATTTTAATGCGAAAGAAAAACTAGATTCTGTAGAAGATGTAGTAGAGGTACTTGGTGGAAGATATTGTGAAGGCATGGCAGGTCTTGGGGCATTGGTATCAAGAGACTTAGATTATTATAGGCTTCAAGAAATTCCTTATGGATAAGATCCAAGAGATTAAGATAGGAATAGACCTCTTTTTTAAAAAGATATATATACGACGAAGTTTAATCTTTAATTATGGCTAAGCCCTATACTTGGGAGGAAATAAAGAAAGTTTTGAAAAAGGAGCTTCAGAAGAGTAAACATATTCTTACTTACGGAACAATAGGCTCATGTGAGATAAATAATGACATTGATACAATCATCACAAAGAAACCAGAGTCTAAAAGTTCGGAGTTCTATGGAGAAGTTCATAAACTTTTTGAAAAAATAGATGCTTATCTAAGGGAGAAATATTCTTGTAAATTGATTAGAACTTCAAGGTTTTCTGATGAAGAAGAGACCAAAGCTTTAGGTAAATTTAATCTAAAGGATTTAAACTTTCAAGTTATGACTTATGTTTCCCTATCTCAAATTAAGAAACATTGGTATGCAGATTTAGCACCAAACGAAAATTTGAAAGACATATTAGATTGCCACCATAAGCTAATTTTTGGAAATAAAGAAAATATTTTTAAAGAAAATTTTAAGAAAAATTATTATGATTATCTCTTTATTAGATTGAATGATTCAGATAGAATTAATTCAAATTTTAAAAATTCTTTTCTAATTGAAAGAATGAATAAATTATTCGATTTTATTTTAAGAAAAAGACTTAGCGAAAAGCCTATCTCAGCTAAAAATTTAACTGAAGTAAAGAAGATATTCTATAAAATTTGTGACAGATTGGACAGATTAGAAAAGAACCGATAGTAATCCAAAAATAGTTTAATAACTGCTAGCGGTTTTCATTTAATTTTTAATGTAACAACATTTAAATATCAAAATTTCAACATTTAAGTATGAGTATTTCACACAAAAACACTTCTAATGAGAATTCCGTCGAGCAAAATCTGGCTAAGGATTATGTTCCTAAGATGAATATGGGAAATCTTCCGATGACGAACCAGATTGATGATGCGTTGAAAACGAAGATGGAGAAGACTCAGAAGGATATCGAGAAGTTTAAAGGGGAAATTGTTAAGAAGATTAAGGGTGTTGAGGTGATAGGGGTTGTCCCTGCGCAGGCTGCGAAAAAGATTGAGGAGGAGTATGAGATTTCTGAGGAAGATGCGAAAAGGGAATTAATCCATGTCTTAATGATTGTCTCGGAAAAGCAATTTAAGAATATTGGGAAAATTCGAGTTGATGCGATTACTACTGCGAAGAAAATTAATGATAAGTTTTGGGTTCATATTATGACTCCCGTCGACGTTTGGAATCTCGGGCTTGATTCTAAGTTTGATATTATGGAAGCGTTGTCGATGTCGTTTCCAATTCTTGATAAGGGATTTCTCGCGGCGTTGAGGGTTACGCAGATTCATAAGTCGCTTGTTTTGAAAAAGTTTGAGAAGTATGTGACGAGTTATGTCCTCGGAGGTTCTTTAGTTCGTGGTGAGACGAAATCAACTTCAGACATTGATGTTTTCATAGTTATCGATGATACGGACGTAAAACGAATGTCGCGGTTAGAGCTTAAGGAAAAATTGAGGGGAATTATTTATTCTTATATTCAGGAGGCGGAGGCGATTGCTGGTGTGAAGAATAAATTGTCGCCACAAATTTATTTGATGACGGATTTTTGGGAGGCCGTGAAGGATGCGCATCCTGTGATGTTCTCTTTCATTCGGGACGGGATTCCTTTGTACGATCGCGGTGCGTTTCTTCCGTGGAAATCTCTGCTTCGAATGGGGAAGATTAAGCCAAGTCCTGAGGCAATTGATATGTTTATGTCTTCGGGAAACAAGCTTAAGGAGACTGTTGAGAAGAGGATTTTTGATGTTGCGACGTTGGATTTGTTTTGGGGGATTTCTACCCCGACCCAGGGTCTGCTTATGCTTTATGGACTTGCTCCACCGAATGTGTTTGAGACAGTGAAGCAGTTTAGGGAAGTTTTTGTTGTTAAGGAGAAGTTGGTCGAGGAGAAATATGCCGATATTTTGGAGGAAATTTTGATTAAGGTTTGGAAGGGTTATGAGCATGGGAAGATTAAGCCTGGGGATATCGATGGGAAAGAGCTTGATAGGTTGTCGAAAAACGCGGTAGATTATATTGAGAGGTTGAAGGAGTTGCGGGAACAGATTGAGAAACGGACTCAGGAGAAATCGATTGAGGTGATTTACGACGACGTTTTTGGGATGGTTGGTGCTCTTTTGAAGAAAAAATCTGAAATCGCAATACTTACGGAATTCGAAGAGAAGTTGGTTAAGTCGGGAAGATTTCCTCAGAGATTTTTAGAGAATTTAAAGGCGATTTCTAAGACGAGAAGGGATGTTGCGAAATCTAAGGAGACTAAAACTAAGAAGGATAATTTGACTGCGAAGCAGAACAGGGCTGTTGATAATGCTCGGAAATTTGCTGCAGAGATTACGACGGCATTGATGGAATACACTCAACGATTGGATATCGCGTCGATGGAACGGACACGGTTTGTTTTGAAAAATGAGAATTCAAATGTTGAGGTTTTTTTCTTGAAGAGTGTTTTTGTTGTGGAGGGTCCGAAGATTCAGAAGCTTAGTGGGATGAAGTTGGTTAAGTCGGATACGAAGGAATTGCAAGAGGAATTGTTGGCGAATCAGAACAAGGAATCGAAAATTGATTTTAAGGCGTTAGAGGTTTTGAGAAAGATTTTTGGTAAGTTTGAGTTGGTTTATTGAAGTTGGGCATTATAGGATTGTAAGAAAAATAACCTATTTGGTACTAAAAAATGATAAAAGTTCTATAAATGATACTAAATAGGAAGATTAATTACGTTTTGTTTTGGGGAAGTAAACTAAAGTAAAATGTGGCGATTCGTACTATTTAGCACTGTTTTTAACAAAATCTGTAACATTTAATACAAAATGGATATCCCCCTAGGTTTATTGGATGAATATCTTGGTTATACAAAATGTTCGAAGAAAAGGAACGATAAAAAACTTTTTGGACATCTTCAGAAAGTAATTTTATTCAATCTTAAAAAGATTAATGAGGGGTTAGGGGGTTAGGTTTTTGGTGAGTTTGAGTTGGTTTATTGAGGTTTATTATTAGCTTTAATTGGTTGAACAAATGAGATGTGAAATGATACTAATCAAAATTAAAATCTTTTGGTAAAAACTTCATTAATTTTTTTGGAAGAATATCATCGAGGATTTCAATGTCCTTTTCTGTAAGTTCAATTAAAATCTTATTGTTATCAGCATAAAATTTCTTTTTAATTTCTTTTCTTTTAAGATACTTTTCATCATCTAATCCCCAGAATTCTATCCACACTTTTTTATCGTAAGGTAAAAAGAAATCACAGTATACGTCAGAATCTTCTATTGGAACCATCCTTTCGTATGCGTGAGCAATCTTATGGTTATATAACCAATCATCAATTATTTTTTCTGATTTAGATCGTACCAAGTGACCATCTAATGTTCTAATCGTTGCAGGAAATTTATTTCTAAAATTATAATTTTCCTTGTCGACTTGGGTAGGTATATAATTTGTTGACTTTTTCTTTACATCTTTATCCTTTTTCAACCAACATTCATAACATAAGGGTTTATCCCCTTTCTTCCAAATTCCACATTCTTCACATTTAGTGATTTTTCCAGAATCTTTAAGTTTATTACAATCTTTACACAAAGGATAAAATCCTGATTTTGCATCACAAATTTGACAAGCCATAATGTAGATAGATAAAAAAGAGGGGATATAAATGTTTTGTTACCAAGATTTTTACTTCTTTCCTATTGAATCCATAGGGACCTTCCATCCCTAAACCTCATAAAAACATTTAAAAGTATTTCAACCCTAATCCTAACGTAACAACAGGTGAAGTATGACAATAAAAAAATTCTCAAAATCGTTGAATTCGAAACAAGAATCTTACGTGAACCTAGACCTGCCCAACCCAAAAAACGGAGAATACCTCCTCGCTGTTTTCCACCTCATCCCAAACAACGAACTCAACATTCTCCAAGTTGCATCAGAAGTCGCCGCCGAATCCTCAACAGGAACAAACTTCGAAGTCAAAACGGAAACCCCATTTTCGAAAACCCTAAACGCTTTAGTCTACAAAATCGACTTAAAAAAGAATCTAGTCTGGATTGCATACCCTTGGAGACTTTTCGACCGAGGAGGGAACATTCAAAATATTTTAACGTATCTCGTCGGAAACGTTTTGGGAATGAAACAAATAACAGCATTAAAACTTCTTGATGTCTGGTTTCCGTCGGCAATGCTGGAACAGTATGATGGTCCGAGTTATACGTTGGATGATATGAGAAAGTATCTGGATGTTTATGATAGACCGATTCTTGGAACTATTGTGAAACCGAAAATGGGGCTCACGTCGGCAGAGTACGCGGAAGTGGCTTACGATTTCTGGGTTGGTGGCGGAGATTTTGTGAAGAACGACGAGCCTCAGGCGAATCAGGATTTTTGTCCATACGATAAAATGGTGAAACATGTGAAGGAGGCGATGGACAAGGCGGTGAAAAAAACGGGGAAGAAAAAGGTTCATTCGTTTAATGTTTCCACTTCGGATTTTGATACGATGATTGAGCGATGCGAGATGATTAGGGACGCTGGTTTTGAATCTGGAAGTTACGCGTTTTTGATTGATGGGATTACGGCTGGTTGGATGGCGGTGCAGACTCTTCGGAGAAAGTATCCTGATGTGTTTATCCATTTTCACAGAGCTGCTCACGGAGCGTTTACCCGTCCTGAGAATCCGATTGGTTTTACGGTTTTGGTTCTTTCCAAGTTTGCAAGGTTGGCTGGGACTTCGGGGATTCACACGGGAACTGCGGGCGTTGGAAAAATGCAGGGAAATCCTGAAGAGGATATTACTTCTGCCAATAATATTTTGAAACTTTTGTCGAAGGGTCATTTTTTCGAACAGTCCTGGGCGACGGTTCCTGGAGACGACGAGGATGTTTTGAAACTTGTCCACGAGGATGTTGCACGAAAAGTTGTTCTTGAAGACGATGGTTGGAGGGGAATGAAAAAATGCTGTCCGATTATTTCAGGAGGACTTAACCCGACGCTGTTGAAACCTTTTATTGACATGATGGGCAATGTTGATTTTATTACGACGATGGGTGCAGGGTGTCACGCACATCCCCAAGGGACTAAGGCTGGGGCAAAGGCTTTAGTTCAGTCGTGTGATGCTTATGTTAAAAAAATAGACATTAAAAAATACGCAAAAACTCATAAAGAATTGGCGGAGGCAATTAGTTTTTTTAAGAAAAAATAGGATGGAAGTATTCATAGAATTAAGCATCATCCTCGGAATAACAGTTTTAGTTGCAGGAATAACAAGATTGTTAAAACAGCCTCTGATAATAGGGTATATTCTTACAGGAATAATTGTTAGCCCTTATTTTTTAAATATTGTTAATTCTACCGAAACGATAAAAGTGTTCTCACAGATAGGTGTTGCGTTGTTGCTTTTTATTATCGGTTTGAGTCTGAGTCCGAAGGTTATTAAGGAAGTTGGGAAGGTTTCGTTGGTTACGGGGATAGGTCAGATTATTTTTACGTCGCTGATTGGATTTTTTATAAGTAGGGCGTTGGGTTTTACGATGATTGTTTCGTTTTATATTGCTATTGCTCTAACATTTAGTAGTACGATTATAATTATGAAATTGTTGTCGGATAAGAAGGACACGGAAAAATTGTACGGAAAAATTTCGATTGGTTTTTTACTGGTCCAGGATATTTTTGTGATAGTCCTCTTGATGGTGATCTCTTCTTTTTCGGGTAATCTGAGTATGGAGAATATATCTCTTGGGACGATTATGATTGGAGTTTTATTAATTGCAGGATTTGTTTTAGTAAGCATTTATATTTTACCTCATCTCTCGAAGTTTTTTGCTAAGTCGCAGGAGTTTTTGTTCTTGTTCTCGATTGGGTGGGGTCTGGGGCTGGCGGCATTGTTTTATTACTTGGGATTTTCTATGGAGATTGGAGCTTTGATTGCGGGGGTCGCTCTTTCCGTTTCGCCTTATAATTACGAGATTAGCTCGAAGATGAGACCTTTGAGAGATTTTTTCATAATCCTCTTTTTCATACTTCTCGGATCGCAAATGGTTTTTGGAAACATAAGTCACCTTATCGTTCCTGCTGTTATCTTCTCGTTGTTCATTCTTATTGGGAATCCTCTTATTGTGATGATTTTAATGGGAATTTTAGGATACAAGAAGAAAGTAGGTTTTCAGGCAGGTTTTACTGTAGCCCAGATAAGTGAATTCTCTCTGATACTTATAACATTGGGAGTTAGTGCTGGACATTTGACGGGAGAGATTCTGTCACTTGTTACGATTATTGGATTGATAACTATCTCGGGTTCTACATATCTCATAACTTATTCGGATAAAATCTATCCTTATCTGTCTAGATATTTGTCGATATTTGAAAGGGAAAAACTTAGGGATGATGTTCCGGAATCGAAAGGTTACGACCTGATTTTATTTGGATACAACCGAATTGGTTACGACCTTCTGAAATCTTTTAAAAAATTGAAGAAGAGGTTCTTAGTTGTGGATTATAATCCTGAAACGAATTCTGAATTGTCTAATGGGGGAATCGAGTGTATTTATGGGGATGTGGATGACGAGGAGTTTTTGAATGGGTTAAATTTGACGGAAACTAAACTGGTTGTCTCGACGATACCAGAGTTTGAAACGAATATGTTGTTGGTCAGTAAGATTAGGCAAATAAACAAGGATGCGATTGTCATAGTTATCTCCCATAATATCGAGGAGGCGAACGAATTATATAAAATTGGGGCGACTTATGTTCTCATGCCTCATTTCTTGGGGGGGAGTCACGCCTCGATGATGATTGAGGAGTACAAATTAGATGTTGACAAATTTTTGAAAGAAAGAAGGAAGCATATTAAATATCTTAAAACTAGGAAAAGGTTGGGATACGAACATCCCAAGGCAGAAAAGCATAGGTAATTTAAACGGTGAAACGATATATTGATTATGAAAAACTTAAAAGGGTTGACAGAAAAAGAGGTAAGGAAAAAACTAAGCGAGTATGGACCTAATGAACTGAAAGAGATTCTTCATCTTTCCCCAATTAGGATTCTTTTGAGGCAAGTTAAAAATAATTTTGTTGTCTACCTATTATTGGTGGCGATGCTGATTTCTTTTTTCGTTGGGAAATCTGTTACCGCATATACTATTTTGGTAGTTATAATCGTCGTGATAAGTGTGGGATTTTTTCAGGAATACAAGGCTGAAAAAGCGATATCTGCTCTGAAAAAAATGATCATGCCTATATCAATCGTTATAAGGGATGGCAAAGAAATTGAAGTTCCGTCGAAAGAAATTGTTCCGGGAGATATCATTATTTTAAGAACTGGAGAAAAAATTCCTGCGGATTGTTTGATTTTGGAAGCGAAAGAATTGAGAGTTAACGAGGCTGTTCTAACTGGTGAAGCTCAGGAAGTTAAAAAATTTGAAACAAAAAATGAGAAAGATTACAAAAAAGAGAACCAGATTTTTATGGGAACTCTTATTGTTAATGGAAGATGTGTGGCGAAGGTTTTGCATACTGGAATGAATAGTGAGTTTGGAAAGATAGCCGGGATGATTTCTACTGCTGAAAAAGAACTGCCTTTGCAAGAAAAAGTAAATAAGATAACGAAGTATATGGTTTATTTGGCACTAACCGTTTCCCTCTTAACTGGATTCGTCATGTTGGTAAGGAATTCTCCCCTTTCTTACGAACTATTTATTGATGTTTTAATCGTAGTAATTGCCTTGTCTGTTTCCGCATTTCCCGAGGGGTTCCCTGTCGTTTTGATGACAACTTTAGCTTCGGGAGCTTATAGAATGGCTCAGGAGAATGCGATAGTTAATAGGATGTCGATTATTGAAACTCTTGGAGAAACCACAGTTATTTGTTCGGATAAGACTGGAACTATAACGACTGGAGAGATGACTGCAAGAAAGATATTCTGTGACAATAGAATCTTTGAAGTTTCTGGAGCTGGATATGAGGCAACCGGAGATTTTTTATATAATGAAGAAAAGATTGATGTTAAAAAAAATAGTTCATTAAACCTTCTTTTGAAAGCTGGAACATTGTGTAATGATTCGAAAATTAAGAGAAAGGGAACTGATAATGAATATTCTTTAAGGGGAACTCCTACGGAAGGGGCATTGCTAATTGCTTCTGCAAAGGCTGGAATTTTTACAGAGGATTTGAATTTTATGAGAAAGGGGGAGATTCCTTTTAATTCTGAAAGAAAGATTATGTCTGTTAAAATTAAGGAAAAAGACGGAGTCTATGTGTATGCAAAAGGTGCTCTCGAAATTTTGTTGGAAAATTGCAAGTTTATTCAAAGGGATGGAGGGGTTTTTACGCTTCGGGAGAAGGATAAAAAACTGATAATCAAGACGTATCAAGAGTTAACTTCGAAGTCTTTGAGGACGCTGGCACTTGCTTATAAGGAATCGAATTCTAAGGGCTTGTCTGAAAAAGAACTTATTTTTTTGGGGTTGGTGGGGATGGAAGACCCTCCTAGGGAAGAGGTAAAGGATTCTATAAAGCTCTGTTATGCTGCGGGAGTAAATGTGAAAATGATTACAGGGGATAATAAGGAAACGGCGATGGCTATTGCGAAACAAATAGACCTTAGGAAGGGGGGGATTGTCGAGGGGAAGGAAATCGATAGGTTTAGTGACGATGATTTGGTTAGGGTTGTTAAGACTGCGGTTATTTTTGCGAGGGTTCGTCCGGAGCATAAGTTGAGAATTGTTAAGGCGCTGAAACAGAACGGGGAAATTGTGACGATGACTGGCGACGGCGTGAATGATGCTCCTGCATTAAAGGAAGCACATATCGGCGTCGCTATGGGTATCGGGGGGACGGATGTGACGAGGGAGGTGGCAGATCTGACATTAAAGGATAATAATTTTTCTACGATAGTTTCTGCAATTAAAGAGGGGAGAACGATTTTTAACAACATCCAAAAGTTTGTTACTTACCAGCTTTCCTGCAACTATGCCGAACTTCTTGTCGTCTTTTTAGGTATCTTATTGGGATTGCCTTTGCCCTTACTGGCATTACAAATTTTATTTATGAATCTTGTCACAGATAATCTCCCTGCAATTACTCTAGGGTTTAATCCGTCGTCAACGGATGTTATGGAAACAAAACCTCGAAAGAAATCTGAAATTTTAGATAAAAAACTTATTACCTTAATTTTAATTGCGGGAACTATAATGGGTCTTGCCGCCCTTGGAGTCTTTTACTTTGTCCTCAATGTTTTGAATCAAGAACTTGTGATAGCGAGGACGACGGCTTTGGTAACTCTTATATTTTTTGAGATAGCGAACGCTTTTAATTTCAGGTCTTTTAGAAAAAGAGTTTTGAATCGTTCTCCTTTTACAAATAAGCCTTTGATTTACGCATCGGTTATTTCGATATTGGCTACCTTGCTTATTATCTATTCTCCATTAAACAAGGTATTCGAAACTGCTCCAATAGGTTTGTTTAATTTCTTGTTAGCTTTTGTGGCCTCGTTGTCGATAATTCTTGTTTTCGATGTTTTGAAGGTTAGACGGGGGGATTTGAATCGATGAGATGTTGCAGGGTTTTATGCTAACAATAACCTTAAAAACCCTTATTCCATAAAATTATGTAAAGTGAAACTAAGAACAGACCATGAGAATTCTATTAAAATTATTAAATAACACGGGAGGAAATAATGAAATTATATGTAGGTAATTTACCTTGGTCTATTGATGATGGCGGTTTGAAGGAACTTTTCGCAGCTTATACTGTTGAGGAAGCAAGTCTTATCAAAGATAGATATTCAGGTAGATCTAAAGGTTTTGGTTTTGTGACAATCGCAGATGACGAATCGGCTAATAAGGCTATTTCGGAAATGAACGAGAAAGAAATCGAAGGGCGAAAGTTGACTGTTAGTGAAGCTCGACCAATGGTTCCGCGAGATGGCGGTTCACAAGCTGGATCTAGTGAATCGAGTGAAGCACCAGTTGCTGACTCGGGAGCTATTAATGAAGCTGTTGAAGAAGACAGCGAATCGGAAGCAAGTGCTGAATAAATCTAGATAGTATCTAGTAAATTTTTATTTTTTATTTTGGGATTTTTAGTAAGGGATTTTATTAGTATAATCTATTCAACAAATACTTATAAATCAAGTAGATGAATAAATCTTATGCATGAAACGATTAGAGGTAGGTTAGGTATTAATGATAATCAAAAAAAATTGGTTGATATTGTTAATACTCAGAAACAATTTTCTAAGATTTTTGATCCTTTAGTTAACAAAAAGATAGTGCTTGCATATGATTCTATATTATCAGATTCTGGAGAAATAATTAGGGGATATTTTAGAGGAGGACCTTTTAAGAAAATTGAATTTTATGTCACTAAACAAAATCCTAATGGATTTGATGGGCTTATTTGGTTTTCTAGTGGGGGTTATGCAATTGGATTAGATAAAATTTATGATGTCGAGGTTATCGATGAGAGTGACAAGGAAGATCTGAGCAACTTGGCAGATAATGATTTGAAGATATTCAGATTTGAAGCAAATGCAGGTTCTGAAGAAGAAAAAGCTCATGTGATTCATAAAGATGTATTTTCAGCTTATAACTCATTATTGGAACGTGGACAGATTAGATCGCGTGAACAAGTTCTAAAAGAAGTTAGTAGAATTACTCCAGGATTTTCTATCTATGAATACGCAAGTCATAGAGAATAAATATTTATCGATAGCTTTTTATAGTAATTTTTGTTAAGTACGTTATGGTGAAAAAGGGGAAACCTGATATTAATATTCAAGTTAGAAATCTTGATAAAATTTGTGCTGAGGAAAAAAGGAGTAGATGTTGTTTTTCTCATGAGGGGCATTTCTGGATTTTCGGTTCGGCACTTGCGATGATTCTTTCTTATGAGAGAAGTGCGTCAATTCTTTGGGCAATCCTTCACGGGATTTTTAGCTGGTTCTATATTTTATTTAGGGCTATGCAGATTTGGGGCTGGTTTTAGGTTACTCTTTGTCCCAACCTTCCAAACAAATTTTCCTAAAATTACATCTTGCGCAATAGTAGCCTTCTTTTTTCTCGAAGTCTTCTTCTTTCGCGATGTTCTCGTCGACGTTTTCTAATAAGTTTTTCATTTCTCGGATGCTCGTTCGGATGTAGTCTTTTATCTCGTCTAGTTTTTCTACGTTGATTTCGAAGACGTCTTGTTTGTCGAGGGTGATGTTGAAGATTCGTGCTTCAATGTTTTCGGGGGAGATGTTGAATTTCTGCGCGATGTATAACGCGTAGCAGGTTAGTTGTAAATCGCAATCTGCTAGTCTTTCTTTCCCAGTTTTCCAATCGTAAAGGATTATCTTTCCTTCTTTTTTCATCGCGAAATCTATACTTAGGTAGACTTTGTTGCCTTCAAAATCGAACGATAAAAAATCTTCCAAGGTAATCCAGTCTTCGAGGGGGGTTCTTCTAATTTCCATGAAGATGTCCGAGTTGAAGAAATTTGTTAAGCACGACTCTGCTTTTTTGAATAGGTCTGCTTTTTCCTCGTCGTTGATTTTGATTCCGTATTCGTCTTCGAAGAATTTGTGTGCTTTACTGCTGAACCCGGTGTATTCTTTTAAGGAGGATTGTATAAAGTCGGCGTTGAATTTTTTCCTTAGGATTGCAATCGCGTGACTTAGTGTAATTTTATTTCCTAGTCTAAATTGCTTGAGAACGTATTCTATCACTTCATGGACTATCTGCCCAATCCAAATTTCTTTCGTGCTTAATTTTTTTAGGTAGTAGATTCGTTTGGTTCGGTCTTTTTCTGCGGCGATCCACCCATCCCAGAATCCGTAGTGGTTGAAAAAATATTTTCGGGGGCATTCTTTGAAGGCGTTGTCTCTTGATTTTGACCACGAGAATTCGTTTTTGAAGACCATGTCTCTATGAAGTGATTTGAACTTATAATACTTTCTAAGTCTGCGTTACTTTTTTAGATAAACTCTGTAAAAGGGTCTGATGGCGAAGACTAGGGATGCTGTTAGGAAATACCAAGGGTTTACGGAATGCACCAAGGCCATTGCGGTGGGCCAGATTGTTATCACGAATAAGACGAAAGTGGCGACGGACCATTTGATTAATCCGATGTCTAAGACATTAAGATTCTTTATCTTTTTTTCAAAATACTTCATGTTTCACCTCCTTTGTTGTTGATACGGGAACTCTAAGCTCCTAAAAACTTGAGTGTGTCGAAGACCAGAAACGCGGGCCAGACTAGTGCTTTTAGGAATCCGAATACTCCGTCCCAGAATCCGGTTGCGGTGGATATGTGGTAGACTGTTGCTCCGACGAATCCGAGTCCGTATACGGCTCCTCCACAGGCTCCGTGGTTTCTTTTGGTGTTGGTTTTTGTCATGGTTTTTTTAGGGGAAGGAGGTTTTTATAGTTTGTGGGGGGATTTTGGGAGGGTAAAGATTTATAAGGATATATCATTTGATATAACTAAGATGGTTATGAAAGGTTGTGCCCTGGAAGATTGTGGGAATGGAGAGTGAGATTAATGACAATGGAAAAGAAAACTTTTGCAAGATCTCCGAGGTTAGACACAGTCTTGATGGTGGAAAAATTCATACAAGAAAACGATGGAGAATACAAGAAAAAACAACTATGGGAGAACTTACCTAAGAAAATGATGTATCAAACATATAGCACAATAATTGACTATCTGTTGGTTTCTGGGAAAATCTCGGTTGACAGCGAGGGGAAAATAGGGTGGATATTTTATCCGGAAGAGGCAAGGAAAAGACTTGAGATGGCGCATCTAACATGGAGAAGGGGGAGGAAAAGTTGATAAGCCCTGCGAAGTTCAATTTGTGAATAAGGGGCTACAAAAAACATTTGAGGAATTTGAGGAAAAACCTCTAAAAGAACAATTAAAAAAAGCGTTATATGATATTGAAGAAAATCCTTTCTGCGGAATTCAAATTCCAAAAAGACTAATTCCAAAAGACTATATTAAAAAACATAGTATTGATAATGTATGGAAATATAATTTACCTGGAGCATGGAGACTCATCTATTCAATAAGGGGAGGAACGGCAGTAATTATAACGATTATTTTGGATTGGATGGATCATAAGGAATACGAAAGGAAGTTTGGGTATTAGTTTTTGTTTGGACGCTGAAATGGTATGAATTAGATTCTACGATAATAACTACAATGTTATGTACTATCCTTCTTTTAACAATATGGCCAAGATTTCTAAACGACGCAATGAGCATCCAATGGTATTCTTACGTTATCTTAATAATAATTTTCTCGTTACCAATAATTAGGAAGGGTCTAAAGAAATAGTTGTAGGTAATTTTTCTGGTTGACTTGTTGAAGTTGTGTAACTTAGAATTATTTTTTCAAGTTTTTTATTCTTTCGCTAATTGGGGGATGTGTTCGAGGATCATATTTTACAACCATGTCATCATAATCCTTCTGCGCTTTTTTTAAAAATGAAATTGTTGGCGCCCTGCCATTCTTCTTTAAAGAATATTCATCCGCAGAAAATTCTTCTTGCCAGTTCGCTTTTTTAAAGCTTAGAAATCTGAAAATATTGAAAGAACTCTTAATTATTGATAAAAACTTTTTATGATATTCTTCATGATAAAGTATAGCTAATCTTTCTGCTTCATTATATTTTTCAAAAAAATGATTATTTACAACAGTACCATAAATTGTTGCCCTAGCAGGAGAATCTTTTATGACATAAACATTAAACTTTTTATTGCCATGAGAGATTGTCTTTTTCACACATCTTGTGAATATGAATAGATTACGAATACCCTTAACCATTTATCAACCTCTTCAAAGTTTCCCCAGCAACCTTAAAATCAGCCCTTCTCTCTGATAACCTCATCACTTGTCCAATCAAAAAATTCAAACTCGCTGTCTTTCCTGACTTATATTCCTCAACCACGTGCGCATTCTCGTCGATAACCTGCCGACATAAATTCTCAATCGCCGAATCATCAATATTCGAAATCTCTCCCTTGTGTTCTTTCAGCGAAAACGACTTTGGCACAAAATCATTCATAATCTGCTTTCCTTTTAAAACTGTAATCTCTCCCTTATTCACTTTATCAACTAACTCTGCCACATGACTTGGCCTTATATCTACCTCTGCATCCTCGAGTGTCCTTTTGTTATAATTCAAGATTCTAGGTAGTTCTATAGTTATCCAAGAAAGATTTTTCTGAAGTTGTCTCAAGGGCTTCATAGCATTCTCTATTCCTTTTTGAGATTGCCTTATAGGTTCCATTGCCTTATTCATTTCCCCTTGAACTACCCCTATAGGTTTCATTACTTCATCCATTTTCTTTTGAATTATTCTTATAGGTTTAGTTATTCTATCTGCAAATTCCTCAAAAAACTCAACCAACTCTAGATTCTTCGTTAAAATCTTTGCGTCTTTTTCTCCAACTTTGTATTTTTTTAAAAGTCTTGTTAGTTTTACTTCAGGCATTTCGGGTAAATCTGCTTTGATTCCATTAACCATTTTTTTATCTATTGTAATTGTGGATAAATCTGGGTCTGGGATGAATCTGTAATCTGCGGCACCTTCTTTCGACCGCATCTTAATTGTCTTCCCTGATTTTTCGTCGAATGCTAGGGTGTCCCTTGTCTGAACGATTCCTTTCTGGTGGTTTTCAATTTGCCGAACAATCTCGTATTCTATCGCCTTCCGAATCTTTTCCAATGAATTTAAATTCTTCATTTCTACTCTTTCGCCGTAGGTCGAGACGTTGACGTCGACTTTGATTCCGGCGTTTTTCCTGACGGCTTTGATATAACTTAATGATAGAAGTAAACTTTTTAGCCATTCGATGACTTGTTCTGCATCGCTGAATTCTGGTTCGGTTACAATTTCAATTAAGGGTAGTCCGCTTCGGTTGTAGTTTATTTTCCCCGAGTCTGGGTTCCATTGTGCGGGGTCTTCTTCGAGATGTAATTCTGTGAGATTAATTCCTTTAAATTTTCCACCGGTTGCGTTTGTCGTCGCGTGCATTCCTGAAATCGTCGTTTGATATCCCTTGGGCAAGTCTGCCCAGCTGTAATGTTTCCTCTGCCAAATAATATTAGAATAATTAATTTTCGAACCGAAGACCAATGCGATTTGAATCATTTTTTTGATGGCGTCCGAATTCGGTGCCATCGGTTTTGAGCCGGGTTGTCCTGTGCAAATTGGACAGACTAAGGAGTTTGGTTTGGAGTTTAAAAAGTCGGTTTTGCACATGCAGAAAAGTTTCTCGTGCGTGTCTAGGTAGCCGTGGATTTCGAGACCGATTTTTACAGGGAATGCGTTTGTCATAGTTGGTTAAGACCTCGAACCTTTTTATGCTTTGCTAAGCATTGATAGTTGCTAATCTATCCTGAATACAAAAGTTTCTTCTCGCAATTTCTGCAACTTGTCCTCCCCCCTTATCCTCGAGAACTCGAAACATTTCTCTTGCTAATTTTATTTTATCTGTGAATTTTTTATCCATTTAGTTTCACCCCCTTGTCCTCTAATAATTGCATTACGGCCTTGTCGACGAAATTTCTCTTTGATGGAAACTCGATATTGGTCTTTCTGGTAGAAATGTAATCTTTAACGGCATCGTCTAACCACCGACTTACCTTG
The DNA here is from genome assembly GCA_030641715.1 of Nanobdellota archaeon. Lineage (GTDB taxonomy): Archaea > Nanobdellota > Nanobdellia > Pacearchaeales > GW2011-AR1 > JAGVXH01. The sequence goes on from DAOWGX010000012.1 coordinate 28,683, forward strand.
ATTGCTGTATCTTTTCTTTTCTTATTTACCATGGTTACTAATAGTATATCTATGGTAACCATTAGTATTTAAATGTTATGACAACTCCAAACATTTTTATATCTTCTAAAACTGATTAGAATATGAAAACGAAAACTTTCGCTCCGGGTGATAGGGTAGCGTTGCAAACGAAGAGTAAGTTGTGGAAAGGTTATGTTCTTGAGTCACACGATTCGGAAGTTATTTTGTTGAAGCTGGAATCTGGTTATAATATCGGAATTCGGGAAGGGGAGATTCTTGATGCTAAGGTTTTGGAGAAAGCGAAGCCGAAGGAAAAGAAGGAAGTTGTTTTGGAGAAAAATACTAAGTTGAAAAATGTCGTGATTATAATTACTGGCGGGACGATTTCGTCGAGGCTTGATCCGAAATCTGGGGGAGTAATTCCGACAGATGCCGAAGATATTTTAAACATCGCACCTGAAATTAAAGAGATTTGCAATGTCGTAAAAATTGATACACCTTTTATGAAATTCTCCGAGGATATGGATCCGAAAGATTGGAGGAAATTGGCTGAAACATGTGAGCCTTATCTTAATGACGAATCTGTCGACGGTATAATCATAACGCATGGAACTGATACGTTGCATTATACTTCCGTGGCTCTTTCTTTTTTTATCCGAGATTTGAACAAGCCCATCGCGATAACCTACTCTCAGCGTTCGATAGATAGAGCTTCTACCGACGCCGCGCTTAATCTGATTTGTTCTGCGGAATACGCGACATCGGATATTGCAGAAATTGCTTTAATTGGACACAAAAATAGCGACGATAAAAGTTGTATTGCGATGCCAGCGAAGAGGGTTCGAAAGTTGCACACTTCTCGAAGAGATGCTTTCAAGATTGTTAATGATACCCCCCTCGCAGAGATTACATCGGGCAAGATTAAAATTTTAAAAACGTTTAATGCTCGCTCGAATAAGAAGCCGAAACTTGATACGAAATTTCAGGAAAAAGTTTCGTTGATAAAGGTTCATCCAGGGCAAGACCCGTCGATAATTGAGTATTATGAACAGCAAGGGTACAAGGGATTGATTCTTGAAACTACAGGGCTTGGTCAGGTTCCTGGCAAATCCTCCTCGACAAACTGGCTTCCAAAAATAAAAAAAGCCATTCAAAATGGGATGGTGATCTGTGCAACTGCTCAAACCATTTATGGTCGATTAAATCCAAATGTGTATTCTTCCGGACGAGAATTGCAAAAAACAGGCATTATTTTCCTTGAAGATATGTTATCTGAAACCGCACTGATTAAACTTGGTTGGGTTCTTGGACATAAAAACTGGAATCCTAAAGAAAAAATGTTGGAGAATGTCTCCAACAGGTTAGATAAAAAATAAAATTATTTGAATATTCTTCTTGTTTCTTTCTTAAATATCAAATACCAAATAATCACTCCATTTACTAGCAACGAGAATACTCCGCTAGCGAATAATCCATCTGTTAAACTTGATATGGATGTAACAATTCCAAAAACAGAAAATATAACGATAGCATTTTTTGCCCAATTTTTCAGTTTAAGAATATCTTTAGCTATAGAATACTCTAAGATTGCAAAACCCAATAAAGCGATTCCGAATAGAATTAATGTAATTGGACTCGGGACTTCGATTCCTTGTTGAACAAAAAGGGCGGCATTCTGGGAAACATTATCTGAAAAGCTGAATAAAAATCCTCCGACAATAAAAGAGATAATAGAGCCAGCAAAATATAATATTGCTAGAATCTTTACTCCTTCTGGAACATTATGAACCGACTTAGCTCCCTCAATAGATTTCTTTTTTACCATGTAACCTCCTTGTGAGAATTAAGAAGAAAGATTATTTAAAGCTATTGTCTTGAGTATATTTATGGAACACGATTACAAAAAAATCGGGCTTAAGATTGGATTGGAGATTCATCAGCAACTTAACACGAGGAAGCTTTTTTGCGATTGTCCTTCTATTTTGAGGAATGATGAACCTGAATATACTGTCGAGAGAACGTTGAATCCCGTGGTTGGGGAGACTGGAGAAATTGACGTCGCTGCTGCACATGAGAAGATGAAAAATAAAACTTTTATTTATCAGGTTTATGATACTAATTGTTTGGTCGAACTCGATGAGTCTCCCCCAGGAAAAATTAATATCGATGCGTTAAAAATCGTGTTGCAAATCGCAGAATTGTTCAAATGCAAGATATTTCCAATAACTCAAGTAATGAGGAAAACCGTCGTCGATGGGACGAATACTTCGGGATTTCAGAGGACTGTTTTAGTTGCTCACGATGGTTATGTTGAGACAGGAGAGGGGAAGGTTGGGATTGAGACTATTGCGTTGGAGGAGGACTCGGCGAGGAAGGTTTCAGAGGACGAGAAAACGAAGACGTTTAAGCTGGATAGGTTAGGGATTCCGCTTGTTGAGATTACGACGAAGCCAGAGATTTATTCGCCGGGGCAGGGGAAGGAAGTTGCTTTGAAAATTGGGGAGGTGTTGCGGGCGTGTAATGTGAAACGGGGGATTGGGACTATTCGTCAGGATGTTAATATTTCGATTAAGGGAAGTAAACGGGTTGAGATTAAGGGTTTTCAGGATACGAAGATGATGGTTAAGACTATTGATACGGAAATTTCGAGGCAGGAAGAATGTGTTGAGAATGGTGAGTGTAAGAATGAGGTTCGGGGTGCGCTTCCCGACGGGAGTTCGAAATTTCAGAGACCGATGCCGGGGGCTGCGAGAATGTATCCCGAGACTGATGTTCCGCTTTTGAAAATTTCACGAGAGTTGATTAATGAAGTGAAAAAGAATTTGCCGAAACTTGTTTCGGAACATAAATCTTATTTGAGTGAGTTTGGACTTAATGATGAGTTGGTGAAGTTGATTTTGAAGCAGGGTAAGGTTGAGGATTTTAAGACGTTGAGTAAGGTGATTGAAAGTCCAGAGTTGATTGCGAAATCGTTGACGCTGTTTCAGAAAGAGATTGCGAGGAAGGAGGGGAAGTCTTTAATTGAAGTGAATGAGATTTTGAATGCTCATGTATTGGAGGCGATTTTGGAGGAGGTCGGGAAGAAGATTTCGAAGAACGATGTTAGGACTGTGATGCAGAAGGTTGTTCGAGGGGAGGCTCTCGACGAGGCTATGGAGAAGTCTGATGTTGATTTGAGGGAGGAGGTTGAGAAGTTGGTTCGGGAGAAGCCAGGGTTGTCGACAGGGGCGTACATGGGGCTGGTTATGGGGAAATTTAAGGGGAAGGTTTCTGGGAAAGAGGTTGCGGATGTTTTGGGAGAGGTTTTGTTTTGATTAAGAAAGCTTAAATAATACGTTTTGTTTTTGAAATAGTTATGGGTGAAAATTATGGTGTGCATACTACTGTTATCCCAAGGTATGGCAAGGCGACGATGGTCCTTTCTAAATTGGAAGAATTGGCGATATCGTTGCCGTCGAAAATTTCTGAAAAAGTTGAGCAGATAACTGCGTTCCCGGTGGTAATCGCTAGAAAGAATATAGATAAACTTAGACATATACGGGATGAGGTTGATTTGATTCTTGTGAAATATCTTACCTCGACTGAGCTGGATAACGAGTATGATTCGCTTTCGTCTGAGGATTTGAGAGTGTCGGAGAAATGTGTCGTATATTCGCCAACTGCGAAACGACATAAGGGCGAGATGTCTGGTAGTGGGAAATCGTCGGCTTCTTATTATTGGCAGATTGATAGGGGTCCGTCGAGAGATAGTTCTCCTGTAAGATTATTATTGCAATCGATAAGTCCTTTTGGGAAAACCTCGCATCATTATCACAAGAAAACTGTTGAACTGTTTTTGCCTTTGGTCGGAAAGACAATACTGTACTGGCATGATAGGGGTAATAAGGTGTTGCCTCGAAAGGTGCATCGGCTAATGCATTCTGTTGTTACGAGGGTTATGCCGAGGACGGGGCATCAGCTTCAGACGCTTGACGAGCCGGCACTAAATGTGTTGGGGATGTGTCCTGGTAATCTGGGTTTGGAGGATCATATTTATATTTCTGATGAGGGGTTGAAGGTTCTTCAATCTAAAAGCGATAATTTTCTGTTGAACTACATCAAGGATAAAAGAAGTTTTTCTGAAACGAAGTGAAAGAAAAATTTAGATGGAGAAGTCTGTAAGACTTTGTAATCTTTCATGGCACGTGTGTTTTTTAAATGAAACTATATATTCTAATATAGGTATATTTTTAAAATCCAAAATCTTTTTGATAAATTATGGTAAATTTAGATGATAAATTAACAGAATTACGAAATGAAGAAAATAGAATTCTTGGAGCAATTGATGAAAGAAATAGAAAAAGAAAGATTCAATGTGGTGCGTGTGATGATTTTCATGAAATTGGTAACCTTAAAGCAATCCAAACGCATTGGTACACTCCTCCCACGGGATGTACTGAAGGAGACTATTGGAACGACGGAGAATTACAATATGTTTGTCCTGAAACAGGAATTATAAATAGACTATTATTTGATAATAATGATGTTCCTTGGAAAGAAAGAAAAGATTTCGACAATAATCCTGAAGAACAATTTAAAAGAAATTATAAAAAATTATTTGAGGAAGTTACAGATAATTATGATAGAACAATTCCTGGTAAATGGGTAAATAATTATTATGTGGATAGAAATCGTGAAAAATTTGGACTTGTAGAAAGACGAAAGAGAACTTAAGGAAGTTAGTTTTTTATAATGAAGTGGAATTCTTTGTTTTGAAAAAGTTTAAGTGCGTGTCCGTTCTAAAAATTAAATTCAATTGAAACCGATATTATTGTTATGAGAGGTTTATTTATGATATCCTTCTAATAAGGATAAAAACAATAATTTTATTTTAACATCCCATTAATTCCCCAAGCAATCAAGACCGCGGCGACGGCAGAAACACAAACAACAACGAACAAGTCGATTCTCATAACATCTTTTATTATCTTGAAGAAATTTGACAAACCAAAGAGTATTTAAAGATTAAAAATGTTATACCATTAATATATTCCCCGGTATGGTCTTCGGGCAATGCCGGGCAGTTTTATTTTTACAATTCTCTAGCTAAATCATTCATGTAAATAAAATCATCGCAAGTTTTCTTTAATGATGCCGAAGAACTACTCTTGAAATAAGCATTTATAATTTTCTTTCCTAACTTTTGAGCCTTTTTAATTGCAGGAACAAAATCTTCATCGCCAGAAACAATTATTGCAGTGTCGTATAAATCTTCATAAGCTCCCGAAACTAGGTCAACTGCCAAGTGAACATCGTCGCCTTTTACATCAAAAACATAATTTCCGTTTTTTCTTTTATGTTTTCTTAGTTTGCAAAGAACAACATTAAAATCTGGAATTTTTCTTAATTCATTGAAGAACTTTTGTTGTTCCCAGTAAGTTTTAGGATTTATTTTTATATTTAAGGGGGCATTATAATAAAATGTTGAAATCAGCAGTTTGTTCTTCTTTAACAACTGAAGAAGTTTCTGAAAATCTATCCTTTCAATTTTTAGATTCTTTAAACTATAATATAAATTACTTCCATCAATAAAAATAGCAACTCTTTCTTTTGTCATATGGTTAGATACAGCAAGAGATTATAAGTTTTGTGTTTAGAAATTTTCATTTTAAACAATAATTTTATACCCTCGCACCTTCTTCATTCATTATATAAACACTTTCTATATTCTCTACTATGCTGTAAGACCTTCATCCTCTCCAATTATATTGGTCATCCTCTATCCTCTTGCATTATACTGCACTTCCAGTTCCATCCATAATCTATATGAAACTCATATCTATTTAAATGTTCTCAATTCAAACTATCTTCCCTGAACATTTAAGATAGTAAAAGTTTAAAATTAATTAAACATCCCATTAATTCCCCAAGCAATCAAAACAGCGGCGACGGCAGAAACACAAGTTACGACGGGCAAACTACTCGAACCGCAAACGGCACCCAAGGCACCTCCCGAGGCTCCCGCGATTCCCGCAACTAAAAGTCTTTTGTTTTCTTCGTTCATGATTGATTGAGATGAAGACACTATAAAAACTTAAGCACAATTTTAAAAACCCTTGATGGTATATTTGGATATGGAACGAACGATGATTGAGGAGCTTTCTGCTCTCGAAGGAAAGGAGGTCGAGATATCTGGATGGGTTGATACGATTAGGGAACATGGGAAACTTATATTTTTGGAAGTTAGGGACGTGACGGGGGCGGTTCAGACGATTGTTACGGCGAAGGATGGAGGGAATTTTGAGATTGCGAAGTCGTTGACGAAGGAGTCTTGTGTTCGGATTGTGGGGGAGGTTAGTTCGAGGCCGAAGGGAACGGAGAATAATGATTCGCCTGCGGGGAATGTTGAGGTGAAAATTCAGGAGATTGAGGTTTATAATAAATGTTCTGCGTTGCCTTTTGATATTGATAACGACGAGGTTGGCGAGGATATTCGGTTGAAGTATCGGTATTTGGATTTGAGGAGACAGGGGATGCAGAGGAATTTGATTTTGAGGAGTAAGGTTGTGAGGGTGATTCGGGACACGTTGTATGGGGAGGGATTTAATGAGTTCGAGACTCCGATGCTTGCGAAGTCGACGCCGGAAGGGGCGAGGGATTATGTGGTTCCGTCGAGGACGCAACCGGGGAAGTTTTTCGCACTTCCACAGTCTCCGCAATTGTTTAAACAGCTTTTGATGGTGGCAGGGTTTGAGAAATATTTTCAGATTGCGAGGTGTATGCGGGACGAGGATCTTCGTTCGGATAGGCAACCGGAGTTTACGCAGTTGGATGTTGAGATGTCTTTTGTTAGTCAGGAGGAGATCTTTAAGGTTGTCGAAGGTGTTATGAAAAATGTTTTCAAGGAAGTATTCAATAAGAATCTCAAAACTCCTTTTGGGAAAATGTCTTATGAGGAATCGATTAAAAAATACAAGTCCGATAAACCGGATTTGAGAGAAGAAACGAAAGAGGAATTTGCTTTCACGTGGATTACTGATTTCCCGTTGTTAGAATATTCGAAAGATGAAGATAGATACATCGCATGTCACCATCCATTTTGTATGCCTAAAAATATTGAGGATTTAGAAAAGAATCCTGAGAAAACGGTTGCACAATCATTTGATTTGGTGTTGAATGGTATAGAGATATTAAGCGGGAGTATTAGGATTCATAAATCTGATATTCAGAAGAAGGTGTTTGATTTATTGAAGATTTCTGATAAAGAGCAAGAAGAAAAATTTGGGTTTTTATTGGACGCATTAAAATTCGGCGCTCCTCCTCACGGCGGTATTGCAATCGGGTTAGACAGATTAATTCAGATTCTGACTGGTGCGGAATCGATAAGGGAAGTGATTCCATTTCCGAAGAATAAGGAAGCGAAGGATTTGATGGTCGACGCGCCGAGTTCGGTTTCGGATCGGCAGTTGAAGGATGTTTGTATTAGGTTGGATTTAGGGAAGAAGGGGAAGTAGTTGGACAGGGGTTGTTGTTTAATTTTTATTGGTGGGTTATTTGTAATTCGAGACGCCTCAAACATTAGAATAAAAAACAGGAAATAATATTTTTTCTCCCACCCAATAGGAGGGACGCGCTTAGTCTTTTCAGGAAAGATAGTCGGTTTCGCCGAAATTTATATTATGCTGTTCCAACAAATCCAGTTCCAGAAGAAACAAAAAAATTCGGAAATTTCCACGAAATAATTTTTTCTGCCTTGTCAAAGGTTTCTGAGATTAATCCAGAAACAGATGTAACTTCGGGCATTTTAATCTTATCATTAAATATTTGTCCTCCACTTTCAAGATGAAAGTGTAGATAATCGTGAGATTGGTTATCTGTTCTAAACCAATTATTATTTCCCCCTCTAAAATCTATTTTGAAATCAATATCTTTTGAACTAAAATTTTGATGCAATGAAACAGGAAAACTATTTTTAGAAGAAACCGCGATTGAAAGTTTTTGATTATTTCCCAAATCAAATTCATTTTTGAAAGATAATTCTTTTCTCATCATTCCAGCATCTAAGAGCGGATATATTTTGCTTTCAACACTCCATAAATCTATAATTTTCTTTGCCATTAAATATTAAGGATGAACAAGTTTATAAAATAGTTTTTGCATAATATTATAATGGTTAAAACAAAAATAAAGAAATCTTGGTATAAGCGTTGGTGGGCAATAGTTATTTTTGTCTTTATTGGATTAGCTTTCATCTCCTATTTGCTTGATGAAAATCCAAAGACTCAAAACATTAAAAATAGTCTCTTTGAACTTACGGGTAATGAGATTATAGCTGGAGTTGAATTGTGTGGTGAAAAGAATAGTTTTTCAACAGATGTTACCTTGAAGAAATTTGGAGTTGAATTGCCCGAAGGTTGTAGTGGCATTACTTCTTTTGACGTGACAAACTATTGTTCTAGGGGGAGTCAAAAAGGAGAAAATATAGAGAATTATTATTGTCGTCCTACAAGATACATAAGTTGTAATATTATTTCCGATAGTGGCGAAATAGTGGACGTAAAAAAATATGGGATTAAAAAAGAATTAGAACTAATTGAGGAGGTTCCTCTTTCTGAAACATGTACTAATGCAACTTTTAGACTAAAGAGCATCATTATTGAATAATAGCAAGAAAGAATAGAAACAAATGTGGGATATGTTTTTGTTGACGATGCCTCTCTTGTTTTACAGGAATGCACCATCTCTATTCCAAAATAAATTCTAAAAACAGCAAACCAAAAGCTATTTATACCTCAATTATCTATTGTAGTCATATACGCCTATCCTTGCTTCGGTAAGGGGTAGGCATTTTTTCAAATGAAAAGAGTGGCTGTTTTTATTGATGGTAATAACTTTTATTTTGGATTGAGGAAACTTTATGGAAAAAATAAAAGTTTGAAGGATTTTGATTTTCAAAGTTTTGCTAACTTTCTCGCAGGAGAAGGAAAAGTGGTTGGAATCTGTTATTATAATGCTCAATTAGATAGAGAGTTTAATTCTAAGAAATTCAAAAGTCAAAAGGAATTTTTTGCTAAACTCAAATCAATTCCTAACTTTAATTTAGTCTTGTGTAAATTATTGAAAAGAAATATAACTGGAACAAATAGATATTATTATATAATTAAAGAGGATGATATTCACATGGCTGTTGATATGGTAGATGGTTCAGCAGATGATACTTTTGATACGGCAGTTTTGGTTTCTGGAGATGGAGATTTTGTTCCCGCTGTTCGTTCTGTTCAGAGAAGAAATAAGAAAATTCAAAATGTTTATTTTAAGGACAGTTCGTCAAGAAGTTTAAAGAATCATTGTGATAAATCTCTCGAATTAACAAAAGAAATTCTAAATGACTTTTTTAAGAATTAATCTCCTTCCATGGGAAATTTTTTTAGGAAATGAGGGATGTACTTTTCTCAAATATATTACCTTAAAAAAATATTATTTCAAAATACAAAAAATCAACGTCTTGAACTCACTTAAACATTCAACCCAAACCCGTCCCCTTCTCTCCTCGGCAAAACGTGCAAATGAACATGCGAAATCAGCTGCCCTGCAACTCGACCGTTATTCACGACCAAATTAAAATCTTTCACACTTAATTTCTCTGCGGTTTTTTTCGCAGTCTCCAAAAATTCCTCATACAACTCCGACGACATATCTAAAAAAGTCTCGTAATGTTTTCGTGAGATTATGAGGGAATGATTTGCGACTTTGGGGTTGGCGTCTTTTATTGTGATGAAGTTTTCGGTTTCTAGAATCCTCTCGCAGGGGATTTCTCCTCGAATAATTTTGCAGAATATGCATTCTTCCATGAAATGAATAATAACCCCAGATTTATAAACTTCTGCGTCTGGTGATTTTGATGGTGGAAAGTTTTACGTGGCATGAGGTTGGCGAGGAAGAGAAGGAAGAGATTCGAAAGGATGCGAAGAGACTTTTGAATGAGTTCGCGTCGAAGTTGTCTAAGGTCGGGGCGTCGGAAGGGCATTTTGAGAATGGGGATGGATTTCGGGAAGAGGGTGATGGCTGGGATACGGATTCGGAGTTTCGGGACTTGATGTTTTTGAATGCTCCTTTTGTCGAGGGTGATTTTGTTGTGGCGGAGAAGGGGAGGTGGAAAAGTGGATAATATGATTATACCTGATATGGAAAAATTAGAAAGTTTAAAAGGAAAAATAAAATTGCAGGGATATAATAATCTCCATGTAATCTCTGATTTTGACAGAACCTTGACTTATGCGTACCAGCAAGACGGTAAAAAAATACCTTCGATAATATCTATATTAAGGGACAATGATTATCTTTCAGAGGAATATTCAGCCGAGGCAAAATCATTGTTTAGTAAATATCACGCAATAGAAATAAGTAAGGATGTGTCAATGGGGGAGAAGAAGGAGTCCATGAAGGAATGGTGGACTATGCATAATCGTTTATTAATTAAATCGGGTTTGCACAAAAAAGATTTGGAGAGAATCGTTGAAAGTGGGATTGTAAGATTGAGAGAAGGTGCGAAGGAGTTGTTTAATTATCTTTATGAAAAAGAAATCCCATTGATAATTTTATCGTCGAGCGGGGTTGGAGATGCAATTTCTAAGGTATTGGAGAAGGAAGGGATTTTATATGATAATATATCTATTATTACTAATAAATTTGAATGGGATAAAAATGGTGTGGCGGTAAAATCAATAGAGCCTGTAATTCATTGTATGAATAAAGATGAAACAATACTTTCTGAGTTTCCAGAAATTTATGGAGAAATAAAAGACCGAAAGAATGTTATTTTATTGGGCGATGGAATTGGAGATTTGGGAATGATAACTGGCTTTGAATATGACAATTTGATTAAGGTTGGATTTTTGAATCCTGGGGAAGAACAGAATCAAAAAGAATATGAGCAAAATTTCGATATGATAATCACTAACGATTCTGATATTCACCCAGTAAATAAATTAATTGGAGAACTTTCGAATGACTCTTAAACATAAACTCAAACAACTAAAGTTAGAGAAACTAACCGCCGTAAAAAATGTCATGGCATTTTCGAAAAAGATAGCGACGCCAGAGACGAAAGATTTGAATATTTTTTTGAACTTAAATGAAAACGCAATTGAGCAGGCAAAAGCTATCGATAAAAGAATCAAAGATGGAACGGCTGGGAAATTAGCAGGGCTTTGTTTCGCGGTGAAATCGAATATATCGGTGAAGGGGTTGGAAACGAATTGTGGTTCCAAGGTTCTTGAGGGTTACGTTTCATCTTATAATGCTACAGTAATCAATAAACTTCTTGGGGAAGACGCGATACTTTTGGGGATGGTGAATATGGATGAGTTTGCTTGTGGGGCTTCGGGGGAAACGTCTGCTTTTGGTCCGACGAAAAATCCTCGTAATGTTGAATTGATTCCCGGAGGTTCATCGTCGGGTTCGTCGTCGGCGGTTGCGGCGGAGCTTTGTGACTTTTCGTTGGGTTCTGATACGGGAGGTTCAATTCGGAATCCTGCATCGCATTGTGGGGTAACTGGATTAAAGCCAACTTATGGTGCTGTATCGCGTTATGGGTTGATAGATATGACGATGTCTTTTGATTGTATTGGACCTCTTACGAATTCTGCGAAAGATGCGAAGTTGATTTTTAATGTGATTAGGGGGCAGGATAATTTTGACCAGACTACTCGGGAGGCTACTGAAGAAGAACCGTCTAAAAAGGGAGTGATTGGATTGGTAGATGTCCAGAGGTTTTGTGGTAAGGAAATTGCGGAATTAATTGAACTGAAAACGAAGGAGGTTGCGGAAAAAAATAATTGGAAAATTAAAAAGATAAATCTGCCTTTGGATATTATGATTCAGACTTATTATATAATTGTTTATACGGAGTTTTTTTCAGCGACGAGGAAATTCGATGGGAGAAGGTTTGGAAAAAAGATTGAAGAGGTTGCGGGTCCAGAGGTTGTTCGAAGGATTGTTGGAGGTTCGGAGATTACGAAGGCTGAACACGAGGGGAAATATTACAGGGAGGCTTTGAAGGCAAGGAATTTTATTAAGGGAGAGTTCGAAAAGATTTTCGATGGGGTTGATGCTGTTATTCTTCCGACGGTTCCTCGAACGCCTCACAAGGTTGGAAAGAAAATCTCGATTGAAGATATGTACGCATATGATGTTTTCACGACGCCAGCTTCGATTGCAGGGCTTCCAGCTATTTCGGTTCCTGTAGGAAAAGTTGAGGGTAAGGATGTCGGACTTCAAATTTTGGCACCGCATTTTCAAGAAGAATTAATTTTTAAACTGGCGAAAAGTTTTGAATAAGATGTCAGAAATAACTTTTAGTCAGGCAAGGGAATTTTTAGATGAGATATCTCGGGAGGACAAGATTGCGATTATTCATCATGACGATGGGGATGGATTCTGTTCGGGGATTTTATTTTATGATTGGTGTAAGAATAAGAATGCTATGGTCAAGGAGTTTACATATTCTATCCATAAATCAAAACTGAAAAATTTCGATTTGGAAGAATTCAATAAGGTGATAGTTTGTGACCTCGCTTCAGGTTTTATGGCGGAGGAACTTGAATTGATAAAAGATAAGCGAATACTCTATCTCGACCACCACCCTAGAGATGTGTCTCTTCCGAAAGAAGTTTTGGAATTCTCGACGGTAGATAACGGGTACATCCCCTCTTCACGGACGGCGGGAGAACTAACTCGGATAAAACCTTGGTTAGCGTTGGTAGGGACTATCACCGATGCGGGAGATTTATATCCTGAAAACCAGGACTTTATCTCTGAACATTTAAAACAGACTAGGATGGGCCTTGATAAATTTAAGGAGGATATAACGAGTACCATCACAAATTTTTTAATTTATTTTGAGGGTGATTTTGACAAGGCTTTCGAAATTTTACAAAAGGTTAATTCTATTGGGGAGGTCTCTCAATTGAAAAATATTCTGAAGCTATAGAAGATGAAATTGAAAAATTTATTGGAGAGTACGAAGATAAAAAGGAGAAAATTGGCGATGTTAATTTTTATTATTTCAAACCTCATTTTTCAATAAAGGCCCCTGTAACTGGAATAATCAGTCAAAAAAATCATGAGGAGATTTATATTTTTGCGACTCCGAAAAAAGATGGGAAGCATTTAACACTTTCGGCAAGGAATACTTCACAAAAGGAGAACATGGCGAATCTTCTTCGGGCTGGAGTTTCCGGATTGGAAGATGGTTCTGCAGGAGGGCATCCTGCAGCCTCTGGGGGAATGATTCTAGCAGAGGATCTTGGAAAGTTCAAGAGGAACATTAAACAATTCGTTGAACCACACTCCTAAAAAATTTGTTAGGCCGCCTAGATAACCCATTTTAAACCACATATATCTTTTTAAATTAAAAGTTCTTCGGATTAATAGTAACCCTGAAAGAAAGTTCGGAAGGCTATCGTGCAGATTTTTATACTTAAAAATTTGAAAGAAAGACCAAAGGTCCATCATACAAATCTTGTCATACTGAAAGATTTGAAAGGAGGTTTAATAAAAAAAGAAAATGACATTAGATTTTGCAAAAGAGGCTATTCAATCTGCGGAAGCGAACTCGATTAATTTTGATGATTTAAGGGCTGGAAAAGCTAACATTAAGGTTTTCGGTTGTGGTGGTTGTGGATGTAATATGGCTACCTGGCTTTTCAATAAAGGTATTAACGGAGCTACAATCTATGGTGTCAATACTGACGCACTTCATTTATCAATTACAAAATGTGATGAGAAAATTCTCATTGGTAAAGAATTAACGAGAGGTCTCGGATGTGGTGGTTACCCTAAGAAAGGAAGAGAGGCTGCAAAGGAGTCCCTTACTGACTTGAAGAAAGCTGTTTCGAATTCGGATATGGTTTTTGTTCTGGCAGGA
>DAOWGX010000010.1 GCA_030641715.1 Nanobdellota archaeon
CTAATGTTTAATACAGTCATATACACAAGTCTCAAATCCTCCGCTATGAAAACTACGCATTCTAAGCTTTCTAGCCTCCAACTCATCAACATAATAATAAACTTTTCTTCTAAAAATAGACCTAATATCACAAGGGAAAATGTCTGATCCTGAACAATACTTTATCTCAGCAATCCACTCGCCCTCTTCCCCATAATAAAATCTAATCCCAGTAACATCTTTAGGCAATCCTTCAACCTCATAAGCTCGAGCCCCCTCAATCTTATAAGTCAAAGTATTATAATTACGCCCCGGTCCAGCACGAAGCTCTCTAGTATGAGGCTCAATAGAAAGATACCACTCACCTCCATTATTTGCAAACAACCTCGTCCGAAAAACACCATGCTCCATATCCTCAAAACCAACTCCATCTACAATCACAAAAGAATTACCTTCTAAGAAATAAACCCCATCATGTCCATCTACTCTATTCACCAAATACCACTTTCCAAAATCATCCGAATACAAAGAACCTCTAATATCGTCATCCAAAATCAAAACATCCTCTTTTCCAACTGAATCAATTCGCCAAAAATAAGATCCCTCTTCAGAGCGGAATTGCACAAACCATTCATTCAAATCATTAGCATAAATATTCAACATCTCAACATTAGAATAATCCTTCAAGGCAACCTTATAATCTATACCTTCCAAGTGTCTAATCAAAATAACATTAACATTATCACTCCTAGCATAAATAATCGACCTCCCACCCTTACTAAACTTCCGAAGCTGATCCTCATACTCAATCCCATATTCATCAAGAATACTCTCCACCTCACGATAATCATTCCCACCAAGATAATCTCTCCCACCAGAAGACAAAAGATTCCAAGTCTCCCCATTAGCATTTCGAATCCGAAACTCCTCCGAGCTCAAAACAGAAGGACTCACATCCCAAGTCATAAAAACATAAAACCCGATCAAAACAACTACAACCCCAATAACCCCCAATATCCATCCCCTCATCCCAACCAAGCAACACCAACCTTTATAAATTTAATCAACCCTAAATAATAATGCTAACCTACATCCTAATCGCAATCGCCGTAATTCTAGCCGCAACTTTCCTAATCTACTACAACAACTTCGTCCGACTCTCTCACCAAATCGACAACTCCCTAGCACAAATCAGCGTACAGCTAAAAAAACGTTCAGACCTCATACCGAATTTATTATCCTCTGTAAAAGGCTACATGAAACACGAGAAAGGGATAATTAAAGAAATAACCGACGCAAGAAAAGCTCTCGTCCAAGCGTCAGGCGTTGAGAACAAAATGAAAGCGGGCAACCAATTACAATCAGCACTTAAATCAATTTTCGCAATCGCAGAAGGCTACCCAGATCTAAAAGCAAATACGAATTTCCTACAATTACAACAAGAACTCTCAGCTATAGAAGACAAAGTAGCATACGCAAGACAATACTACAACGATGGAATCATGTCTTACAACGTTATGACAAATATGGTTCCAGGTATATGGTTCGCCGCTCTTTACGGATTTAAAAAACGAGAATATTTGAAAATTCCAGAAGCAGCGAAGGTAGTACCTAAGATTGAATTCTAAAACAATATAGAGAACAATTAAAAACTTAGAATTAGATATAACAATATGGAATGGACATTAATCAGCACAAGAGATAAAGACAAAAAAGAGATTTCTTATACAGATGCTTTACTTAAGGGTCTTGCTCCGGATGGCGGATTATATGTCCCAACAGAATATCCACAAGTTTCTATAGAAGAATTAAAAGCAATGGAAAAAATGTCTTATCCTGAATTGGCCTTTGAAGTAAAAAAGAAATTAGTAGGAGGAGCAATTCCTGATGAAGATTTAAAAACGCTCTTAAAAAACGCTTATGTAGAGTCGAAATTTAACTCACAAAATTTAAACACAGTTCCGGTTCAAGAAATAGAAAAAGATCTTTTCATACAAAATCTTTCTCTTGGTCCAACAGCAGCATTTAAGGATATGGCACTACAATCATTAGGACAAGAGATGAATTATGAATTAAGTAAGCGAAACGAAAAATTAATAATTCTCGGAGCAACTTCTGGAGATACAGGATCATCCGCCGAGGCTGCAGTTAAAGGATTAGGAAAGATTACATTATTTATGCTGAGTCCAAAAACAGGAATGAGCGACTTTCAAAAAGCTCAAATGGGTTCGCTGTCAGGTGGAAACATTTTTAACATCAGCGTCAACGGAAGATTTGATGATTGTCAAGATTTAGTAAAAAAATTAAAGCAAGATTCAGAATTTTCAAAATTAGGCGCAGTAAATTCTATTAATTGGGGACGGATATCTTCACAAATCCCTTACTTTTTTTCAGGATATTTACAAGTTATAAAAAATATTGGAGATGAGATTGACTTTGTAGTCCCTACGGGAAATTTCGGGAATATTCTCTCAGGATATATTGCAAAAAAGATGGGACTACCAATTAGAAAATTAATTATTGCAACAAACGAAAATAACGTCCTTGACAATCTAATTAAAACCGGAATTTATGAAATTACCCCTGCACAGATTACTTCAAGCCCCTCGATGGATATATCCAAGGCATCGAATTATGAAAGATTATTATTCGACATTGTAGATAGAAACGCAGAAACTGTAATAAAATACATGGGAAAATTCAAAGAAACGGGTAAAGTAGACTTCAAAGATTTTGGAGTTGATTTCAGCATATTTAGACAGAATGGGTTTTATAGCGATTCTTCAACTCATCAGGATAGGATAAACACAATAAAACAGTTATATAAAGAAACAGGAAAAATAATAGACCCGCACAGTGCAGATGCGCTAACAGTTGCAAAAAGATATAAAACTAACGACGGAATTCCAATGATATGTATGGAAACTGCTCTGCCAGTAAAATTTGAAGAAATCATAAAAGAAGCCTTAGGTTTTGCACCTGAAAGAGAAGAAAGATTTATTGGAATTGAAAAAAACATTAATCCAAACAATTTTTACGAAATTTCAAATAACGAAGATGAATTAAAAGAATATATAAGAAAAAACATATAGATCACAACAATGCAAAGACTTTCATTCCACGAAGAAATCCGAAAAAACAAAATTAACTCAGTTTTCTTAATTACAATTGTATTGATAGTTCTTTTATCTTTAATTTATACAGTCGGTTTCGTCCTAGGAGGAGACTACCTTTTCTTCATAATAATATTCGGAACAATCTTTTCACTAGTCTATGTTGTAGGTGGATACTACAAATCCGCAGATTTAGCAATAGCTTCTGTAGGCGCAAAAAAAGCAACTACATCAGAATACAGACAATACAACAACATCGTTGAAGGACTCTGCCTTGCCTCAGGACTTCCGAAACCAAAACTCTACATAATGCAAAACTCCCAAATCAATGCATTCGCCTCAGGACGAGACCCCCAACACGCCGTAATCTGCGTAACAACAGGTGCCTTAGAAAAACTAACGAAACAAGAACTCGAAGGCGTCCTCTCGCACGAACTCTCGCACATCGCAAACTACGACATCAGATTCATGACGCTAACCGCAGTCCTCGTCGGAATGATAGCAATAATCTCCCAAATGTTCCTAAGAAATTTATTCTGGAGTTCAATGATGGGGGGAAGAAGCAACCGAAATAATAACAACGCAATCTTCATGATTATAGGAATCGCACTCGCAATCTTGGCACCCATAATCGTCGCGTTGGTTCAATTAGCTATTTCAAGAAAACGAGAATACGCCGCAGATTCTTCTGCTGTTAAATTTATGCGAACACCGACAGGATTAATCGGAGCATTAAAGAAAATTCAATCCAACACCCCTATGAAAGTTTCAGGAGCAGTAGCCCCTTTATTTTTGGCAAAACCGACGAAAGAAAGGGAGTGGTTTATGACGCATCCTCCTTTGGGGAAGAGGATTTCGAGATTGGAGAGGATGTGAGTTTAACACAACAATATTCTAACTTCCTCTAAAAAACTTATTATAAGATAATAAAAAATTCCATTTAATAAAAGTTTATATCTAATTCAGAATTCGGGTTAAAAAACAGAAACCAAAAGATTTATTCTTCTGGTGAAGAGAATATTCCAATTATATATTTCTTTTGTATTGCAGATGCTTCAAATTTTCTTATTGGTACTGGAGCTACTCCAAACTGTTCATATCTCCCCTCAAGATGGTACCTAATTGAATCCAGTTTTAAGAAATTAGTATTTTCTGGTTGTATAGCTGATACAACCGCAATAACTTCTAATGAAGTAGGGGCAGCAGTCCTATCTATCGAAAGCTCTGTAGCATACTGACCATTTAATAAAAGATCTACCTTCTTACCATAAAAATCCTTTAATACACTATCATCCATTATAAACTAAAAACTAAAAAATACTTTATAAATCTTTTGGTTAATTTACCACTTTAAAGTTAATATAACTGTTCAACAACATACCCTACTTTTTCCCCAACTTCACAAAATTATAAGCCGTCCTCGTAGCTAAAACCCCATCCGCAGCGGCAGTTATTGTCTGCTTAAACGGATTATTCGTCCCATCTCCAGCTGCGAACAAACCTTCAACAGAAGTTCTGCCTTCCTTATCAACTTTAATATAACCATTCTCTAATTCAACTCCAAGCCCATCAAAAATTACAGTTAATGGCACAGAACCAACTTCAATAAAAACTCCATCTACATCAACCAGCTTAGCCCCATCCAAGGACTCCAACTTTAAACCATTAACATTCTTATCACCTACAATCTCAAGAGGTTTAGAATTATAGATAATCTCAATATTTTTCATAGCCTCGATCTTTTCCAAATTTATCGGTTCACACCTCATCTTCTCTTTCCGATAACTGATATAAACTTTCTCACAAATACTCGCAAGATAAATCGCGGCCTTAGCTGCTGAATCAGAACCTCCAATAACAGCCACAATTTTACCTCTAAAAAAATTCCCATCACAAGTTGCACAATATGAAACTCCTTTTCCTAAAAATTTACCTTCTCCAGGAATGCCTAACTTCCTACGCTCCGACCCAAGACCACTTATAACAGAACTACCAACAAATTTCTTATCACCTACACTAACACAGAATCCCTCCTCGACTTTCTCCAACTTATCGATACTTCCAATCTCAAAAACAGCCCCGAATGTCTTCACTTGCTCCTCAAACTTCTTCATTAAATCAATCCCCGAACCTGTAAATCCTGGATAATTCTCAAACTCTCCAGCAAGATTCGTAGTCCCACCAATCTCCTTCCCAATAATCAAAGTTTTCATACCATAACGCCCAGCATAAATTGCAGCAGACATTCCAGCAGGACCAGCCCCCAAGATCAACAAATCGTAAATTTCTACCATAATAACTTTTAACACTAGACCTTTTTATATCTTTCAGAATGAACTAAAATAGTTTCTTTTGGTTCCAGGGAGCTTTTCTTTTCTAAAGAAAAGGAGCCTTTTTTATATCTTTCAGAAAAAACTAAATCACCAACCAACAACATTTAAATAACTCAGTTCCCAATCCAATATATGGGCCCAAAAAAGAAGTTAGAACTGATAAAAAGGAACACCGCAGAGGTTTTAAGAGAAGAAAAATTAAAATCCTCTTTTGGAAAAAAACAACCAATAGTTTATTGTGGATACGAACCTTCTGGAGATTTGCACATAGGCCACTATGTAACTATTCTAAAACTAAAAGATTTCGAGGACGCTGGATTCAAAGTTAAAATATTACTGGCAGATTGGCACGCCTTATTAAACAAAAAAGGTGACTGGATTTTCATCAATGAACAAGTAGAAAATTGGAAAAAAGCTTTCAAGAAAATTGGACTAAAGAACCCTGAAGTAATTGTCGGAACCAGCTTTCAAAAAAAGCCAGAGTATATCGAAGATGTTTTCTCACTTGCCGCAAACTCGACCCTAAATCGAGGAATAAGATCAATGCAAAGTGTAGCTAGAGATATAGACCATGCAAAAGTATCTCAAATTATTTACCCTTTTATGCAAGTAGCTGACATGAAAGCATTAAATGTAGACGCCGTCGTTTCCGGAACTGAACAGCGAAAGATTCACATGATTGCCGTCGAAAGTCTAAAAGACATAAACTATGAAGTCCCCTCATTCGTCCACACTTCATTAATCCCTTCACTCAAGGGTGCCAACGCTGGAAAGATGTCTTCTTCAGACAAGGGAAGCCTAATCTCTATCAAAGATAGTTCCGAAGAAATAAAGAAGAAAATTTCTAAAGCTTATTGTCCTGAAGGAAAGGAAAACCCTGTTTTAGATATAACAAAAATTTTAATCTTCCCAGTATTTGAAAAATTGGAAATCTCTCGTCCTGAAAAATTCGGAGGGGATATAATTTACAATTCTTATAAAGATTTAGAAAAAGACTTCTTAGATAAAAAACTTCATCCGATGGATTTGAAGAAAGTTATCGGAGAAAAATTATCTGAAATGTTTGAAAAGATTAGATAATCTTCCGTCAACAAAACTTTTATTCTCATAAAATAACTAATCTAAATCTCTTAATCTATATTCTAATTGCTCTTTAGTTTCTGGATTCAAATGCAATACTCGATGAACTAAACCCTCATAACATTTTATTGCAGCCTCAGCAACCCTGCTATCTGGATAATTATAACCAACTATCTCCAACCCCTGAAGCAGATGACTCAAATAATGGACATTGCAAAATTCAATATCTCTTTTAAGTTCCTCAATAGAAGGCAAACCCTCATCTTTCATATAAGAACTTGAAGCATCAGCATCATTTTGAGTTATCCTCCTCATCCACTTATTTATCCTTTTAAAATTGGGAGAATAAGAATTGTCAGGTCCTCTTAATGAAGATAAAACAGCACTTTGTTGTTTCCAAGATAATTCACACATCCAATCTAGTAATACTTTTCCCTTGCTCATTTTGATTTTCGAATATTTCGTACTAACCAATCAAATTTTGTTAATTCAGAAGATTTTCCACTGTAACCTCTTGGGAGACCCCGCAACATCCCACCAACTAATTTAATCAATTCACCGTCTACTTTCCTTATCGAAGAAAACCCATTTATCTGCCCATAATATTCGGCTTCTAACTGACACAGCTGATTTGGATTTTTTTCAATACTACAAATATTTGTAGCAACTACAAAAATTCTTCCAGATGTCGGATTAAAAACAAAGGCTTCTTTACTTTGTTTCAAAAAAGAACCTATGTACTCTAAAGGATAATCGCGTTGTCTTCCAATTTCTGAAATATATTTATTGACTTCAATCGCAGATAGATTTTCTAAATTTTTTTCATCTCTTTTTAATACTATAATATTTCCTTTTCTAATTCGTTGCGTTTCCCCTTTTACCTTTATCTTTACTCTACCTTCTCTTTCTATCTTAGTAAATGCGTGTCTTAAATTTCCATTTCGTCCATTTACAAAAGCATAACAACTATGGTTTGCCTTAGAACTTTCTAAAATTCTATCTCTCGAATATGGCTCTGGAAATTTTAAATATTCTCCAAGTGTCAAGATAACCCTATCTTTAGACCTTCCTATAAACCATTTTGAATATGATACATCTATTTTTGATTCTAACTCCGTATTTTCTAAACCCTCCCGGTTATATCCAACATCATTACAAAGACACGAAACAAGACTATCTTTTTCTGACATTTCCTCTTTTGTCAATTCTTTAGGTTCTCTTGAGTAAGTATCGCCATATCCCATAAATTTTAAAATTAAAAGCCAATATTTAAATAATTCCTCGAATTACATTGAGCAGATGAAATACACTGGAAGTTTGGTAAAAAAGGAAAGAGAACAAATATTCAAACTATTCTTAAAAAGTTTTAAGTTAAAATTTAATGAAATAGAAAAAGAAACTGGAATTCGTTCTAACATGGTTTCATATCATCTTGAAATAATGCAAAAAGAGGGTCTGCTTGAAAAAAGAAAGGGATACTATCTGCTGACAAAAAATGCAGAAAGATACATGCCTATTTTTTCAAATTTAATCGGAAAAGAATTAAGTGCTTTGCCAGTTATTTTAATTGCATTGATAAACAAAAATAAGATTCTTCTGATGAAAAGAATTCGAAGACCCTACAAAAATTATTGGTCCCTTATTGGCGGAAAGATGTTGCTAGAAGAAGATTTTGAAACTGCAAGTTTAAGGCTGGTTAAAGAAAAAACAAACTTAGACTGCGAATATGCTAGTCTTAACTCGGTGTTACATGAAAGAGTTCAGGAAAATAAAATAGTAAAACATAGCTTTATTCTTTTCTTCACAAAAATAATTACCAAAAATAAAAATTTTATAGAATCTCCTTATGGAGAATTAAAGTGGTTTAATCTAAAAGATATTAATAAAAAAATAATCCCTTCTGATTTGTGGCTAATTAAAAATAAAATAAACTCAAAAATAAATGTCGATGAAGCAACAATGTTAGAAAAAGAAGGAAAATTATCTAGGTTCAAAATTAAAAATAACTAGAGGATAATAAACGAGATTTTACTTAATTTTAGTCCCCGAAAACTATATAAACTTCTAGCCCTTATTTAAATTATGCAAACGCAAAGAGGAATGTATACCCTGAATTCTTGTACAACCTTAGCGTGGGCTCATCCAGTTTCTATCAAATTCTTGTAATCTCGCGACATAAACTTTTCAAATGAAACCGAAAATATATGTCGCTATAAAGACATTTAACTCTAAAAAAACGGCGTGCCCCAACCAATCTGGAGAATATATCTGTGAGGATAGGGTCTGCCCCAACCTATTAAATATAAATTGTGAGGGTATTCACAAAGATTGTTTATCCTGTGGAAAAAATATTGAACACCCTCTTTGTCCTGATTGTATCGCAAAAGGTTTCCAACAGTGGATCCAACAATTCCCCCAAGACAGAGCAAAACTCCAAATAAGATTAGATGAATTCCTAGAAGCACATAGATACCTCGACGGTAAATCTAAAAAATGTATTGCATGCGGAAAAAATAACACTCATATCTGCCCATACTGCTTTACAGAATACCTATATAAGATAATTAAAGAGGCTGGTTTAGGGGTTCGAACAATGTCAGAATTTCTATTCATCTTCAACTTTGACTTCGATCATCAAGGCTATTCAAAAGAATTAGAAGTCTATGGAGGATACTAAAACTTAAAACCTCCCATCTCTTAGAAATTTTATGAAGAAGGCACTTGTGTTATACTCCGGAGGATTAGATTCTCGTCTAGTCATACACATGTTACAAAAACAAGGTTACACTATTGAAGCATTATATTTCAAACTACCTTTCGAGAGCAAACACAAAAATTCTAAAAAAATGAATAATCTAAAATTAACAGTTATAGACATGACAAAGGAACCATTACTTTCTGAATACCTAAAAATCCTAAAAAAACCTAAATTCGGAACAGGTGCAGGGATTAACCCTTGTATTGATTGCAAAATCTTTATGTTCAAAAAAGCAAAAGAGTACGCTGACAAACATAACTATGATATAATTGCAACAGGGGAAGTTCCGGGACAACGGCCAATGTCTCAAACAAGTTCTGCACAGAAAAAGATAGATGAGGAGATTAAATTTAAGATAATAAGACCATTAGCAGATGTGGGATTCTCAGGACGTTCCAGGAAAAAACAGATGGACTTAGCTGAAAAATATAAAATCAAATATCCAAGTCCTGCTGGAGGCTGCTTTCTTTGCGAAAAAGAACCCTCTACAAGACTAAAGACACTATTAAAAAAAGATTTAATCAACGAGAAAACACTAACCCTAACAATGATTGGTAGACATTTTTTTATTGACAATACTTGGTTTATCGTTGCAAGAAACGAAATAGAATCTCAGATAATAACAGAATTCAAAACATCAATCAAAGATGCTAAAGGTAAACCTTCAGTTTATTATAATAAAACAAAAGGAAAACAGAAAGCTTTAGAACTCCAAGAGGCTTACTCAACAGGATCAACTAAAGAAGAAAGATATAAATTTGAGGAGGTAAAATTATGACTAACACAGTTTGGCAATTTACAAATCAGAGAAAGTTATCAAAAAAAGAATTTATAGATTATTTCGAGAGAAAAATTTTCAGGACAATTCGAAAGCATTCCATATTACCCAAAGATAAAATTATCACATTAAAATCTTCATCTAGCTTAAACACAAACATCCTCAAAACAGTTCTAGAGAAAAAATTCCAAGTAAAATTCACTTCAAAACCTAAATTATTATCTGACAATCTTTCTCAACTATCTGAAGATATCTTCAAAAACATCCTCCAAGGAAAATTCAACGGACCGAAAATAAACAACAAACCCCTTTACCTCCTTTCCGACAAGGAAGTAGAATTATATGCAAAATTAAAGAACATTAAAGGATCAAAGAGAAAAAAGAATGAGAAAATTCAAAACCTCTTCGAAAAATTTCTAAAGAAAAACCAAGACCTAGAACTCAATATAGTCAAAGCCTTCAATCAATTGAATTAATAATCTTCCTCAGTCCCCTAAAATCCTTAATGATATAATCTGGTTTCTCTTTTTTTATCGTCTTCAGATCAGACCACGAACATTTATTGTGAATCGCAATTGCAAAACATCCAGCCTCTCTCGCATACACCACATCAGAGAATCTATCGCCAATATAAATCGCCTCCGAAGGCTTAATCCTAAACTTCCTAAACAATTTCTCTAAAAGTTTATCCTTGCTAGAAAACTTCTCTGCCCCATAAACTTTCTTAAACAAACCCTTCAACCCTAACTTCTTAATTGAAGCTTTAATAAAAGAAGTCTCCGAATTAGAAATAACAATTAATGGATAATCTTTTTTCAACTCCCACAAAGGCTTCACAGAAACACACAATTTAATCCCTCCATCCAACGCAGCCTCAGTAAAATATCTATAAAACTTACTACGCACAACATTCAAATGCTTTAAATTCAACCCAAGTCCTTTGAAAATTTCTCCCATTTTTTGTCCCATCAAACCAGACAACTTACCCTTATCAAACTTATATCCAAATCCATCCAAAGTCCTAACAATAGATTTATACGCAATCCCATGCGCATCAGAAACTGTTCCATCAAAATCAAAGAATATTACCTTAATCATTTAATCCATCCTCTTCAACAAACTCTTCAACTTAGCAGTATTAGCTTCCCTGTCCACCACCTCAGAAACCTCATACGTCTGGCTCTTCCCAACTTCCTTCGCTTTAACAACCTTCAAATCTCTAAGCATCTTCTTCCGAACATCCTCGGAAACTAACAACTTCCCGACATCAGAATCCGCAATCCTCTTAGCAAGCGAAATCGTATTCCCAAGACCCGTATACTTCAACTTACCCCCAACCTTAGAAGAAACCAACTCCCCCGTATGCACTCCGAGATTAAACTCAATCTTATCCTTGAATTTCTTATTATAATCCTTCAAACCTCGCAAAATCTTAATACCTGTCTTCGACGCGAGAACCTCATTCTTATAAGTCTTAGTAACCAACGGTGAAAACACAATAAAAATATAATCTCCCCTCAAATCAACCAGACCCTTAAACTCTCTAGTCCCCTCGACAATTTTAATCAAAGAATCCTTCGCATGACCCCCAAGAGTCGCAGAATTCTTAACACTCAAAGCAACAATCGCCGATAGATGCTTCTCACCTTTCAACACCAGCGTCGACTCCGCACCCCCAATCCCACTTTTTGTCAAATCAACCATAGTCTTATCTTCATGACCATAATTTTTCACATTAAGCCCCGAAGTTTTCGAAACAATTTTGGACTTCGCAGAATCAACATGTTTGTAAACAGAACTAACAACATTCTCAATCTTATTTCCCTTAAACTTCTTCGTCTTCCGCGAATTCATAAATAAAATAACTCCCGCAACTCCGAGAACAATAATCAAAAAAATCCACACAACCGAATAAGCCTTAAAAATTCCAACCTCTTTAAAATCCCTAACCGAAATCGCATTACCCGTCAACAAAACCTGCCGATTAATCGAACTCTCCCCATCGCTAACAATAACCTCATACTCTCCCTGCGGAGCCTTAAGACTAAATTTCCGAACCTCCCCCATATCCATAACCAATTCCAATTCACTACTTTCCTCACCAATCTGGACATCAACACTTCCGTTACATTCCCAGTTCCCAACACACGTAATCTCCAACACACCTTCACTAATATTAAACTCCATCTTAGAAGACTTAATCATCTCAAACTCTCTTTGCTCACCAATCTCATCAAACATTGCAATTACCTTCCAGGACCCCGCGGTAGCATTAACAGGAAAATCAAAAGTACTAAAATCTCCTGTAGGAATCATGACTTCAATTTCTTCATTCTCCGGAGAGATAATCTTAGCAGAAACGGTTCCAACGATTTCCTTGCCTGATTGGTCAAAGACCTCAGCACCAATAGTAAACTCCTCTCCCGGAACTGCCTCTTCATCAGAGAGACTCATAATAATCGAAGATGCAACCTGATTAATACTAAATGAAATATTAGCGAAACCCTCATTCAAAACACCATTCTGCCCAACATCATAGACACGAATACCAAGAAAATATATCCCTGCCTCTGCAGTTTCAGACATTGAAAACGTTTCACTAACAGAACCATCCTCAACAGCCTTGCTAAAATACGCTGCATCACTAGCCTCTACAAAACCATTCAACAGACCACCATTTGCTTTACTAGCATCAACACTAACCAAAATTCCTTCACCAGGATCATAACTAGTCTTGTCGGTAGAAGCTGAAACAAAAACATCCTTACTTATTGTAAAAAGTTTTGTCGAAGCCCCCTGGCCACCAAGCGACAAAATAATCTGACACTCACCGAGAATTTCTGTTAAATTAGAAATCTCCAAATCCTCACTAACCAATACTTTCGATGTCGCATAAGCTTGATCCTCTTCTGTAGAAAAATCACTCGCAGGCCATCTAACTAAATTTACAGTTTTATTTCCACAAACTAAATTAACGTTAAAGTTCCCAATTTCAGCACCACGCAATCCATCAGCATTTATATAAATCTTATCACCAAGATTATAAACTTCCTCAGGCTCGGACAAAGAAATATCAGCGAAGACAAACGAACTCATCAAGATAAACATTAAAGTAAACACATAACCTATTTTTTTCATACACACAATACACATTTTCACTATTTAAATATTATTGTAAACAACAGTTTTATAAATCTCTCGGGGCTAAATTACTATGGTTAAAAAGATGGAGGTAAACCCTTATAGCGTAGAAGGGAAAGTAGATTACCACAGACTCATCTCGGAATTCGGTATTAAACCAATAGATAAAAAACTTCTAAAAAGAATTGAAGCAATCGCTGGAGAAGTTCACCCATATCTAAGACGAGGAATTTTCTTTGCTCACAGAGACTTAGAGAAAGTTCTCGATGCCTACGAAAAAGGAGAAAAGTTTTTTTTATACACTGGCGTTGCACCAAGCGGACCAGTTCACTTAGGACATTACTCAATCTGGAGTTTTACAAAATGGTTTCAAGACAAATTCGACGTAGAACTATGGTTTCAATTTACCGATGACGAAAAATTCCTGCACAAAGATATGACGTATGAAGAAATCCAAGAATGGACAAAAGACAACATGCGAGATGTAATCGCAATAGGTTTCAACCCGGAGAAAACCCACTTCTTAATCAACACAAAACATGCAGGAATCCTCTATCCTGAAGCAATTAAAGTTGCAAAAAAAATAACTTTCTCTACAATAAAAGCCGCGTTCGGTTTCACAGACTCAGAAAACATCGGAAGCATTTTTTACACCGCAATGCAAACAGTCCCATGCTTCCTTCCAAACATCCTAAATAATGAAAACAAATATTGCCTAATTCCCATGGGCGTCGACCAAGACCCGCACTTCAGAGTATCAAGAGATGTAGTAGAAAAACTCGGACACAAAAAGCCTTCAATTATACACGCAAAATTCATGTCTCCGCTAACTGGAACCGTAGGAAAATCAAGTAGTTCAAACTCAGGCAAAACAATTCTAATGACAGACGACGCAAAGACTGTTAAAAAGAAAATTAACAAATACGCCTTCAGTGGAGGAAAGGATACAATCGAAGAACATCGGGAAAAAGGTGGAGACATAGAAATCGACGTAGCCTGCCAATGGTTAAAATATTTTGAAGAAGATGATAAAAAACTATCTGAGATTTATGACAAGTATTCTAAGGGGGGATTGCTCTCTGGAGAAGTCAAAAAAATATTAATTGAAAAAATAAACACGGTTTTATCTGAACATCAAGAAAGAAGATTGAATGCTGATAAACAAGTCGATAAATTTATCTTTAAAGATTAATCACTTCGTTCTACAGAAATTGCAGTATCTTCTCCAAACCATTTTGGAGATCTAATTTTAACATCATAGTTCACGCCAATTTCAAGCCCATGAGGATTACCAATAACTCTCAAATCCGGAGCAGTAGTTCTATAAGCAAGAGATTTGTCATCAAAGATTAATGTGTTAAAACCTTCAGTCTTCTCAACATGATATCCCTGATAAACTAAGTTTGTTCTTTCACTTAAGTTTCCAGAACCATTCAAATACGCTCCTCCAACTAACCCTGCAACAATACCAACTCCTGCAATAATTTTTGTACGTGTTTTCATAAACAATATAACCAAGAATCATTTATAAATCTTTCTATTTGTAACTATTATTACGTAACAACATCATAATTGTTCATAATCCCTCATAATTCAATAAGTCTATCAGACAAGTTTAGGAGCATAAAATATCAATCTTTCAGATTCGTAAACCTTCTCAAGGGAACTCCAATAACTGCCACTCGGCTTTTCGATAGAAATATCATGATAAGCAATAATCTCAGACTCTCTAGAAATTCCAACCTTAAATCCATCAAGAACCTTTTTAGCATCTTTTCCACATTTCTCAAAAACCTTTTGCTCATACTCATTCATAGATAGCTTCTCCTCAGCCTGTCCCCAAAGTTTACTTCCATCAAAAGTGCAAGAAAATGCGTTCCTTTCGTGTATTACAGAATAAATATCATTAGGATAATCCTCACTAGGTACCCTATTCAAAATACATCTAGTAATAAGACTCCGATTCTTCGAACTCTGATTAGCTGCCTCAGCATAAAGAATTTTTTGTATCTCTAAATATTCTTTCGCAGAAAAAGTCTGACTATTTTCATCAACAGAACTAGGTCCATTTGAAACTTTACTCTCCAAACTATCCTTATGTAATCTTTCTACAACATTACCAACATTTTCAGGCTTAAATGGTTTCTCAAGGTAGGACCCTCCAACTGAAATTGCACTTGCAAGAGTGGCAACCACAATAAAATTACTAATCTTTCCCATAAACAACCCAAAAAATAATCCTTTTTAAACTTTCCTATCCGTAACTATTCTTCCGTAACAACACCAGGACTTCCAAGAACCTCAATCCCCTTGTCACTAATACCCATCCCAACAGCCTTTCTCTCATGCGCCGTTCTCCTCATCTTCGCAATCCGAACCGCCCGGTCACTAACACCTGTAATTCCAGATTCATAAAACACACTAACCGAATCCGAAAGAAACCTCAAAATATCTGTCTTCGTCCAATCACCATTACTAACCCCACTTATCCAACCCTCCTCAAGACTCTCATCACTAAAAATCGTAGTCACCTTCAATCGTTTCATCAGCGACGACAAATCAAAAATAGTTTGCCTAATCTTCCCTTTCTCACTAAGATTCAACGCCAAAACTGAAATAGGATCAAAACAAATTCTCTTAATATTATTCCGCGCAATCACACTTGTTAATTCAGATTTTAAATCTTCAATAGAAGTTTGTGGAGCAAACCTCATAAACTTGATCTTCCCTTCACCACTCAGCTTCGAGAAATCCCAACCATAAGCCATAGCATCATTCAACGTATCTACAATATCAGGTTCAAACGAACAATAAAGCCCATTCTCTCCAAACTGCATAGCCCCATTCCAAAGAAATTGCAAAAGAAACGTACTCTTTCCAGAACCAGGTCCACCAACAATTAAATTGTCCGAATTTCTTACAAAACCTCCTTGGCAAAGCTTATCAAAACCTGCAACACCTGTAGGACATCTATCCACCATCCCTGCCATCTTTATTCACCTCCATATAAAATAATAACGAAAGTTCCTCGAACTTACACGTTACACAAAACACGGCACAAATCTTTATAAATTCTTTCGTTTTAACTCTAGTATGAAAACATTAAATCTACACTGTGATTATATCAATTTCAAGGCCTTAAAAAAAGCACTAAAATCTATCGATGAAATAGCACCAAACCAAAAGCTCGAGGGTGAATCAAAAAATTGTCTTGTAGTAATGGTCGCTATAGAAAAAGGGGATTCAAAAGAAACACTAAAAAAATTAATCGAAGACATAGAAAAGATCTCAACGGACGTCAAAACAGAAAACATTGTACTATATCCCTACGCACATTTATCAACTAATCTAGGAAAACCAAAGATCGCAGTTCAAATGCTAAACGATGCTGCAAAACAATTAAAAAAGTTCAAAGTAATCCAAGCTCCTTTCGGCTACTATAAAACATTCGAGCTAAAAGTAAAAGGCCATCCACTATCAGAACTTTCTCGGAAATTCACAGTCGAAGGAAATACACTAGTAGAAGAAGAATTAACCGACGAAGAACGAAGTCGACTGCTACACCAACTTCAAAAATCAAAACTAGACACTTCAAAAATAAAAGAAAATGACCACAGAATAATCGGAAGGAAAATGGACTTATGGAGTTTTAATAGTTCCGCTCCAGGAATGGTATTCTGGCACGCAAAAGGTCTTCATCTTAAGAATAAGTTAATTGAGTATTGGAGAGAAATTCACAGAACAAATAGATACTCCGAAATTTCAACACCACAGATCCTCGACAAAAAACTTTGGGAAATATCTGGACATTGGTCAAAATTCAGGGAAAGTATGTTCACAACAGAATACGAAAACAGGGAATTCGCTATCAAACCGATGAATTGTCCTGGAGGAATGCTTGTATACAAAACCTCTCCTAAATCCTATCGAGAGCTACCATTAAGAACCTGCGAACTCGGTGAAGTCCATAGAAAAGAACTCTCAGGAGTATTAGGTGGATTAATGAGAGTAGTTCAATTCACTCAGGACGATGCCCATATTTTTTGTACAGGAGAAACACTAAAAGACGAAATAGAAAAAATCATAGACATCACAATTGAACTATTTTCCACATTTGATATTAAAATAGATCATATAGAATTATCTACTCGTCCAAAGAAAAAAATAGGTTCTAAAAAATTCTGGGATCTGGCAGAAGCAGCACTAGAAGAAGTACTAAAAACAAGAAAGATGAAATATGTAATCAATAAGGGAGATGGAGCATTTTACGGACCTAAAATAGATTTCCATATTAATGATTCTCTAAAAAGAACCTGGCAATGTTCCACAATTCAATTAGACATGGCACTCCCTGAAAGATTCGAACTTGAATACACCGACGAAAAAGGAAATAGCAAGCGACCAATTATGCTTCATAGAGTAATTTATGGGAGCATAGAACGATTTTTAGGAATTTATACAGAACACATCGATGGAAAATTCCCATTATGGCTATCTCCAAACCAGATTAAAGTAATGACTATGAACGACGACGTTAAAAATTATGCTAACGAAATCTATCAAAAATTATTCGACGCAGGATTTGAAGTAGAACTTAATGACAAAAACGAATCAATAGGAAAGAAAGCAAGAGACGCCCAAATTCAAAGATTCAATTACCTCGTCACAATTGGTGAAAAAGAAAAAGACGGAAACAAAATAGCAGTTAAAGCAAGAGATTCAAAAGAAATTATAACTATGGATTTAGATGAATTTATTGAGAAACTTAAAAACGAAATTAAAGAAAGAAAATAAAAACTAAAACTTCCAGACAAAATTAACTCCTGCTTCAAGAGTATTATTCCCAGGTTCATAAACAGGATTTACCCATTCATCAGCTATTCTTATTCTTGCATCTGCTGGCTCTGAACATCCAATTATCCAATAATCAACATAAGGTTCAACAGAAAAATCTCCTAACTTAGTCTTTTTCCCAATTTCCACTGAAGCTTTTATTCCAGCCCCTTTTTTCTGAGTATTTTTTACTTCAGGATATGTAGAATGATTGTCATCAAATGAACTTGTCTGAGTACCCTTTAACAACCATTTACCCTTCAGATCAACCCCATAAAACCACCCAGAGTCCATCTCTATCTTTGTCTCAACCCCTCCAAGCATATAAAAAAGTTCATTTTCCCTATCATAAGCATGATATTTTTGATCTCCAACACAAGAACTCATCCCAGAACCTTTATCTTCAACTCTCCTATATCCAGATCCCCCATATAGTGTAACACTAGAATTATCTCCAAGGGGCATTTTATATCCAGCCTTTACTTCTACCTCTTTTATCTGATTTCCCCTATCATTCATTGAACCAGTTTTATTAGAAGTATAATCTAAATCTTCTGTAGCATAACTCCCATTAATTCCTAAAGTAAAACCTTTTTTCTCAGGTTCATAATCATAAGAAGCCCCAACTTTTCGCATTAAACCTTCAAGTTGCATAACAGAAGGTTCCATATAAGTATAACTGGAGATTCCCATCTCAACCCCAATTTTATGAGGAGAACGGATCTCTTCAGCACTTACAACCTTAGGTGCAACAAAAGGCAAAGAGGACACTGCAGCTACAAGTCCTGTCAACGCAATTGTCTTTATTGATCGGTTTTTCATAACCACGAAACAGAAACATCGCTTTATAAATCCTTCTATTTGTTACTTTTGGACAGTAGGAACATTAGAGAGATTTTATAACATCTCTCACATAAATTCTTAAACACAAATCTCCAAATATTTTTATGAAAATCCATGATTTAATAGAAGAACTAGAAGAC
This sequence comes from Nanobdellota archaeon, assembly GCA_030641715.1. Taxonomy (GTDB): domain Archaea; phylum Nanobdellota; class Nanobdellia; order Pacearchaeales; family GW2011-AR1; genus JAGVXH01. The sequence goes on from DAOWGX010000010.1 coordinate 18,999, forward strand.
AGCACAGACTACAAGAAATTCAAATCAGAAAACCCCTCATCATTTTTCGCAGCAGGATTTTTTATTATAAACACGAAAACAAAGACCAAAGAAATACAACTCGACTTCTTTCTTCCAGAACAAGGTAGAATCACAGCTTTTGAATATCCATTCAAAGAACCAAAAATCTTCGACGAGAAGATAAAACCCATACAACCCCAAACAACAGAAATAAAAATAGATATAGATGATCTCGAATCTACTTGTAAAAAAATTATCACAGAAAACAACTCTCCAATTATTTTCACGAAAATAATAGCAATTCTAAGAGACAATCAATGGAATCTGACTTGCATGGATGACATGCTTGGGATAGTTCGGATAAAACTCGATGCAATAACAGGAGAACTGATTGATTTTAACAAGGGAAGTCTTATGGATTTTATGGGGATTAAGAAAAAATCAGAAGTACACAAAACAGCGAATAGAGATTAAAGAAGTATTGTTTTTATCTTCTATTAGAAGATTATCAATAGTTTATTATTGATAATCTTATGTTAAATACAATTGGTTCTGGGAACTATTCATTCAACAAGTAAACCTCCTCAAGAATTTCATAGAATCCATTAATGAGATTCTGCATAGCATAGCACTCTTTAGGTGTAATCCATTTATAATCTAGGTGTTCTTTGGGATTTAATTTCACTTCAGGAAATCCTGAAACTTTTAGTCTAAATGTCCTAAAGATAATTGATTCATTTTTAATATTCCAATTAAATGTTTTAATCAGTTCTAGAGTTGATGCCTCGGTAATAAATCCCACTTCTTCTCGGAGTTCTCGTTTCATAGCGATAAGATGTAACTCCCCGGGCTTTAATCTACCACCAGGGATATCCCAATTACCCCCTAAGTAATTATCATATTTCCTTTGTAAAATAAGAATTTTACCATCACATTCAACAAGAGCACCAACAGCATCAGTGACTTCAACCATGAACAGTTAAAAGGAAATTTACTTAACTACTTATCTATCCCAGAACCAACTTCTCCTTCCCTTTGGTCAGACGAATATAACCGCGATTAAAAGATTCCGAAGCCTTGCAAACTTCTCCACTCAAACTTCATTTCGCGAACTTCCCTTAATCCCGATATCAAAAACCACCCTTCCGAACAACCAAACTAATATTCCTATCCTCTTCCGAACCCACAATCTCAAACCCAGCATCCTCAACCTCTCGCTCAATCTCGCCCTTATCATAAATATAAGTATACCTATTCTCAATCCCCGCAGAAGTCCACGGAATAAAAGTCTCTTTCGGTTTATTCTTCAGCCTCGGTGAATTCTTAGACCAAACCATAATCAAAGCCTCAGCACCCGGTTTCAACACACGATACAACTCACGAATCATCTTCTGCCTCGCTTTCCCCGTCGGAACACAATGCAAAACAGCGATACAAATTCCACTATCAAAAAAATCGTCCTCGATAGGAATCTCATTAGAACTAGAATGAAACGTCTTAATCTCCAACCCAAGATTCCCCGCCTTCTCCCTCGCAAACCCCAACATCCTCCTCGAGAAATCAACCGCATAAACTTTCAAACCCTTCGGAAAAGAAGAAAAATTTCTCCCACTCCCACAACCCCAATCAACAACTTTCCCTTTACGCCCCTCCAAAAAATTTCCAACCTCGAGACTAGATTTATTCTTATACTCATTCCACACTGGAGCAATCGTATCCCAAACTTTTTCTTGATTCATATAACCCTCAAACATTTAAACCTTAAATCACTTTCCATTTTATGAAATCTCCGCGTAAACCAACAAAAACAATCTCAGGCGTAGCCCCCCTAGCTGTGATGCTCCCTCCGAGAAAATGCGACCACGGCACCTGCCTCTATTGCCCATCCCTAAACGCCCCGCAATCCTACACTCCAGAATCCCCCGCAGTCCTCCGAGCAAAACAATGCAACTACGACCCTATTAAACAAATCAAAGCCCGATTAAAAGCCTTCGAAGTAATGGGGCACCCAACAGACAAAATCGAGCTAATCATCATGGGAGGGACATTTCTGTCTTACCCTAAAGAATTCCAATTCGATTTCATAAAAAAATGTTACGATGCACTAAACCACAAAAAAGGGTCTGCCCCAACCAATAATAAAAATAAATCTGTGAGGGTAGCAAAATCGTTATCCGAAGCCAAAAAAATAAACGAAAAAACAAAACACCGATGCACAGCACTTTGCATAGAAACACGTCCAGACGTTTGCACCGATGAAAATATTAACGATATGCTTGAATGGGGAGCAACACGAGTCGAACTAGGGGTCCAGGCTATCGACGATGAAATCTATAAAAAAGTAAACAGATGCCACACCGTTCAAGATGTAATCGACGCAACAGCAAGACTAAAAAAAGCAGGATTCAAAATCGGTTACCACTTAATGCCCGGTATACCAGGTTCTAACCCAAAAAAAGATATCAAGATGTTTAAAAAAATATTCTCTTCAAAAAATTTCAAACCAGACCAAATAAAAATCTACCCTTGCCAAGTTCTGAAAGGAGCAGGAATCGAAAACTTATACTATGGCGGAGAATACATCCCCTACACAAAACAACAAGCTACAAAAATCATAATCCAGATGTTAAAACTAACTCCGCGATACTGCCGAATCATGCGAATCATGCGGGAAATCCCTCCGAACTACCTCGTTGCCGGAATCAAAAACATCGATCTCAGAAAAGACATCGAAGAAAAAATCAGGACTAAAAAGATAAAAGTTGACGAAATAAGATTCAGAGAAATTGGTTTTGCACTAAGAGATAAAAGAAAAATTAATTCAGAATTAAAACTCAAAATAACAAAATATAAAGCATCCAAAGGAACCGAATTCTTCATTGAAGCAATCAACAAAGACAACATCCTCTTCGGACTTCTTCGTCTTCGCCTCGACAAAAAAATAGCAACAGTTAGAGAACTTCACATTTACGGCCCAACCTTAAAACTAAACGAAAAAGCAAACAACGCATGGCAACATAAAGGCTTAGGAAAATTACTAATACAAGAAGCAGAAAAAATTGTAAAGAAGAAAAGTTACAAAAAAATCCGAGTAATCTCGGGGATTGGCGTAAGAGAATACTATAAAAAACTAGGCTATAAATTAGATGAAAAGAAAATCTACGTCGAGAAATACTTATCTTTAATATAACTAACAAACTGCTTCTCATTTTTCTCAATCTGATAATAATCTAAGGCATCATAATAATTCTCCAAATCCCCTACAGGAATGTCAATCAAAGGATAACCCCGTTTCCACAAAACCCAATTCATCAAAAGTCTAGCTAACCTCGAATTTCCGTCCGCAAAAATTTGCATAGAAATTAATCTTAAATGAATTAACGAGGCAAGTTCCAATGGATGCAATTTTCGATTATTGCCTTTATACCAACAAAAAAATTCCTTAATTTCTTTTTCTAATTCATTCCACTTCGGAGGAACATAAGTCGTCCCCGCAATCTTAACATTTCGTTTCAACTCACTCCGAAGTTTCCCGGCAATCTCATTATCTACCCCGTGCATCAAAATCCTATGCAGTTTTTTTATAAAATTCAAATCAAACACTCCTCGATACTTAGTAATCATCATAAAACCTTCCTCATGATTCTCAATCTCCTTAGCTGTTCTCAAATTCTTGAATTCTTTCGGAATAATTCCCTCATGTAAAATAAGAAAGGTCTGTCTTAAAGTTACATCAACCCCTGAAAGCTTAGAACTATCATAGGTATACCTTATCATAAACTCCTCCAAGTTTTTTTCTCTCTCGCCCTCGCTTAATTTTCCTATCTCCCTAATATATTTTAGTTTCTTATCTTCTATTTTCTCCAACTCTTCACAAGAAAAATATTTAGTTCCCTTTTGTTTAATCTCTTCTAAAAATTCTTTCCTTATCTTTTCAAGTTCTCTCTTCGGAGGAATTGTTTTACCTATATATTTCTTTTTTTGTTTAATTCTACCACCATCCCGGATAGAATGGATTAATACCCAATACTCTTTTCCCGAAACTTTAATTTTTCTAAGCGTCGCCATGTAAAGATTATGTACTACACTTATTTAAATGTTTTGTTTATGCACCACAAATTAGACAAACGAAAAATCTACGTCGAGAAAAAATTATAACAAGGAACTTTAAAACAACCTTTTTAAATTTAATCCTAAATTTAATCTTACATAAAAATTTATAAAGTTTAGTCACTTAGAAGTAATAGTGTAATATGGAAATTCGAAGATATACAAAAGAGGATAAGGAAGAAATTACCAAGATGGTTTCTGAAATTCTTAGAGAAATGTTTAATGGAAACCCTGAAGAATTTAAAATATTAAAAGAATTCAACGTGACCAAAGACTACATCTATTATCTCGTCGTCGTTATCGGCAAGAAAATCGTCGGCGTCGGTGCCTTGAAAAAATTAAAGGATAGAAAAGTAAGAATAAAAAGATTATATGTAATGGAAGACTATCGTCGAAGAGGAATTGCGCAAAAAATCCTAAATCAACTAATTCGATTCGCAAGAGAACAGAACTTTAAGCAGATTCTTTTCAACACGTACCCTACAATGGAACATGCAAGGCGGTTTCATAAAAGAAATGGATTCGTAGAAATAATAAGCAACGACCCCTATCAGATACACCTGGCTAAAAAACTATAACTTCTTGCGATAAATAAAAACATTTAAATAATAAGCATTACAATAGTAATGTATGACAATGGAAACAATGCAAATAAGAATGGGACAAGGATTAATTCAAAGGGTTGATAAATTAGTCAAAACAGGAATTTACACAAATCGTTCTGATGCAATACGCGACGCTGTAAGACGACTTGTTTTAAGCGAATTAATCGGAATTATACCAAATAAAGAAAACTCTGTTAAGCAAGTAAGAACTATAAGGAGAAAGTTATCAAAAGAAAAATTCGATTTAGAAAAAATAAACAAATTAGCCGATTAACTTTTCAGGAAAATCAACATTAATTCTACCTTTGGAAAATTTCAATAAATCTTTATCTCTCGTTACAAAAACACATCCCAATCTTTTTACAACAGCCACATGCAAATAATCATAAAAACTAATTTTTGAATCGTCCTCAATCTCAAACTTTCTCGCTAAATTATAGTCTTCGTTCTTAGTTTTAATAATTCTAACAAAATTCATCTGCTTAAAATAATCCACAGCCATTTGAAATTTATCGCCTAAAATATATTGTAGTTCCTTTAAAACAATAGTAGAAACATAAATTTGACTACCAAATTTTTCAATGTTCTCAATAAAATCTAATGCAATTTTCCAGTAAGGCACTCCTTTCGACGCATCACCTTCCTTTTGAAATAAATTAAGCCAAATACATGAATCAAGATAATAAACTATCCCCATTAATTTTGAAAAAGATTAATCTTAATAAATCTACCTCACTTCCCCTTCTTCCGAATCCTAATCGCCACAAATCCCCCAAGAGCCAAGAGAACGAAAACACCAATCATAACCCCACCAGCAATTCCTACCGCACCCGTCACCGCACCAGTTATCATCGAGAAAAACCCTTTACCATCATCAACAACCTCTACATCAACATTAAGTAAAGTCATACCATCATCCCCACTATCTCCAGATGAACTATTTGACGAATCAGAAGAAGAACTGCTACTTGAACTTGATGAACTACTACTACTTGAAGAAGAACTGCTACCTCCACCACCAGAACTACCCCCTCCATCATCAACAACTCCTCCTCCCGAACTCAGCGGAAAAACGACCTCCTTCAAAGCCCTACTACCCTCATTACCACCCTTATCGACGGCACTAACCCCAAACACATACGTTCCATCAGCCAACACACTTCCAAAATATCCAAGAGAAAAAGAACTCCCAATCAAAACATCGTCGAGATAAACATTATAATATTCAACACCACTACAATCAGGTTCATCAACAGCCTCGTCCCAACTCAATACAACGTTCCCAGAGACAATAAGCCCCTCAGGAGCCTCAGGAGCCTGTGTATCAATACAAATATCCCAAGCCGAGACAAATCCTACCAAACAGAACACTGCCAATAAACAACTAAAAAATTTACTATTCATTTTATTAAATAAAAACTGGATTAGAATTTCCTTGTGTCAGACTTGTAAATATGTAAAAATCGGCACTATCTACATCTGTATCTTGCCCGTCGGGAGAACGTCCTGTTGAATTCGCCCCATAAGGAACAGGCGCATCAAAAGCCCCAGTACCATAAGTAACCTCATCAATGATAAATCCATAACTATCTATTAATTTAATTGCATCCCCTCCCTGATTAAGCCTATTTGAAACATCAACCACGACGAATCCTCCGACAGCAATGGAACCACTTAAAGACTCCATTTCAGAACCACTATCATTCAATCTCCATCCACTCAAATCAACACTACTACTTCCATTATTATACAATTCAACCCAATCATTACCACTCACAGGATTAGCAACAAACTCATTTATTTTAATAAGACTACTACAGCCACCACCGCCAGACGAATTACTCTGACCTTGCTCATGACAAATACACCCGCCACAAGAGAAACCTTCCCCACAATCCCCATCATCTTCACAATCTTCCCCTTCCTCAACATAACCATTCCCACAAACAGACTCCTCATCATCATCCTCTGAACTATAACAACCTCTATCCTCCGAAGAATCAACATCCCCATCCAAATCATTATCAATCCCATCATCACACGCGAACCTTAATTCTTCTTCCGCATCCAAAATAGACTTACAATGATGCTTATTCCTATCCGTATCTAACCAACCTAAACCATCATTACAACCCGAATCCTCACAAGGCTCGTACAAATTATCACACGCGTACGCCCCTAAATAATACGTTCCTTTGTCTCCTGTAATCCCATGCTCTGTCAAATTAACCGTATCCGCATACAATCCATTCGCCTGTTTCGTCAAAGCTATCCAACCAGTATCTTCACAAGTCCCAAAAATACACCAGATATTCCAGAACCCTGGTGATTCACTATTTATTCTAAACATCACAGTCTCATCTGCAATAGGCGACTGACTATCCTCCACATTCAAAGAAACCGGAAACATGATTCCGTAAACTTCTTCTTCAGCAGGACTCACAACACTCATCGTCGGTCTTGTATTATCTACTATCATCGGGACTACTACACTTCCAATATTAAACTTCTCATCCCTTGCAATAATCTTCAACAAATAATCTCCCGACTCCAATCCATCCGAAAGAGGTTTATTAATTCTACAAGAATCAAAATCTACCTTAGTTCCTTCAAGGTCGGCCACTCCAACATATCCTCCTAATTCTCCTAATCCATCAGTATAATACACCTCTGCCCAACAACCATCAAATCCAGAAGCATACTCAATCACTTCTGCCTCGATAAACACATTATCCCCATCACCACTACTTGTTAAAGGTCCGGGCAAGTTACTACCAATAACAGAAACCAACGGACCATCATTATCAATATTCATAGTGATCGGACTAAACCATGGATTAAGTGCAAGTTGCAAGTGATAACCGAACAACTCGTTCCCCTGATTCCCAGCCTTATCAACATAATCAATTCCCAAAAACACCGTATCAGTCATCTCAATATACCCCAGATCTCCTTCTTCAGGCAAAGCGACAGTTCCCTTACAAACACCATCCTCATATGGAACCTGTCCCAAGTAAACTACATTTGGATTAGCCCCAACTTGCTGGAAGTAAGTCCACAAATCCCTATAACATTCCTTAATCTCATCCTGGTTCATTCCCTCAAAGTCATAATCAATAGCATACAAATCACAATAATCAACTCCCGAAGCTGGACAATCGTCTTCATATCCGTAATAACACATTGAGCAACTATCCCCACCGAAATCTACAGCAGGAGCATAAACCTGGAAAGGAACACCATCCCTATAATAATTACCAGCATGAGGGTTCAAAACCACACCCATAGGAGGCACGTTATCAACAATAATCTCAAGACCATTAGTCTGCTCACCGACATTGCCCAACAAATCAATACCATAAACCTCAAATCTCCACCAACCGCAATCTCCACCACATTCCCTAATCTCATCTCCATTCTTTACAACACAATAAGCATTCTCACTAGGATCCCAAACCAATCCAGGATCATCCAACCCAATAAACTGATACCATACTTCCAAAATACCAACACCAGCGTCGCCAGTCTCCTTCAAATCAACAACCTCAGCACAAAGCTTAATCGTATCATCACTAGTTATAGCAATCACAACCTCATCTCCAACACTTCCACCCTTGATAATTTCTCCATCATTAACTCTAGCAAACTTTCGAGTAACATTAGGTCCCTGCGTATCCACTACATCAAGTTCACTTCTGACTGCTTCCTCATTCCCAAAATTATCAACACAATACCATTCAAGAGTATGGTTCGAGTCTTCACCGAAAGTTATAGGGTTTCCATAAACCATCCAATCACCAAACCCTTCTCCATCCAAATCATATCTCCAAAAGATTTCATCAACGCCACTTGGGTGGGGGCCAATATCCTCACAAAATAATGAGATTCCAGTTCCCTGAGTAATCCAATAATCACAAATCTCTTCTTGCGGGTTACAGTCAGGGTCAATCAAAATACTTGGCTCACCTATTTCTTTCCAGCTCTCTGGAGGAGTTAAATCAACAGCATCAAGCTCAAAAGTATGTTCTTCCTCATTCCCAAGAGCATCAACACACCAGTATTCAATCATATGATAAGATGATTCACTAAAAGTTATCGGAGATCCATCATAAATAATATTTTCAGACCAGTCAGTCCACACTTCACCAAATTCACTATATTTCCATCTCCAGTACATAGTCACATCATTTACTGGATGCGGGTCAACATCATTACAATCAAATGTAATTTCCGTGCTCCCATTAACTAACCATCCCTCATCATAATAAATATCTAATTGCTCAAGCAACGGTATTTTCGGCTCTCCAACAGTCTTAACAGTTTCAGGTGCCTGAGTATCCACAAAAATACACTGCCTATTAACTACTTCTGTTTTCTCAACATTATCAACACTATAATACTCAATTAAGTGGCAAGAGTCTTCAGAAATATAGAATGGGTCATAATAAATATCCCAAGAACCATCAATCACTTCATCACAAACAGAATAACAATTATCATCATCAACCTTCTCCCACCTATAATACGTTTCATACACCCCAGAATCGTGAATCTCATCACCATCATCTGCACTTAAAGTAATAGGTGTATTTTGAGTTATCCATTTTGAAGTTCCATCAGTATAAAATGGCAATCCATACGTTTTAGTCGTCACAGGTTTAGTATGGTCAACATAAAAATCAGCCTCGTTAACTAATTCCTCATTCCCAAGTCTGTCCACACAATAATACTCTAATTCGTGATGCGATTCTTCAGGGAATACAAACGGACCGCCATAATTAGTCCACGCATTCCAATTACCTTCATCAACCCTATATCTAAACTTTATGTATTCCCAACCAACTGGATGAGGACCAAGGTCTTCACACTCTAAGATTAATTCAGTCACTCCGTCGATATAAAATTTACCCTCATTTTCATATGTAGGTCCATCAAACTCATGCTCCGACTCAGGAGGCAAAGTATCAACAACATCATATTCCATTCTTTCAACAACATTCCCTAGTGAATCTTCACACCAATAATACAATGTGTGCCAGCAATCTTCTGTATAAGTGAAAGTAATCTCATTACCATGATGCGAATTATATCCTTCTAAGGGAGCCCTTCCTCCTTCTTGATTATTCCACCAATCCCAGTACCAATAAATCGTAACATCATCAACTGGATGCGGATTTTGATCATAACAAGTCAAAGTAATCTCAGTTTTATCGGTCATATACCAACATTGGTCATCCACTATCGGACCATCACCACAAGTCGTCGTAGTAATCCCATTTACAACATTAACTTCATCACAATCAATTCTCGGCTCACCAACCGTCTTAATTATTTCCGGCTCCGTATTATCAACCGCATCAATTTCTATTTGTTCTATTTCCGTATTTCCTAATTTATCAACACAATAATAAACCAATTTATGACACGAATCATAAAGATCACTTATTTCTACATGACCATCATCCTCTACACCATATCTAATTGGTTCAAAACTCCAATCCGGATCAACACATTCCTCACTCCAAAACACTTCCCAATAAAGAACTTCTCCACCAATCGGATGAGGTTCCTGATCCTGACAATCAAGAATTATTGTAGTATCTTCGGTGATATATTTGTGTATTGGACTACCATCACCACCAACCTGAGGACCCTCAATAGTCTTAGTCGTTACAGGAGCCTTCCCATCAATAACATCCAACTCCCAATAATGCTCACTCGAATAACCGCAATCATCAACCGCCCAGTATTCCACTAAGTGGTATGAGTCTCCTGTTAACGTAAATGTAATATCCTCATTAGCCATACTATGCCCTGACGCATTTAGTTCCCAATCATTCGGGTCTTGACTTGGACCTAAATCGTTTTTGTCACTCCAATAAACATTGTAATGTATCACTACATCTCCTGCAAATTCGTGATCATCAACAAACGTTGAGTCGTCTGCAGAAAGGCGCACCTGAGTTCCTGACTTTACGAATTGACAGGGATAGATTGAGTTCAGATTATGACCCATTGCCGAATCCCATTGACACCCAAACGAAACATCCTCAAACAGCAAAAGCTCCTTGTAAACAAGAGGCGCTTTTGTATCCTTAATAAAAGAATATCCAAAATTCTGCCCATAAACCTTACCCCAATTTTCAACAACATCCTTCCCTCTTATTTGGTTAATATAATGTGTCCCTTCTCCCAATCCATCAAAATCACTCTGGTCTATCTGCCCACTTAAATCAGCACAATGCCACCCACCGTCATAATACTGGCCAGGAGGCGATAGAACACTCAACCAATAACCAGACCATGGAGCAGGAACGGACATAGGAGGTATTAACATATTCAAGAAGAATTCCCCGCCTTGAATATCTGACTGAGAATCACAGATTGTCACATACAACATTGGATTATCTCCACAAATTAAAGATTCATCCGGATCTTCAACATCATTAAGGGATACATCATAAATTAATTCCGGAGGCCACGTATCCGATTCATAATAATAACAAACACAATCCCCCCAAATACCTTGCTCATCTTGTCCTTGCATACATATTCTATTAGAACCATCTTCAAAAAATTCAACATCTCCTGCTTCAACATATTCTCTTAATTCATCTAAACCGAAACTTCCATCAGTTGGATAAATTTCAGTTCCCGTTCCAGGAGTTCCACAGTCTACAGAACCTGAATGTCTCAAAAAATATTCAGCAGTTCGAATTGGAGAACACCCATCTTCTACAGTAGCAGTAACATTAAAAACACCATTATTATACATCGGGCCTACTAACAAATCAAATATGCTTGGACCTTCCTTATCCACAAAATCATTATAACAAACACCCTCATTATCACAAGTATCTACAGTACAACTATCACCATCATCACAGTCAGAATCAGCATCACAAATCAAGGCATTAAATCCAACGCAATAGAAATTACCATTATTATTAGAAAGATCCTCTTTTATATAATCATAATTATCATAATTTAAAACGTCCCCATCACAATAAAACTCAGCAGTCACATCATCCTGCAAACTATTACTAAAAGAATGATAAGCAGGATCTACTTTCTCACGAAACCAAACTGTCCCATCATCAGCATTATATATAGTAATAGCACTACCAGAATCAAAAGAAGTCCAACCATCTGGAACTCCTAAAGCATTATCATCAGGCTTATCTCCATCAAATCTCCATTGAAAATCCCATTCTGCTATTCTACAATTACCTGAACTAGCACCTACATAATTAGAAGCAGTGTTAAAATCAATATGAGGACCAGACTCTCCGCCCCAGTTAGGCAAATCAGACTCACTATTACAAACCACCTTATCAGCTCTAACAGTTATACATGGCTGACAATCCGGATCATCGCAATCAACAAGATCATCGCAATCATCATCAACATCATTGCCACAAATTTCAGAAACAGGAACACAACCATCACCAGTACCACTAACAATCCCCGTCGACAAAACACAAACAAATAACACTAAGAAAAAAACTAAACTAGTAGATTTCGTGAATCTCATAAGAGTTTGAGAAACCGTTTGTTTATAAATATTATTATTACCGAAGCTATATCTCGAAGATTTATAGGATTACTTTGGAGTGACTAATCTAAAGCACAATATACAACATAACAAAAGAATAAGACCTACAACATCTTGATAAAAACCAAACTCGCAAAAATTCCCAAAAACTCAATCCGCTTATCTCCGGTTCTCAGCTTCCAGCCCTCTTCAACAAACCATACCGAACCATTCCCTCATAAGTTTTCTCCTTAACCTTCTCGACATTCGGATTCGCATAATCTTCATTATTATCCTTAAACCAACCCCTATCATAAAGATTTTCCATAAACAATTCATCAAACCTTTCCTTCTCCTCTCCATCTAACGCATCAATCTCTCTCATCGTATCCTCATCCACTACATCCTTAAGAGATTTTTCCATAAACACCCTACCAACAAAAGGTATTTAAAATTATCCGAAAAATATTACTACCCAACCATAGCATGCCCCAACCTATTCTTTAATATATGTGTGAGGGCACAACAAAACAATTAATCCAAACTTTACAATTTTAAAAATCCTAAGCAACAACTAACTTACTCCGTTTCGGACAAACAAAAAGCATCATTCACGAAAACAAAAAACCAACCGCCCAAAACAAAAGTAATTACAATAGTAATATTTAAAAACTGCTTCTACTTATAATAAGTAGAATATTAATGGACGTGCCGGGAATATAACCCGGATTGAAACCGTTTCAGAGTATTGTACTAACATTGTACGACACGCCCATTAATATGCCTAATTTTTCAATCTTTATAAACATTAAGAATTAAATCGATATTCATCCCTTACACTTTTTCGATATTCAGCGTTGATAAAAAATCGTTCATGAAACCATCAAAACTCCTCGCTCGTCCCTCGCTCCCAACTCCCCCTCCAATATCTCCCTCAAAACCCCAAGCATTACGTTCCTGCCCAAATACTCAAAAAAATAACTAAATTCCTGCCGAAATGATTCACTAAATTATCCTCACCGAGAATAAAAAGAAATAATCTTCCTGTCCAAATGGTAAAGTATTTAAACTATCACTCCTTAAAATAATCATGGCATCAATTGAAGAAAGCAAGAAAGGGACGAACACCTACCTTTCCTTCGCAAAGAAACTAACTTTTATGAACAAACAGTTTCTCTATAAAAAACATATCGGAAGAAAAATCAAGAATATATCCAAAGAAGAATATATCTTAGACAATTTAAAAGAAATAGTCGAATCAGAATTTGAATTTAGAAAAAAGTATTTAGACCAAATAAAAAACAAACTATCCCATAATAAAAACCTACCTGAAAGAATAGAAAAAAAAGCCATAGAGATAATTAATCTGCAGGAAGGTAATAAATATCCGGAAGCGATAAATTCTGATTTCTCAATTAAATTTATTTATAATTCTAATAATATTGAAGGTTCAAAATTGCCCGAAGAAGAAGTAAAAAAAATTGTTAAACTTGGAAAAACTAATTATAAAAATGAAAACGAAGCTCGAGAAGCTTTCAATTCGATTGACGCTTTTAATTATCTGGATGACTTTAATTTTAATATCCCTTCTGTTAAAAGACTCTACAACATCTTAACGAAAAATCTTATAATGGAAAACGGAAACCCCTACCCTAAAGGTTTCAAAAAAATAAACGTGATTGTAAACAATTCTCAAACAACACCTCCTGAAAAAGTTGAAAAAGAACTCTATGAATTACTGGACTGGTACAAAAAGAACAGGGGGAAAATTCATCCGATAATTTTAGCGTTGGACTTTCATTTAAGATATGAACAAATTCATCCATTTAGAGATTGTAATGGCAGAACGGGCAGGATGATTATGAATAAAATTTTGATGCAGAATCGATATCCCCCAATAATTGTCTACAAAGAAAATAAATCTGCCTATTTTAATTCAATAGCAAAAGCAAACGAAGGTAACAAGAAAAAATATTACCAGTTTATGTTAGAACAGGCCGATAAAAGTTATGATTATATTCGGGAACTTTTTTGAATTAAAAGACAAACTCCTTGCCCCATTGCCTTCAGAGTTCCCAATTCTCAGACCGTTCACCCCGTTCGCTCTCATTCCTTTCCCCTTCGCCTAACTCTCACCCAACCATAGCCTGCCCCAACCTATTCTTTAATATATGTGTGAGGGTACAACAAAACTTATATCTCCCAACACCTCATAAAATACATAACCAAAACTTAAAAATAAAAATAAAAAAGAGGAACAAGGTCCTCATTAAATTTATGTATAAAACCCAAGACCAGCTGGAGACATAGACTTATACGCGACCTCATGACCCCCTTCGCACGGATCATTCGTAAACTCTTGTATTGTCGCAAAAGCTCCCCAAATCACAGGACCAATTTCAACACCATCTACGGTATACCAAACACTTTCACTCTTGTAAGCATCTTCTGGCACCGCAACAATTTTCACAAAAGATTCATATTTACAAATTTCTCCGTCTTGTTCATATATTCCTCTCTCATGATTAGTTAACCAAGCCCCATAACAACCAGAATTCACAGGATTATTTGGATTACATGAATAACCTCTATCCAACCTAAGGTCCCCATTACAATCTGTATTCGCCAACCATTCGTCGCTCCACTTCATCATCAGCTCCACATTTGCCATATTCTCCATGCACCAGTCATGATTCGCTCCCCCCGGTCTATAAGTTGGATGATAATCACACCACATCCCATTAAACATATGCGCCTGATAATTATAGCCCCACTCATTATACCCGAGCACCAAAAGATCGCCATCACTGCCATATAAAGCCCCGTCCTTAATAGCCGTACAAGAAGATTTTCCTAATCCATTCTTTACAACATTCGAATCAAGAAGACCAGACTTACTCGCAAAAATAAATCCGACAGAAGTAACTAACACAACTACCACCAACAAACCAATTATTTTTTTATTCATACACACCTCCTTTCAAAATCAAACTTGACACCTTATATCAAAATACAGTATTAATCAATTTTAAACTTTTCTTCTCCATCATAATAAAACTTATATCTCCCAACACCCTATAAAATACATGGCCAAAACTCAAGAAAAACTCCTAACAAAAAAACTAAAAGAAATAGACCAAAAAATAAAAACTTCTTTCGTCCTAATTAGACAAGACGTCGACGAGATACAAACAACAACCGACGCAATGAGAAAATACCTCAAGAACAAAGACAAACAATACCAATACGCAAAAAAAGAAGACAACAAGATCCGAGATGAATTCCGAAAAGACGTCGACGAATTCACGCAAAAAATCACCTCCCTAAAAATCGCACTCTCCGAAATAAGAACAATCCAAAGAGAAGTCGTCTTAGTCCGAGACCTAGCGAAGATTGAAGACGGAATAAAAACCTCTTTCAAAAATGAAATCGAAGATTACAAAGAACAAACCAAACTGCTAAAAAACGAACTTAAAGAAGCAGAAAAACGAATCACTGCAATAGAAAGTGGAAACATCCGAGAAAAAAAACCTTGGTTCTTCAACAAAAGAAACTAATAAGTTCATTTCGATCTTTCTACAATCTTCACACCGTCGCCATTAACATAAGCCACACCATTTTTACCATGTTCCTTCACATAATATATGAGACTATCCAATTCCTCAACAATCCAACACCTAGCACAATTTGCAACCGAAATATCATGAACATCTAGATTATTTTTTGCAATATAAGACTTAACAAAATCTCCAAGTTCTTTTATATCTTTCTTTATATCTTTTTTTGTTAACTTCTCTCCCCGAACAGAAAAATGACTCACAAAATATCTTTTAAAATAACCCAATATTTCATTAAAATCAGAACCATTATTAACATAATTAACTACTAGTTGTTTACCTCCAATCCTATACAGAAGCCATATAGGGCTCTCTTGATTTATTTCTACAACCCCTACACTAACACTGACCGGTTTCTTATGTTCCATCCCCCTCTCATCGGCAAACGTCACTTTCGTCTTCGCCACCCGACTATTCAATCTACATGCAACATCCAAAGCATCCGCCTTAGAAGTGTTCGGCAGCAAAACAAGAAATTCCTCTCCCCCATACCTAAAAGCAACATCCGAACCCCTGATACTCTTCGAGACAACACCACTCAACGTCTTAAGAACAACATCCCCGGCATTATGACCGTAAACATCGTTAAAAAATTTAAAGTTGTCTATATCAAGCATTATTACCGAAAAAAAACTATAAGAATTTCTATAAGTTGAAGCAAGTTGCTTTTTTAATTCCGAATCCAAAGATCTTCGATTAAACAGTCCAGTCAAATAATCTCTCGTCGATAACTTCCTCGTCTTTTCATTTGCCTTATAAATAATATCCCTTAAAAACGAGATCACCTCAGGAGTACGCTTCAAACCCTTTTCAAATATATTTTTCCAGAGCTCATTACCCACATAAATTATATCATTGGGATCTTTCAACGAACTAATCTTTTTTTTAATCCTCACCAAACTAAGAACGTCACAACAAAGTCCCTCGACAATAGAGTCTAATTTTTCACACCGCTTCATCATATTTTTAACATAATATTTGGGTTTATATATAAATATATACTAAAATATAAAATCCTCACAAATCAAAACATTTCAACAGAGAACCATAACAACCCTTAAAAACCGTCCTCTCGATTTCCCCTCACAAGGTACAAACATGTGGTCATTATACGAACGAAAAAATGAGGAAGATTCCAGCGACGGTGTAAACCTATTCAACTATTCTGGAGAAAAACTCGAACCGTTAAAATTCTCGAACGGAAAAACTCAGGCAGACGTCGTCAAAGAAGTTCTCGACGCTATCAATACAGGAAACAAAATAATTTTCATAAAAGGAATTTGCGGAACTGGAAAATCAGCCATTGCCTTAAACCTCGCAAGACACTTCAAAAAAACATCAATCGTCGTCCCGATAAAATCCCTTCAAGAACAATACGAAAAAGACTACACCCAAAAAAAATTCATCATGAAAAAAGACAACAGCCCCCTCAAAATAGCAGTCATAAAAGGACGGAATAATTTTCGATGTCCGTTTTCTGGAGAACGTGCCAACGACCCCGAGCTTCCATGCACCATTGAAATCAGAGAGAAAAACACCGAGCAACTCTTAAAATTCATCGACATGAACGGCGCTGTAGAAAAAGAAAACTTCTCGACGGCATCAGACGTTCGGAGAATGAATATTGCTCCCGCATGCCCTTACTGGGCACCCCTAATGCCTTCCGAAGCAAATCCAAAAGGACTATCCGAAGTTAACAAGAAAAAATATCAAGCAATTTGTGGAAAAGAATTTGCCTTATTCGGTAGGAAAAAAGGATGTGGATATTACGACCAATACAAATCCTACGCCGACGCTGACGTCCTCATTTTCAACAGCATGAAATATCAAATAGAAAGTTCAATAGGACGAAAGCCGAAAACAGACATAGACATAATCGACGAGTGCGACGAATTCCTCGATAATTTTGCCAATGAACGAAAAATAAATCTAAACAGATTACGCTCGGCACTTTCAAACCTCATGCCTTCAGACCAAGAAAAACGAACAAAAGTCAAAGAACTAATCCATGAAATAGACGACATACTATTCAACCCTCCAAAAATAGAAATCCAAAAAATCAAATCATCACCGCTAATCAACTTAATAGAAACAATTCTCGAAAATCCAAATCTTGCCGAAGACGAAGAAATTAATTATTATAACAACATCGTCGAAATAGCAAGAACCTTTGAAAACCTTTTAGACGAAACATACATTTCAACCTCGAAAATAGAAAAGGATTCCAAGCAAAAAGGACTCTTCGGAAGTAATTTTTCCGACGAGGAAACGATAATCATAAACCTTGTTTCAATCAACCTCGCGCAAAAACTTCGCGAACTAATTGAACAAAACAATGTTCTCGTAATGATGTCAGGAACTCTTCATTCCGAACAAGTTCTAAAAGACATTTTCGGTTTAACAGAATTCAAAATCATCGAAGCTGAAACCGAAAGCCCTGGAAAAATCCATAAACAGCGAACAGGATTAGAAAAAAACTGCAACTTTGCCAGCTTCTCCAACGGCTCCATAACCCGAAAGATGTACCTAAAAATTTTGGACATGTGCATGGCAAACGCAGAACAACCAACCCTGGTCCACGTGAGCGCATTCAAGGACCTCCCAACAGAAGAGGAAAATGCCGAATACAAATTTGAAAATTTAATTACCCAAGAAAAATTAAGAGAACTTCAATCGCGAGGGAACACCGCCGTAGACGAATTCACATCAGGTGAAGAAGATATTTTATTCACCACAAAATGTTCGAGAGGAGTCGACTTCGCCGGCGACAAATGCAACTCAATCGTCGTCACAAGATTCCCATACCCAAACATTCAAGGACTCTTCTGGAAAATTCTCCGACAAGAACAACCCGAAAAATTCAGAGAGTTTTACATGGACAAAGCCCGAAGAGATTTATTTCAAAAAGTCGCCAGAGGAGTTAGATTCAAGGGAGACAAAGTTTCTCTATGGAGCCCGGACGTTAGGGTGATTAATGCTAAGTTAGATTAACGTCATTAAAAAATGATAATATTTAAAAATAGTTCTCTCACCAAAAATATATGACATCACACTTAGACGAAAATGAATCAATAAGAAATTACAGGTTAGTCGAAGCGAGAAAAAATAAAAAATTTCAGCAAAAAGATATAGCCGAACAGGTGGGAATATCTAGACTAACATATTTGAACTACGAATCAATGAGATATAAACCCAATCAATCAGTCAAAAATAAAATTGCACAGGTGTTAGAAAAACCCCTAGAATATTTATTTCCAAAAAATATAGAATCATATTACGAATACAATAAGACATCAGAAGATATCTATGACAATCATAGAAGAATAAATCTTCAACAAAGAATTAATCCACACAACATAAATTCTGATAAGTTAGCTAAACAATCAAGCCTAAGAAAAATTACTAAAAAACTACTAGAAACCTTAAACCATAAAGAAAAAGAAGTTATCAAACTAAGATTCGGTATAGATAATGAAAACGCCCACACCCTCGAAAAAATCGGAAAAATATACGGTGTCACTCGCGAACGAATCAGGCAAATAGAATCAAGAGCGATAGAACGATTAAGACGCCCTACAAAATTAGAGTTCCTAAAAGAAGTCTTCTCAACCTACAGATAACAAAACTTTTTATTTTACGCTCCTTATTTTATCTTAATATTTCAAAGGGATTTAGCTTTTTAAAAATCGGCTGCTACCCTGTGGATGCAGAACAGATGAACACACTTTTCAAATTTGCAGATTATTTGATTAATAACGTTCATTAATTAAAAATAAAAAAGGGAACAAAATGTTCCCGTTAAAATTAAATGTTTCTAATTATTGCTTTTCAAAAATGTTTACTGTTATGAAATCTGCATTGTTAGACGGATAGGTATCATATATCCAAAGGTCTAATGGCATATTATCCCCGATTAAAGTCCAATAGTATGTGTGTATATCACTATATGCTCCCCAATCAACAGAACCTCCATTTACAAATAAGTCTAATAATGTTGGACCATGAGATTCATAACCACTAACATTATCAGTCCATGCATCCCCTGAGATTCTATTTGTTAGTGAATACTTTGCATCGAAGTCTATAGTATCGCCTGCAAATGCAGTTCCTATAGCCTCAAGCTCATACTCAACTCCAGATTTTAACACAATATTTGATTCTACCGGATTAGGATTATTAGCAAAAACTTCCACAGTATCAACAAGAAGGGGTGGTAAGCCTGCAATAAAACTTTCCATTACACTAATACTACAACCAAATTTAGAATGTCCAGACATTTTACCATCCATCGTTTTTAAAATCTGTTGGCAACTACAACCACGTGTATCTTCCATTGTAAAAGACTTTCGTGGACCTATTCCTTTTGGTAATTTTGTTTCCCAATCAGTTCCATTCCAAATCCATCTATTTGTTCCTAATTCCTTTTCCGGATTATCTACATCTGTCTCCATACATCTATCTTCACTCTCCGGAATTCCATCACCATCCAAGTCATTATCAACAACCACAAACTCTCTTGTCAACCTTATACCACTTTCACCACTGTCTTCTCTTGGATTAAAGATAAAGCAATACATCCCAAGATCCCATCCACTAACATCTGCTGTTGTCGAATAAGAATAGGTATATGTATTTGCATCATAAACCATTCCTAAAGAATCAGAATGCCCATCAACATTTCCAAACACAGTATTTGTTCCTGCTGCACATGTTCCTTTTCTAACAGCCCAATCAACAAAATCTTCGTCATCGTCGACTAGGAATGCTTCAAAATCAACTAAACCATAAACTACTTCATTCTCTTCTGGAGATGTTATCTCTGCACTTCTTGGTATAACGCATTTTGAGACATCTACTGTTAAACTACCTGAATTATCTCCGTAATGACTATCATATATATTAAAATCTACCGTACTTCCGGCCCCATCAAATAATATTGAATAGAAAATTACACAGTCAGAACGCCCAGACCCGTCTCGCTTTCACTCCCGATAATGCTTTGTTTAGTTCAGAAGCAAAAACTCGGTCAAACCGGTTCAACTCAAAAATATACGCCCAGACCCGGAGTCGAACCGGGGCACCCCGAAGGGTCAAGAGTTCCAGTCTTGTGCAATACCGTTATGCGATCTGGGCAATATACAACAACAGAAAGAACGCTTTTTAAAATTAAGGATTGTTGCCCAAGCCCTCCCTCGCGAATAAATTTTTTAGTCACAGGTGTCCACTTCCGGTGGACGGGGGCGTTAAGAAAAATTTATTCGCCTTAAATACGATATTTAAAATTTATTTTTCACGCAAGGTTTTTGTGCAACAAAAATAAAATGAAAAATAAATTTTAAATCATCGCTAAATAAGAGGGTACACAGACGAGGGAGATATCTCCCTGGTCTAGTCGACCATCTCAATCTTAATCTTAACAGTTCTAGGAATACTAATCCTCATCACATTATGAAGAACCCTATCATTAGCCGGCAAATCAATAATCCTCTTATGAATCCTCATCTCGAACCTATCAAAAGTCGCAGTTCCGTCGCCACAAGGAGATTTCCGAGTAGTCACCTTCAATCGCTTCGTCGGCAACGGAATCGGCCCACTTATCGGAATCCCCGCTCCACTAGCAATCGTCTTTATTCTATCGATAACCCCATTCAACTTATCAATCTCCACACTTTGCAATTTAATCCGTACTTTTGACATAAAACACAAACAAAAATTACACTTTTAAACCTTGCTGTACTCAAACTCTCATGAACACAAAAACAATCATCCTCGTCATCCTTTTCATTTCCTCCTGCATTTTCTACTACCAATTAACCGACGAAATCACTATAACCCCCAACATAATCGTAGCAAGAGTCATCGACGGAGACACATTAGAACTAACCAACGGACAAAAACTCAGACTCATAGGAATTAACACCCCTGAAAAATCAATGCCATTCAACCAGGAAGCAACAGAATTCGTCAAACAATTAATCGAAAACAAATCAATCAAAATCGAAAGCCATGGCATAGACAAATACGGAAGAACCTTGGCATACATATTCCTCGACGGAAAAAACATAAACAAAGAAATTCTCGAAGAAGGCCTCGGCACACTATACTATTATGAAAAAGACGAACACTATGAAGAATTAAAACAAGCCGAAGAATTCGCAAGACTAAATCAAAGAGGTCTCTGGGAAAAATCACCGAACACAGACTGTCTCGAACTCATCGAACTAAAATTCAAAGAACAGCCAACACGATGTTCCGACGACGAACTTTTAGTTTTAGAGAATACCTGCGACGAAATGCAAGTAACGATAAAAGACGACGCAACCCATATCTACAGAGAAACACTGCCGAAAGGAACCTTCACAAAAAAATTCTCATGCATTTGGAACGACGCCGGTGACTCACTCTACGTCGCCGATGAAAAAGGTTTATTAATCTTCTACCGCTACTAATTCAATGTTAACCGAAATTATCCTCGCACTAATTCAAGCCGCAACAGAATTCCTCCCCGTATCTTCCTCAGGCCATCTATCCCTAATTTCCAACTTAATCTCCAAGCCAGATTTATTTTTCTTTACAACATTACACTTAGCCTCTTTAATTGCAGTTCTAATTTTCACTCGAAAAGAAATTTTCTCCCTACTAAAATTCGATAAAAAATCAAAACCTCTCTGGACATTCTTAATCATTGCAACAGCTCCCGCAGCCATAGTCGGTTTCCTCTTCCACGAAACAATAGAAAAAATGTTTTCTTCATACCTCTTCCTCGGACTAGCATTTATATTTACAGGCACGATTCTTCTTCTAACCAAATTTACAAAAGTAACTTCCAAGTTCAATACAAAAAATGCATTAGTTATCGGACTATTTCAAATATTAGCACTTTTCCCAGGAATTTCCCGTAGTGGAATGACAATCTCTTCAGGAATGTTCCTCGGTCTTAATCGCGAAAAAACCGCAAGATTCTCATTCCTCTTATTAATCCCCTTAGTCCTAGCAGCATTTATCTTTAAACTCGGAACAGCATACATTTCACTCTCACTCGTCGTCGCATTTTTCACTTGCCTATTCACAAGTTTATTATTCCTAAACCTCCTAACAAAAATAATCAAAAACAACAAATTCTGGCTCTTCGGATTCTACTGTCTCGCAATAGGAATAATTACACTATTGATTTATTTTAGAACCTAACTCTTCCGAATCAAATAAACATCGTCGCCACGCCTCACAACAACACCGAAATCAACACCAACTTCCTGCCCCTTCTTCGCCACCTTAACACCATCACCCCTAAACTCAATACTCCTCACAACAACCCTCTGAATTGGAGCATCCTTAGAAATCAAATAGACCTCGTCGCCAACCTTCAATCGTCCCGCAAGCATAGTTACCGACGCTGCTCCCGCCTTAGGCCAATATCTCCCAACCCTCCCAACAAATTCTTTCCGCTCTTCCTGTTCCCCGTTTTCACTAAAAGAAAAATCATCCGCCGTCGGCATCCTCAAATAAAACCCAGAACTAAACCCCCTATTGTAAACTCTTTTCAACCGGGCAATCCCCTCGACAATCTCACTTCGACTCAACCTCTTATCAAGTGCCTTTCGATACTCCGACACAACGGCATAAACATACTCAGGACTCCGATTTCTCCCCTCAATCTTAAACGAACTAATCCCTGCTCTCTTCATCTCCTCGATGAAAGGCAAAGTGCATAAATCCTTCGCAGACATAACGCGATTATTTACTAACTTCAATTTATTCCCTGCATCATCTTTAATCTCCCAAGCTCGTCGACAAGGTTGAGCGCACTGCCCCCGATTTGCCGAAAGCCCATGGACAAACTGCGAAGTAAAACACCGACCAGAAACCGCGACGCACATCGCCCCATGACAAAAACACTCAACACCAATCACCTTCGACACCTTTTCAATCTGTTTCAAATTCAACTCCCTAGCAAGAACTATCCGCTCAGCGCCAAGATTCTTATAAAACTTCGCAACAACGACATTCGAAACAGATGCCTGAGTAGAAACATGAAACGGTATACCATACTTTTTACACAACTCAATTACTGACAAGTCCCAACAAATAATCGCATCGACTTTTCCCTTAACAGCCCTAACAACCTTTTCAAGTTTCTTCAACTCACCATCATAAACAACCGTATTCAATGTCAGGTACATTTTAGGTTTCCGAGGAGATTCATTGCAAATTCTCCGAACCTTCTTCAAATCTCTCACATCAAAATTCTTCGCACTCGCCCTCATATTAAATTCTTTAATTCCAAAATACACTGCATCAGCCCCAGCCTCGACGGCAGCATACAAATTCTTAAAATCTCCGACAGGGGCTAACAATTCATAGCTTGATTTCATATTTCTCAAAACAAAAATTCCATTATAAGTTTAACTACATCTATTACATTTCAAAGAATACTAAAAACCCATCTGTCGCAATTCCAAAGTTACAAAAGTTTATAAATATCAAAAATATAGAATATTATGGAAAAATCGGTCAAACAAATAGAGAAAAACATTTCCGCGAGTTTTGGATATGTAAAGAAAGACATGTTAATGCTCAACGATGCATTCTCAGACATCCATGACAAGATACAACACCTAAGTCTAAATCACGCAACGCTCCTCGAAGAAATCGAAAAACTCCGGGTAGAAGTTGTAAAGGATTCTGGAAAGAAGACGGGGAAAAAGACGAAAAAGAAACAGTAAATCTTTTAAATCAATTCTTCAACTAGTTTACAAGCCTTAATAGTATAATGGTTAGTACACGGCCCTGTCGCGGCCGAGACCCGGGTTCAATCCCCGGTTAGGGCGTAATACCTTCTTGGCATCCCTTAGGGGCTACTTTTTATAACGAATCATAACAGATTATCTTTTAAGGTGATCTGGCTTAACAAGATATGAAACGAGACCCATACAAACACCGGGAAAAATATGAAGCCTGGAAAGAGCGAATTGATGAGATAGGCTACATCGAGGGAATCTCAAGAGAAAGTTCCGATTTAATTCTAAGATATGTTTTTGATATGGAATTAGGCATGAATGTATCAAGAAAAAGTGCAAAAGGTTCTAGGAGTTACATCCGCTTGAATAATTTAAAACAGCGAATGATTTTTTTATCGAAGAGATTTGAAGAATCTTATAAAATAAACTGCTTAACCGATTTAACAGAACATCAAGTAATTACTTTCTTTTCTAAAATGCGAAGCGGAGAAATTAAGAGAATTGATGGAAAGGTTTATCGGTCTGTTGTTGATTTTGTTAAAATAATCAAGGCATTCTGGAATTGGCATATTAAAGTTAATAGAAAACAAGACATAAAAATCTTAGATATAACTGAAGACCTTGATTGTTCTAAAGATAAACCTCAATGGGTATATTTAGATGAGAATCAAGTTAAGCAAATGTACGAAAACGCTAAATATAATTACAAGGTTTTGATCATGTTCTTATTTGATTCTGGGATAAGATCGCCCACCGAATTAATCAATATTAAAGTTTCAGATTTATTAAAAGACTGCAAGGAGTTAAATATCCGAGACGAGGTGTCCAAGACCTTTGGTAGGAGAATTAAACTAATGCTCTGTTCGGAATTAGTAAAAGAATATATTCGAGTCAAAAAATTATCTGAAGAAGATTATTTATTTGATATTTGTCCATCAGTCACAAATAGATATCTCAAAAGACTTTCGAGAAAGCTTTTCGGAGAAGGGAAAAGCCTTGCAGGACAAAAATATTCGGACTTAACAATGTATGATTTTAGACATATATCTTGCTGTTATTGGCTTCCAAGATATAAATCTGAATCAGCATTAAAGTTTAGATTTGGTTGGAAGAAGTCCGATAAGATTCATTATTATAGTGAAATGCTTGGTATGAAAGACACTATTAGCGAAGAAGATATTTTAATCGACACTACAAAAACAGAATTAGAACAAAGATTAACTAAAACAGAGAAAGAAAAAGTGGTTTTGAACGAGAGGATGAAGGTTTTAGAAGTCCAAATGAGAGAGATATTAAAACATGTTAAGCAAGAAGGAATACTTGTTAAAATGAATCAATAATGCAAAATTTTAATTAATAATTTTCTAACCAACCTACTAATACCTAGAGTTACAAAATACCATAAAATTATCAAGACCAATTTTTGAAAGTAACTATAATGTGAAAAAGTCGTTTGTATAGATATCACAAAGAAATAGGATAGATATCCTACAATTGCCAGTATAGAAAAACGTTCCATAAATCCTAATTTCTCGGAATTATTCATCAGATCCATCCTCAAAGCCATCATCATAAGTTTTATTCAAGACTGTATCAATCTCTTCATTAGTCTTAGAATCTTTGATTGCTTCTCTTCGCTCTTCAATGTATTTGTCTACCATTTTTACCTCCCACGAAATTTAATTGAGTTTTCCACTTAGCCATTTCAACATATTTTTCATCCAACTCAATCCCCATCCACTTCCTCCCCATCTTCTCACAAGCCACACAAGTCGAACCGCTACCCACAAAAGGATCCAACACCAAATCCCCTTCCTTAGAACTATGCTCAACCATCTTCATAATCAAATCTACAGGTTTCTCATGGGGATGATTTTCTTTGTTATGATTAATATGACTACAAGTTTGAACATCAGAAAAATTCTTTAAATTATATTTCGGCTTTCCTCTTTCTAAAACTAAAATTAATTCATATTGATGTCTAAATGCCCAACCAAGTCCGAAATTATGTTTCTTCCAAACTATCAAGTGCCGAATATTAAACTTAGTATACCTAATAATAAACTCTGTCAGAAAAGGATAGTGTTTCCAATTAGTAAATAAATATAATGACCTATTCCTTTTCAAAACTCTGTAACATTCAACAAGTGCAGAACAATTAATTAAAGGGTTTTTATTATTTTTAATAGTCTTGTTATTCCAGCCATAAGCAACATTATCTCCATAAGGGGGATCAGTGATAATTAAATCAACGCAATTATTTGGCATCTTTCTCATTAGTTCAATACAATCCCCTTGAAAAATATTATTTGCTTCCATTTTTATCCAAAACCTCCGTTAACAGTCTCTCTATAACTTCCAACTTACAATTTTCTCTTAATTTTCTCCGACAATATTCAGAAAAGCACACACTACTTTTTTCAGATTCTCTTCTTAATAATTCAAAAAGTTCAGTTTCAATTAAGAGATGGAGTTGGGCATTCTTTCTCATTCTTTTTCTCCCTTACTTTTAGTTCAAGAATTGCAATCAATTCCTTTAATCGAGAAATTATTTCCTCGCCAATATCTTCCGCAATTTTCTCTTCCATAAAAAAACTATTCAAATAAACCTTATAAAAAATCGGAGGGAAAAATGACTACTTTTATGACTACTTTTTCTACTACTTTTCTGACTACTTTTTAGCCACTAATTTGTCTCCGAGTCCATTTATAAGGTCTCCAGCTGAGACAATC